>NZ_VFMQ01000001.1:3010030-3311033 GCF_006715175.1 Curtobacterium citreum | reverse complement strand
CTGCACACCGCTGGGTACCTGACCGCGGACGAACTCGAGCGGATGCTCGCGGGACTGGACCGCCTCGAGACCGCCCACGCCGACGGCTCGCTGCAGCCCGCGGACGGCGACGAGGACGTGCACGGCGCCCTCGAACGCCTGCTCATCGCCGACCTCGGCCCGGAGCTCGGCGGCAAGCTCCGCGCCGGCCGCAGCCGGAACGACCAGATCGCGACGCTGGGGCGCATGCACATGCTCGACCACGCGCGCCGGATCGGGCACCTCGTGATCGACCTGGTCGACGCGCTCAGCCAGCAGGCCAACGAGCACCCCGGCGCGATCATGCCCGGCCGGACCCACCTGCAGCACGCGCAGCCCGTGCTCCTCGCGCACCACCTG
This sequence comes from Curtobacterium citreum, assembly GCF_006715175.1. Classification (NCBI taxonomy): domain Bacteria; kingdom Bacillati; phylum Actinomycetota; class Actinomycetes; order Micrococcales; family Microbacteriaceae; genus Curtobacterium; species Curtobacterium citreum. The sequence continues at coordinate 3,310,655 of NZ_VFMQ01000001.1, read as the reverse complement.
CTCGCGCACGCGTGGCCGCTCGTCCGCGACCTCGAACGCCTCCGCGACTGGGCCGACCGCGCGAGCGTCAGCCCGTACGGCGCCGGGGCCCTCGCCGGCAGCTCGCTCGGGCTCGACCCGACGGCCATCGCGCACGAGCTCGGCTTCGCCCGCCCGGCGGACAACTCGATCGACGCCACGGCCGCTCGCGACGTCGTCGCCGAGTTCGCGTTCGTGCTCGCGCAGGTCGGCATCGACGTCTCCCGCCTGGCCGAGGAGGTCATCCTCTGGAACACGAAGGAGTTCGGCTTCGTCCGGCTGCACGACGCGTTCTCGACCGGGTCGAGCATCATGCCGCAGAAGAAGAACCCGGACATCGCCGAGCTCGCACGCGGCAAGTCCGGGCGCCTCGTCGGCAACCTCACCGGGCTGCTCGCGACGCTGAAGGGCCTGCCGCTCGCGTACAACCGTGACCTGCAGGAGGACAAGGAGCCCGTGTTCGACTCGGTCGCGCAGCTCGAGGTCCTGCTCCCGGCGTTCACCGGCATGATCGCGACGCTCACCTTCGACACCGACCGCATGGCCGCCCTCGCGCCGCAGGGCTTCTCGCTCGCGACCGACGTCGCCGAGTGGCTCGTCCGCCAGGGGGTGCCGTTCCGTGACGCGCACGAGGTCTCCGGCGCCCTCGTGCGGCACTGCGAGGAACGCGGCATCGAGCTCGACGAGCCGACCGACGACGAGTACCGCGCGGTGTCCCCGCACCTCACGCCCGAGGTCCGCGGCGTCCTGACGATCGAGGGCAGCGTCGCGTCGCGGTCCGGCGTCGGCGGCACCGCGCCCGACCGGGTCGCCGAGCAGCTCGCGTCGCTGACCCGGCGCGTCCACGACCTCGCCGCGGGGGCGCCGTTCGCGCGATGACCTCGCCGCTCCACGCCCTGCTCGAGCTGCCGGCGCCGACCTCGGCGCCGGCGCTCCTCGGCGCGACGATCACGGGCAAGGGCGTCGCCCTCCGCATCACCGAGGTCGAGGCGTACTGGGGTCCTTCCGACCCGGGCTCGCACGGGCACCGCGGCATGACCGAGCGCAACCGGCACCTGTTCGGCGCCCCGGGGACCCTCTACGCCTACCGCTCGTACGGCATCCACACGTGCGTCAACGTCGTGAGCGGCCCCGAGGGCACCTCCTCGGGGTCGCTCCTGCGGGCCGCCGAGGTCGTGGACGGCGTCCCGGTAGCGCGTGGCCGCCGCGGTGACCGCCCGGCGGACACGGCGTTGGCCCGTGGCCCCGGCAACCTCGGCACCGCGCTCGGCGCGGTCCTCGGGACGGACGACGGCACGTCACTGCTCGACGGCTCCGGCCCCTACGTGCTCGCCCTGGCACCCGGCCTGGAGGCGCGGATCACCGCCGACGGGCCCGCTGCGGTCGTCGACGCGCTCCTGTCCGCAGGATCCGGCGCGGCCGGGCCGCGCATCGCGCGCGGGCCGCGGACGGGCGTCGGCGGCGTCGCCGGCGGCGCCGCCTTCCCCTGGCGCTTCTGGCTGGCGGGCGACCCCACGGTGTCCGCGTACCGACGACACAAGGGTGCCCTCGACTGACGGAGCCGCCCCGTGCCTCCAGTCCGGATCCCGGTGCGCGCCCGCGCGCCGCTACGATCGTCGTGTGTCCAGCGCAACCGATCACGATGTCCTGACACGTCAGCGGAACGACCCCACCTTCGCCTCGGTGTGGGACGAACTGCGCTGGCGTGGTCTGGTGCACGTCTCCACCGACGAGACGGCACTCAAGGAGGCCCTCGACGGCGAGCCGGTCACCTACTACTGCGGCTTCGACCCGACCGCCCCGTCGCTGCACTGCGGCAACCTGCTGCAGCTGCTGACCATGCGGCGGCTGCAGCTCGCCGGGCACCGGCCCCTCGCGCTCGTCGGCGGGTCGACCGGACTCATCGGTGACCCGCGCCCGACGGCAGAGCGCACGCTGAACACCCGCGAGACCGTCGCGGACTGGGTGTCGCGGCTGCAGGCCCAGGTGTCGCGGTTCCTCAGCGCGGACGGCGACAACGGCGTCCGGCTCGTGAACAACCTCGACTGGACGTCGCCGCTGACGGCGATCGACTTCCTGCGCGAGGTCGGCAAGTACTTCCGCGTCAACAGCATGCTCAAGAAGGACGCCGTCGCCGCGCGCCTGAACTCCGATGCGGGCATCAGCTACACGGAGTTCAGCTACCAGATCCTGCAGGGACTCGACTACCGCGAGCTGTACCGGCAGTACGGGTGCACGCTCCAGACGGGCGGCTCCGACCAGTGGGGCAACCTGACGTCGGGCACGGAACTGATCCGGCGGTCCGAGGGTGCCTCGGTGCACGCCATCGGGACGCCGCTCATCACGAACTCCGACGGCACGAAGTTCGGCAAGAGCGAGGGCAACGCGATCTGGCTCGACCCGGAGATGACGTCGCCGTACGCCTTCTACCAGTTCTGGCTCAACACCGCGGACGCGGACGTGATCGACCGGCTGCGGGAGTTCACGTTCCTGTCCCGCGAGGAGATCGAGCGGCTCGAGCGCGCCGTCGCCGACGAGCCCTTCCGACGCGAGGCCCAGCGGACGCTGGCGTACGACGTCACCGCGACCGTGCACGGGCACGACGCCACCCAGGCCGCGATCGACGCCTCGGCCGCGCTGTTCGGCAACGGCGACCTCGCGGCACTGGACGCGGAGACCCTGGGGGCCGCGGTGGCCGAGCTGCCCGGTTCGGTGGCACTCGAGGGTGACGCCGACGTGGCACGCGCCCTCGTCGAGACCGGACTCGTCAAGTCCCTGGGCGAGGCGCGACGCGCGATCGACCAGGGCGGTGTGTACGTGAACAACGCACGCGCCGAGGACGCGACCGCACCGCTGTCCGGGCTCGCGCTCCCCGGTGGCGTGGTCGTCCTGCGCCGGGGGAAGAAGACGCTCGCCGGCGTGACCCTGTCCTGATCGGATCCCGGAGCGTGTTGCAGAACGCGACACGCCCGGGAGCGGACACGGTTGGCGCTCGTCGGGATCCCTGCGTAGAGTTCTTACTCGTCACCCCAAAGGTGCGGCGGAGCGGCTGGAGCGAGAGCCCAGAGCCTGCCGGCCTCAAGCGGGGGCCATCCTCCACCGAAGTTCGATCCGTGTCTTGTGCTCGGTCGCTTCGACGCTTAGGATGAACACTCCACCGGCCCTCTCCCACGGGATGAGCCACAGGACCTCGGTCCGACGCGTTGCCGGTGACAACCAAGATCGAAAGCCCCTCTGTTGAGGTCCGGTGTTTGTCGGGCTGATTGGTGGGTGCGTCTGGTCCTTGAGAACTCAACAGCGTGCACATTGTCAATGCCAATTATTTTGACCCCGTGCGATCGTGGCTCTTTTGGGGGCCACGGTTGTCGGAGACAATTCCTTTTGGATTGAATTGATTGTCAGTAGACAGTCTTTACGGTCAGTTTCAACTCGCTGACACTTTCGGGTGTTGGTTGTATTTTTTTACGGAGAGTTTGATCCTGGCTCAGGACGAACGCTGGCGGCGTGCTTAACACATGCAAGTCGAACGATGATGCCCAGCTTGCTGGGTGGATTAGTGGCGAACGGGTGAGTAACACGTGAGTAACCTGCCCCTGACTCTGGGATAAGCGTTGGAAACGACGTCTAATACTGGATATGACTGCCGGCCGCATGGTCTGGTGGTGGAAAGATTTTTTGGTTGGGGATGGACTCGCGGCCTATCAGCTTGTTGGTGAGGTAATGGCTCACCAAGGCGACGACGGGTAGCCGGCCTGAGAGGGTGACCGGCCACACTGGGACTGAGACACGGCCCAGACTCCTACGGGAGGCAGCAGTGGGGAATATTGCACAATGGGCGAAAGCCTGATGCAGCAACGCCGCGTGAGGGATGACGGCCTTCGGGTTGTAAACCTCTTTTAGTAGGGAAGAAGCGTAAGTGACGGTACCTGCAGAAAAAGCACCGGCTAACTACGTGCCAGCAGCCGCGGTAATACGTAGGGTGCAAGCGTTGTCCGGAATTATTGGGCGTAAAGAGCTCGTAGGCGGTTTGTCGCGTCTGCTGTGAAATCCCGAGGCTCAACCTCGGGCTTGCAGTGGGTACGGGCAGACTAGAGTGCGGTAGGGGAGATTGGAATTCCTGGTGTAGCGGTGGAATGCGCAGATATCAGGAGGAACACCGATGGCGAAGGCAGATCTCTGGGCCGTAACTGACGCTGAGGAGCGAAAGCGTGGGGAGCGAACAGGATTAGATACCCTGGTAGTCCACGCCGTAAACGTTGGGCGCTAGATGTAGGGACCTTTCCACGGTTTCTGTGTCGTAGCTAACGCATTAAGCGCCCCGCCTGGGGAGTACGGCCGCAAGGCTAAAACTCAAAGGAATTGACGGGGGCCCGCACAAGCGGCGGAGCATGCGGATTAATTCGATGCAACGCGAAGAACCTTACCAAGGCTTGACATACACCGGAAACGGCCAGAGATGGTTGCCCCCTTGTGGTCGGTGTACAGGTGGTGCATGGTTGTCGTCAGCTCGTGTCGTGAGATGTTGGGTTAAGTCCCGCAACGAGCGCAACCCTCGTTCTATGTTGCCAGCGCGTTATGGCGGGGACTCATAGGAGACTGCCGGGGTCAACTCGGAGGAAGGTGGGGATGACGTCAAATCATCATGCCCCTTATGTCTTGGGCTTCACGCATGCTACAATGGCCGGTACAAAGGGCTGCGATACCGTAAGGTGGAGCGAATCCCAAAAAGCCGGTCTCAGTTCGGATTGAGGTCTGCAACTCGACCTCATGAAGTCGGAGTCGCTAGTAATCGCAGATCAGCAACGCTGCGGTGAATACGTTCCCGGGCCTTGTACACACCGCCCGTCAAGTCATGAAAGTCGGTAACACCCGAAGCCGGTGGCCTAACCCTTGTGGAAGGAGCCGTCGAAGGTGGGATCGGTGATTAGGACTAAGTCGTAACAAGGTAGCCGTACCGGAAGGTGCGGCTGGATCACCTCCTTTCTAAGGAGCATCTGGCTCGTCCCCGTGTCTGCAGTAGGCAGGTGTGGGGTGGGTCCAGGCGCCTGGTTCGGACCGAACGTGTCCGACGGGTAGCTCATGGGTGGAACATTGACAGTGCAGTCGGGAGCGCAGCTTCCGGCCCTAGTACGCCAGCTTGCTGGTTGGGACGGGTCGGTGGTGAGCGGGTCGGCTGGTGCACGTTGTTGGGTCCTGAGGGACCAGGCTTCCCGGTCGCTGCCCCAGTGTGGGTGGTGGTGCCGGGGGTTGAGCCGGCGGAGTGATCCGTCAGGGTTCTTCGGTGGGCCACATGATGGCAGGCGGTTTCGTCTGGTGGAGTGTGGTGCCGATCGTATGTTGAGAACTACACAGTGGACGCGAGCATCTTTGAAATCGCTTGCAATGGTTGGTCGGCCTTCGGGTGGGCTTGTCGTTGTGAGTGGATTGCAATTTTTAATCTTTGTGGTCAAGTTTCTAAGAGCAAACGGTGGATGCCTTGGCATCTGGAGCCGAAGAAGGACGTAGAAATCTGCGATAAGCCTCGGGGAGCTGATAATCGAGCTGTGAGCCGAGGATTTCCGAATGGGGAAACCCCGCCAGGCGCTTTTGTGACCTGGTGACTCCCGCCTGAATATATAGGGCGGGTAGAGGGAACGTGGGGAAGTGAAACATCTCAGTACCCACAGGAAGAGAAAACAACATGTGATTCCGTGAGTAGTGGCGAGCGAAAGCGGATGAGGCTAAACCGATCATGTGTGATAGCCGGCGGGCGTTGCATGGTCGGGGTTGTGGGACACGTCGCTCAGTTCTGCCGGACTGGGGCGGTTACAGCGCATCATAGTCGAACCGGTTTGAAAGCCGGGCCGTAGTGGGTGCCAGCCCCGTAGACGAAATGGTGTTATGGCCGGATGTGTATCCCAAGTAGCACGGGGCCCGAGAAATCCCGTGTGAATCTGTCAGGACCACCTGATAAGCCTAAATACTCCCAGATGACCGATAGCGGACAAGTACCGTGAGGGAAAGGTGAAAAGTACCCCGGGAGGGGAGTGAAATAGTACCTGAAACCGTTTGCTTACAAACCGTCGGAGCCTCCTTGTAGGGGTGACGGCGTGCCTTTTGAAGAATGAGCCTGCGAGTTAGTGATATGTGGCGAGGTTAACCCGTGTGGGGCAGCCGTAGCGAAAGCGAGTCTGAATAGGGCGATACAGTCGCATGTCCTAGACCCGAAGCGAAGTGATCTATCCATGGCCAGGTTGAAGCGACGGTAAGACGTCGTGGAGGACCGAACCCACTTCAGTTGAAAATGGAGGGGATGAGCTGTGGATAGGGGTGAAAGGCCAATCAAACTTCGTGATAGCTGGTTCTCTCCGAAATGCATTTAGGTGCAGCGTTGCGTGTTTCTCGCCGGAGGTAGAGCTACTGGATGGCCGATGGGCCTCAACAGGTTACTGACGTCAGCCAAACTCCGAATGCCGGTGAGTGAGAGCGCAGCAGTGAGACGGTGGGGGATAAGCTTCATCGTCGAGAGGGAAACAACCCAGACTACCAACTAAGGCCCCTAAGCGTGTGCTAAGTGGGAAAGGATGTGGAGTTGCACAGACAACCAGGAGGTTGGCTTAGAAGCAGCCACCCTTGAAAGAGTGCGTAATAGCTCACTGGTCAAGTGATTCCGCGCCGACAATGTAACGGGGCTCAAGCACACCGCCGAAGTTGTAGATTTCGCACACCGATTAGCCTTCGTGGTTCAGTCGTGCGGAGTGGTAGGAGAGCGTCGTGTGGCGAGTGAAGCGGCGGAGTAATCCAGCCGTGGACGCCACACGAGTGAGAATGCAGGCATGAGTAGCGAAAGACGGGTGAGAAACCCGTCCTCCGAAAGACCAAGGGTTCCAGGGCCAGGTTAATCCGCCCTGGGTAAGTCGGGACCTAAGGCGAGGCCGACAGGCGTAGTCGATGGACAACGGGTTGATATTCCCGTACCGGCGAACAACCGCCCAAGCTAATCCAGTGGTGCTAAGAGTCCTAACCCGGGCTTACCGGATCCCTTCGGGGTGATGGTGTCCGGTCTAACGCTCGACCCCATGCTGGTGCGGCTAGCGTATGAACAGGTGTGACGCAGGAAGGTAGCTGAGCCAGGCGATGGTATCCGTAAGGTGAACCTGGTGTAAGGATGTAGGGCTGACGATAGGCAAATCCGTCGTCTGTGTGCCTGAGATCCGACGCGTACCCGTTTGGGGAAATCAGTGATCCTATGCTGCCGAGAAAAGCATCGACGCGAGGTTGCAGCCGCCCGTACCCGAAACCGACTCAGGTGGTCAGGTAGAGAATACCAAGGAGATCGAGAGAATCGTGGTTAAGGAACTCGGCAAAATGCCCCCGTAACTTCGGGAGAAGGGGGGCCGGACACGTGATACGAACTTGCTTTGTTGAGCGTTGAAGGCCGCAGAGACCAGTGGGAAGCGACTGTTTACTAAAAACACAGGTCCGTGCGAAGTCGCAAGACGATGTATACGGACTGACGCCTGCCCGGTGCTGGAAGGTTAAGAGGAAGGGTTAGCCTTTGGGCGAAGCTCTGAATTTAAGCCCCAGTAAACGGCGGTGGTAACTATAACCATCCTAAGGTAGCGAAATTCCTTGTCGGGTAAGTTCCGACCTGCACGAATGGCGTAACGACTTCCCAGCTGTCTCAACCGCGAACTCGGCGAAATTGCACTACGAGTAAAGATGCTCGTTACGCGCAGCAGGACGGAAAGACCCCGTGACCTTTACTACAGTTTGGTATTGGTGTTCGGAGTGGCTTGTGTAGGATAGGTGGGAGACTGTGAAGCGGGCACGCTAGTGTTCGTGGAGTCATTGTTGAAATACCACTCTGGTCACTTTGGATGTCTAACGTAGGACCCTGATCGGGTTCATGGACAGTGCCTGATGGGTAGTTTAACTGGGGCGGTTGCCTCCCAAAGAGTAACGGAGGCGCCCAAAGGTTCCCTCAACCTGGTTGGCAATCAGGTGGCGAGTGTAAGTGCACAAGGGAGCTTGACTGTGAGACTGACAGGTCGAGCAGGGACGAAAGTCGGGACTAGTGATCCGGCAGTGGCTTGTGGAAGCGCTGTCGCTCAACGGATAAAAGGTACCTCGGGGATAACAGGCTGATCTTGCCCAAGAGTCCATATCGACGGCATGGTTTGGCACCTCGATGTCGGCTCGTCGCATCCTGGGGCTGGAGTAGGTCCCAAGGGTTGGGCTGTTCGCCCATTAAAGCGGTACGCGAGCTGGGTTTAGAACGTCGTGAGACAGTTCGGTCCCTATCCGCTGCGCGCGTTGGAAATTTGAGAAGATCTATCCCTAGTACGAGAGGACCGGGATGGACGAACCTCTGGTGTGTCAGTTGTTCTGCCAAGGGCACCGCTGATTAGCTACGTTCGGACCGGATAACCGCTGAAAGCATCTAAGCGGGAAGCCGTCTTCGAGATGAGATTTCCATGCACCTTGAGTGTGAGAGGCTCCCAGCAGACTACTGGGTTGATAGGCCGGATGTGGAAGCGGGGACTAACGACCCGTGGAGCTGACCGGTACTAATAAGCCGAAGACTTGACAACACACTTTTTACCCACACCATTCGTGGTGTGGGGCTCGCGTCCACTTTGTGGTTCCCGACAGACGATCGGGAACATGAAACTGAACACCGCGCATGCGCGGGACAGCTTTCTTGATCCGATGGGTCAAGTCGAAGGTGTTCCGGTGGTCATAGCGAGAGGGAAACGCCCGGTCACATTCCGAACCCGGAAGCTAAGCCTCTCAGCGCCGATGGTACTGCAAGGGGGACCTTGTGGGAGAGTAGGACGCCGCCGGACTCAACGTTGGTAACACCAGGGAACCCCTGACCATGACTGGTCAGGGGTTTCCTGCGTTAACGGGGAAGTTGTCGCCCGGCAGCCAGGACGTCATCATCGATGCATGACGCACTTGGGGGACCTGTTCATCGACGAGCCCACCGCCTGGGGGAGTCGTGGCGATCCGTGGCTGTGGCGGGAGCTCGGCGATCGTTTCGCCGGCGTCGCGTTGCCCGCGCGTCGGGGGGCTCTGGCCGCTGCGATCCGACGTGCTGCCGCTGACGCGATCGGGGCGCCGCTGACGTCGCCGGACCCGGCGTCGGTTTTCGTCGAGCGGTTCGCCCACGGCGGGATGTCGTCCGGGATGGTGTCGCTGGCGTGGTGGCGGGAGACGGGGCTGCCGGTCTTGCTCGAGCGGGCGGGCTTCTCAGGCGACGCCGTCCGCCTGCGGGTCACGTACGAGGACGACTGGGCCGCGGTGCGTGACCTGCGGCTCCGCAATGCGTCGGAGAACCCGATCGCGTACGGTGCGACGTTCGTGACGACGCTCGGGATGACGGAGGACGACTGGCGGCTCCGCGCACGACGTGGGACCGCAGCGGACAGCACGAGCGTCGTGGCGGTCGCTGAGGACGGGCGCTGGCTCGGGATGATGGCCTGCCAGTCCGCCGTCGAGGGCGATGTGCTGCTCACGGGGGTGTACGTCGAACCGGATGCCCGAGGACCAGTACTGGGCGTCGCGGACGAACTGCTCGGTGAAGTCCTGGCGTGGGCATCGATGCACGGCGACCGGATGCGCCTGTGGGTCGATGCCGGCCGCGGTGGCACCCCTGCAAGATCCTTCTACGCGCGCAACGAGTTCCACGCGTCCGGGGCCCGGCAACCGCTGCAGGACGCGTTCTCCGGGGAGCAACTCGAGATGGTCCGGAGGACCGCGGGATGAGGCTGCGTCAGCAGCGGCGGAACCGGATCCTGCGGTCGATGCGCGTTCATCGGCGGGACGGGGCGGGTGGCGTCGGCTCCCGCTCGTCGCGCTTCCTGCTCGAGGTCGAGCGCGATCCTGGGTCTCCGGTCGGGGAGTGGCTCGTCCCGGAGCTGAGCACGAGGTCGGCGGACGTCCGTGGCAACCAGTACCGAGGCCGGGTGGTACGTCGGCGGTCCTGACCGGCGGTGAGGGTCGAGATGACGCGACCCACGACCGGTACCCCGATCCCCGGAGATCTGCAGGGAAGTCGGGCACGACACGCCCGGGAGTGAGCACGGTTGGCGATGGCGGGATGTGCCGCGTAAGGTTGTACCTCGTTGCCGCTGAGGCGGAGAACGGAACGGCCGGTTGGTTCGGTTCCGAGTCTCGCCCGGGCAGCGAACTTCCAGCCCCTCTGTTGAGGTCCGGTGTTTGTCGGGCTGATTGGTGGGTGCGTCTGGTCCTTGAGAACTCAACAGCGTGCACATTGTCAATGCCAATTATTTTGACCCCGTGCGATCGTGGCTCTTTTGGGGGCCACGGTTGTCGGAGACAATTCCTTTTGGATTGAATTGATTGTCAGTAGACAGTCTTTACGGTCAGTTTCAACTCGCTGACACTTTCGGGTGTTGGTTGTATTTTTTTACGGAGAGTTTGATCCTGGCTCAGGACGAACGCTGGCGGCGTGCTTAACACATGCAAGTCGAACGATGATGCCCAGCTTGCTGGGTGGATTAGTGGCGAACGGGTGAGTAACACGTGAGTAACCTGCCCCTGACTCTGGGATAAGCGTTGGAAACGACGTCTAATACTGGATATGACTGCTGGCCGCATGGTCTGGTGGTGGAAAGATTTTTTGGTTGGGGATGGACTCGCGGCCTATCAGCTTGTTGGTGAGGTAATGGCTCACCAAGGCGACGACGGGTAGCCGGCCTGAGAGGGTGACCGGCCACACTGGGACTGAGACACGGCCCAGACTCCTACGGGAGGCAGCAGTGGGGAATATTGCACAATGGGCGAAAGCCTGATGCAGCAACGCCGCGTGAGGGATGACGGCCTTCGGGTTGTAAACCTCTTTTAGTAGGGAAGAAGCGTAAGTGACGGTACCTGCAGAAAAAGCACCGGCTAACTACGTGCCAGCAGCCGCGGTAATACGTAGGGTGCAAGCGTTGTCCGGAATTATTGGGCGTAAAGAGCTCGTAGGCGGTTTGTCGCGTCTGCTGTGAAATCCCGAGGCTCAACCTCGGGCTTGCAGTGGGTACGGGCAGACTAGAGTGCGGTAGGGGAGATTGGAATTCCTGGTGTAGCGGTGGAATGCGCAGATATCAGGAGGAACACCGATGGCGAAGGCAGATCTCTGGGCCGTAACTGACGCTGAGGAGCGAAAGCGTGGGGAGCGAACAGGATTAGATACCCTGGTAGTCCACGCCGTAAACGTTGGGCGCTAGATGTAGGGACCTTTCCACGGTTTCTGTGTCGTAGCTAACGCATTAAGCGCCCCGCCTGGGGAGTACGGCCGCAAGGCTAAAACTCAAAGGAATTGACGGGGGCCCGCACAAGCGGCGGAGCATGCGGATTAATTCGATGCAACGCGAAGAACCTTACCAAGGCTTGACATACACCGGAAACGGCCAGAGATGGTTGCCCCCTTGTGGTCGGTGTACAGGTGGTGCATGGTTGTCGTCAGCTCGTGTCGTGAGATGTTGGGTTAAGTCCCGCAACGAGCGCAACCCTCGTTCTATGTTGCCAGCGCGTTATGGCGGGGACTCATAGGAGACTGCCGGGGTCAACTCGGAGGAAGGTGGGGATGACGTCAAATCATCATGCCCCTTATGTCTTGGGCTTCACGCATGCTACAATGGCCGGTACAAAGGGCTGCGATACCGTAAGGTGGAGCGAATCCCAAAAAGCCGGTCTCAGTTCGGATTGAGGTCTGCAACTCGACCTCGTGAAGTCGGAGTCGCTAGTAATCGCAGATCAGCAACGCTGCGGTGAATACGTTCCCGGGCCTTGTACACACCGCCCGTCAAGTCATGAAAGTCGGTAACACCCGAAGCCGGTGGCCTAACCCTTGTGGAAGGAGCCGTCGAAGGTGGGATCGGTGATTAGGACTAAGTCGTAACAAGGTAGCCGTACCGGAAGGTGCGGCTGGATCACCTCCTTTCTAAGGAGCATCTGGCTCGTCCCCGTGTCTGCAGTAGGCAGGTGTGGGGTGGGTCCAGGCGCCTGGTTCGGACCGAACGTGTCCGACGGGTAGCTCATGGGTGGAACATTGACAGTGCAGTCGGGAGCGCAGCTTCCGGCCCTAGTACGCCAGCTTGCTGGTTGGGACGGGTCGGTGGTGAGCGGGTCGGCTGGTGCACGTTGTTGGGTCCTGAGGGACCAGGCTTCCCGGTCGCTGCCCCAGTGTGGGTGGTGGTGCCGGGGGTTGAGCCGGCGGAGTGATCCGTCAGGGTTCTTCGGTGGGCCACATGATGGCAGGCGGTTTCGTCTGGTGGAGTGTGGTGCCGATCGTATGTTGAGAACTACACAGTGGACGCGAGCATCTTTGAAATCGCTTGCAATGGTTGGTCGGCCTTCGGGTGGGCTTGTCGTTGTGAGTGGATTGCAATTTTTAATCTTTGTGGTCAAGTTTCTAAGAGCAAACGGTGGATGCCTTGGCATCTGGAGCCGAAGAAGGACGTAGAAATCTGCGATAAGCCTCGGGGAGCTGATAATCGAGCTGTGAGCCGAGGATTTCCGAATGGGGAAACCCCGCCAGGCGCTTTTGTGACCTGGTGACTCCCGCCTGAATATATAGGGCGGGTAGAGGGAACGTGGGGAAGTGAAACATCTCAGTACCCACAGGAAGAGAAAACAACATGTGATTCCGTGAGTAGTGGCGAGCGAAAGCGGATGAGGCTAAACCGATCATGTGTGATAGCCGGCGGGCGTTGCATGGTCGGGGTTGTGGGACACGTCGCTCAGTTCTGCCGGACTGGGGCGGTTACAGCGCATCATAGTCGAACCGGTTTGAAAGCCGGGCCGTAGTGGGTGCCAGCCCCGTAGACGAAATGGTGTTATGGCCGGATGTGTATCCCAAGTAGCACGGGGCCCGAGAAATCCCGTGTGAATCTGTCAGGACCACCTGATAAGCCTAAATACTCCCAGATGACCGATAGCGGACAAGTACCGTGAGGGAAAGGTGAAAAGTACCCCGGGAGGGGAGTGAAATAGTACCTGAAACCGTTTGCTTACAAACCGTCGGAGCCTCCTTGTAGGGGTGACGGCGTGCCTTTTGAAGAATGAGCCTGCGAGTTAGTGATATGTGGCGAGGTTAACCCGTGTGGGGCAGCCGTAGCGAAAGCGAGTCTGAATAGGGCGATACAGTCGCATGTCCTAGACCCGAAGCGAAGTGATCTATCCATGGCCAGGTTGAAGCGACGGTAAGACGTCGTGGAGGACCGAACCCACTTCAGTTGAAAATGGAGGGGATGAGCTGTGGATAGGGGTGAAAGGCCAATCAAACTTCGTGATAGCTGGTTCTCTCCGAAATGCATTTAGGTGCAGCGTTGCGTGTTTCTCGCCGGAGGTAGAGCTACTGGATGGCCGATGGGCCTCAACAGGTTACTGACGTCAGCCAAACTCCGAATGCCGGTGAGTGAGAGCGCAGCAGTGAGACGGTGGGGGATAAGCTTCATCGTCGAGAGGGAAACAACCCAGACTACCAACTAAGGCCCCTAAGCGTGTGCTAAGTGGGAAAGGATGTGGAGTTGCACAGACAACCAGGAGGTTGGCTTAGAAGCAGCCACCCTTGAAAGAGTGCGTAATAGCTCACTGGTCAAGTGATTCCGCGCCGACAATGTAACGGGGCTCAAGCACACCGCCGAAGTTGTAGATTTCGCACACCGATTAGCCTTCGTGGTTCAGTCGTGCGGAGTGGTAGGAGAGCGTCGTGTGGCGAGTGAAGCGGCGGAGTAATCCAGCCGTGGACGCCACACGAGTGAGAATGCAGGCATGAGTAGCGAAAGACGGGTGAGAAACCCGTCCTCCGAAAGACCAAGGGTTCCAGGGCCAGGTTAATCCGCCCTGGGTAAGTCGGGACCTAAGGCGAGGCCGACAGGCGTAGTCGATGGACAACGGGTTGATATTCCCGTACCGGCGAACAACCGCCCAAGCTAATCCAGTGGTGCTAAGAGTCCTAACCCGGGCTTACTGGATCCCTTCGGGGTGATGGTGTCCGGTCTAACGCTCGACCCCATGCTGGTGCGGCTAGCGTATGAACAGGTGTGACGCAGGAAGGTAGCTGAGCCAGGCGATGGTATCCGTAAGGTGAACCTGGTGTAAGGATGTAGGGCTGACGATAGGCAAATCCGTCGTCTGTGTGCCTGAGATCCGACGCGTACCCGTTTGGGGAAATCAGTGATCCTATGCTGCCGAGAAAAGCATCGACGCGAGGTTGCAGCCGCCCGTACCCGAAACCGACTCAGGTGGTCAGGTAGAGAATACCAAGGAGATCGAGAGAATCGTGGTTAAGGAACTCGGCAAAATGCCCCCGTAACTTCGGGAGAAGGGGGGCCGGACACGTGATACGAACTTGCTTTGTTGAGCGTTGAAGGCCGCAGAGACCAGTGGGAAGCGACTGTTTACTAAAAACACAGGTCCGTGCGAAGTCGCAAGACGATGTATACGGACTGACGCCTGCCCGGTGCTGGAAGGTTAAGAGGAAGGGTTAGCCTTTGGGCGAAGCTCTGAATTTAAGCCCCAGTAAACGGCGGTGGTAACTATAACCATCCTAAGGTAGCGAAATTCCTTGTCGGGTAAGTTCCGACCTGCACGAATGGCGTAACGACTTCCCAGCTGTCTCAACCGCGAACTCGGCGAAATTGCACTACGAGTAAAGATGCTCGTTACGCGCAGCAGGACGGAAAGACCCCGTGACCTTTACTACAGTTTGGTATTGGTGTTCGGAGTGGCTTGTGTAGGATAGGTGGGAGACTGTGAAGCGGGCACGCTAGTGTTCGTGGAGTCATTGTTGAAATACCACTCTGGTCACTTTGGATGTCTAACGTAGGACCCTGATCGGGTTCATGGACAGTGCCTGATGGGTAGTTTAACTGGGGCGGTTGCCTCCCAAAGAGTAACGGAGGCGCCCAAAGGTTCCCTCAACCTGGTTGGCAATCAGGTGGCGAGTGTAAGTGCACAAGGGAGCTTGACTGTGAGACTGACAGGTCGAGCAGGGACGAAAGTCGGGACTAGTGATCCGGCAGTGGCTTGTGGAAGCGCTGTCGCTCAACGGATAAAAGGTACCTCGGGGATAACAGGCTGATCTTGCCCAAGAGTCCATATCGACGGCATGGTTTGGCACCTCGATGTCGGCTCGTCGCATCCTGGGGCTGGAGTAGGTCCCAAGGGTTGGGCTGTTCGCCCATTAAAGCGGTACGCGAGCTGGGTTTAGAACGTCGTGAGACAGTTCGGTCCCTATCCGCTGCGCGCGTTGGAAATTTGAGAAGATCTATCCCTAGTACGAGAGGACCGGGATGGACGAACCTCTGGTGTGTCAGTTGTTCTGCCAAGGGCACCGCTGATTAGCTACGTTCGGACCGGATAACCGCTGAAAGCATCTAAGCGGGAAGCCGTCTTCGAGATGAGATTTCCATGCACCTTGAGTGTGAGAGGCTCCCAGCAGACTACTGGGTTGATAGGCCGGATGTGGAAGCGGGGACTAACGACCCGTGGAGCTGACCGGTACTAATAAGCCGAAGACTTGACAACACACTTTTTACCCACACCATTCGTGGTGTGGGGCTCGCGTCCACTTTGTGGTTCCCGACAGACGATCGGGAACATGAAACTGAACACCGCGCATGCGCGGGACAGCTTTCTTGATCCGATGGGTCAAGTCGAAGGTGTTCCGGTGGTCATAGCGAGAGGGAAACGCCCGGTCACATTCCGAACCCGGAAGCTAAGCCTCTCAGCGCCGATGGTACTGCAAGGGGGACCTTGTGGGAGAGTAGGACGCCGCCGGACTCAACGTAAGTGATGTGGCCATCGGCCCTCCATCGAGAACTCGTAGGGGAGACCCTCGTTCTCGGGAGGCCGGTGGCCACATCTGTTTCTGCTGCAGGTCGCTCGACTCACCGGCCGGTTCGTGATGGACTGGGACGGTGCGGCGGCCCGACCGGCAGCGCCTGTACACACAACGACACAGTGGACGATTCCCAGGGCCTCGGGCCCGGGCACGCAACGAGGAGCAACGGTGGCGAACGACGACGAGCAGCGACGCAACGACGGGGATCGTACGGGCCGTCCCGACAACGGTCGTGGCCGTGGTCCTCGTCGGGACAACGGACCCCGTGGCTCCGGAGATCGCTGGGCTTCGGGCCCGCGTGACTTCGAGCGGCGTGAGGGTGACCGTGGGTCTCGCGACGGCGATCGTCCGGCCGGCGGCTCGGGCGGTCGGTCCTTCCGCGACGGCGACCGTTCGGTCCGGGACGGTGGGCGGCGCCCCGCGTGGCGCGGCGAGCGTGACGGGGCGCGTCCGCCCCGTGGGGACGGGCCCCGTGGCGCCGACCGCGGCGACCGCACCGACCGACCGCGCCGGGATGGCGACCGTCCGTTCCGCGGCGGGGATGACCGTCGTCCGCAGCGAGACGGTGAGCGTCGGCCGTTCCGCGGGGGTGACGATCGTCGCCCGCAGCGTGATGGCGACCGTGCGTTCCGTGGTGGTGACCGGCCGTTCCGGGGGAACGATGACCGTCGTCCGCAGCGTGATGGTCACCGTCCGTTCCGTGGAGGTGATGAGCGTCGTCCGCAGCGTGACGGTGAGCGTCGGCCGTTCCACGGTGGTGATGATCGTCGCCCGCAGCGTGATGGCGACCGTGCGTTCCGTGGTGGTGACCGGCCGTTCCGTGCTGGCGATGATCGTCGTCCGCAGCGCGATGGCGACCGGCCGTTCCGTGGTGGCGATGATCGTCGTCTGCAGCGCGATGGCGACCGGCCGTTCCGTGGTGGTGACGACCGTCGTCCGCAGCGCGATGGCGACCGGCCGTTCCGTGGTGGTGACGACCGTCGTCCGCAGCGCGATGGCGACCGCTCGTTCCGTGGTGGCGACGACCGCCCCCGTCGCGACGACCGCGGCGGCGACCGTCCGCGCTTCGGGGACGGCAGCCGTCACGCCGGCGCCAGGTTCGGCGAGGCCGCCCGTGACGACTGGGAAGACCGCGACCCGTACGGCACGCGTTCGATCCGCCCGCGGCACGACGACCCGGAGATCGACGAGAGCGTCAGTGCACGCGACCTCGACCCCGCGGCGCGTGCCGAGCTCAAGACGCTCAGCAAGGACAACGCCGAGTGGGTCGCGAAGCACCTCGTCATGGCGGCGCTGCTCGTGGACGAGGACCCGGAGACGGCCAACCTCCACGCGCTGAGTGCCGCACGTCGAGCCGGACGTGTCGCGGTCGTCCGCGAGACCGCTGCGATCACGGCCTACCGGACCGGTGACTTCGCGACGGCCCTCCGTGAGCTGCGGACCTACCGTCGGATCTCGGGGCGGAACGACCAGCTGCCGATGATGGTTGACTGCGAGCGGGGACTCGGCCGTCCGGAGCGCGCGCTCGAACTCGGGCGTTCGGTGGACCGCGCAGCACTGGAGACGCCGGTGCAGGTGGAGCTCGCGATCGCGATGTCGGGTGCACGACTCGACCTCGGGAACCCCACAGCCGCGCTCGGCGAGCTGGAGATTCCACAGCTCGACCCGAGCACGGCCTACAGCTGGTCACCGGCGCTCTACAGTGCTTACGCGGCCACGCTCGAGGAGCTCGGCCGCCAGGACGAGGCCGACGAGTGGTGGGCGCGGGTCGACCGCGCCGCCGCTGCGCTCGAGGAAGCGGCCGACGACAACGCATGGGAGACGGTTGATGTGGTCGAGGAAGAAGTCGAAGGACACGACGAGCACGGCGCCGGCGGGATCGACGACACCGAGCAGCTCGGGGACGACACCGACGAGCGTGACGACGCCGACCAGCTCGGCGGCGACACCGCCGAGCTCGACGATCCCGACGACGAGCTCGGCGAGATCGACGACGACAACCCCCGCGACGTCGAGGGATCCGCAGCCGACTGAGGCACGGCCGACGCCGCCGACGGACGGTGTGGACGTCGTCCTCACCGACCTCGACGGCGTGGTCTACCGCGGACGCAACGCGATCCCGCACGCGGTGGAGGCCCTGACGCGGGCGTCGCTCTCGGCACGCGTCGGCTACATCACGAACAACGCGTCCCGTCGCCCGGTCGACGTGGCGGAGCACCTCGAGCGCTTCGGGCTCGTGGTCGGTGCCGACGACGTCGTCACCTCGTCGCAGGCTGGCGTCCGACTGCTCGAGACGCTCGTGCCGGCCGGGTCGACGGTCCTCGTGACCGGCGGGCTCGGTCTGACGAGCATCGTCGAGGCCGCCGGCTTCACGGTGACGTCGAGCGCCGAGGACGCGCCGGCCGCGGTCATCCAGGGGTTCTCGCCGGACCTCGGCTGGACGCACCTGGCCGAAGCCGCCTTCGCGCTCGCTGACCCCGACGTGCCGTGGGTCGCGACGAACATGGACTGGTCGATCCCGGTCGAGCGCGGGATCGCGCCCGGCAACGGCACGCTCGTGTCCGCCGTGCACCAGGCCGTCGGTCGGATGCCGGTCGTGGCGGGGAAGCCCGAGCGCCCGATCTTCGACGCTGCCCTGGCCCGCTTCGGCGGGGAGCACCCGCTGTTCGTCGGGGACCGGCTCGACACCGACATCAAGGGCGCGAACGACGCCGGCATCTCGAGCGTGCTCGTCCTGACCGGCATCGACCAGGCGAAGCAGGTGCTCGCGGCGGACGTCCGGTCGCGGCCGACGTTCCTGCTCGAGGACCTCCGCGGACTGTCGGAGCCCTACCCGGTGACGCTCCGGCGCGAGGACGCCGACGGCACCCGGTACGTGACGGTCGGCGACGCGACGGTGGCCATGCACGGGCACCGGGTCCGTGTCCTCGACGGTGGGACCGCCATCGATCGACTGCGTGCCGGTGCCGCACTGATCTGGGAGTCCGGACTGGCCATCTACGGCCTCGACGTGGATCCGAAGCTGTACGGCGGCGAGTAGCCTGACCGACGTGTCGAACCACGAGCCGGGACCCGAGCCGGGCACCGCCCAGCCGATCCCGGTGCCGGGTGCCGCCCAAGCGATGCCGAAGCCGGGCCCCGCCCGGCACGGCGCGGAACCGGGCAGCGCGCACGAACCGGGCACCGCTCAGGGACCGGGCAGTGCTCAGGGACCGGGCAGTGCTCAGGGACCGGGCAGTGCTCAGGGACCGGGCAGTGCTCAGGGACCGGGCAGTGCTCAGGAACCGGGCACCGCACAGCAGGGTGCCGAGCCGGACGACGTCGCGGCGCGGACGGCCCGGGCAGAGTCGCTGCCGCTCGAGGAACGTGCTGACGCCTTCGCGGCCATGCACGACGAACTCCGCACCCGGCTCGAGAGCGGGCAGCAGGTGCCGCGTGCCTGAGACCGCTCCGGTCCGGCTCGACGCACTCCTGGCAGCCCGCGGTCTGGCGCGCTCCCGGACGGCGGCTGCGAAGCTCATCCAGGCCGGACGGGTGACGGTGGCGGGCGCCGCGGTCGTGAAGCCCTCCACGCCGGCCGACCCGGACGCGGAGATCGTGGTGGACACCGAGGACGAGTGGGTCTCGCGTGCGGCCCTCAAGCTCGTCCGCGCGCTCGACGAGTTCGCCGTCGACCCCGCTGACCGGGTCGTGCTCGACGTCGGCGCGAGCACGGGCGGCTTCACGCAGGTCCTCCTGCACCGGGGCGCCCGCCGTGTCGTGGCGCTCGACGTCGGACACGGGCAGCTCGACCCGGTCCTGGCCCTCGACGAGCGCGTACGCGTGGTGGAGGGGACGAACGCGCGGGAACTCACCGCCGAGGACTACGCGGCACTCGACCCCGAAGCCGCCGACACGAGCCTGGTCGTGGGGGACCTGTCCTTCATCTCACTTCGGCTGGTGCTCCCCGTGCTGGCCGAGGCGGTGCCGGCTGACGACTTCGTGCTGCTCGTGAAGCCGCAGTTCGAGGTCGGCCGCGGCGGTGTCCGCGAGGGCATCGTGCGGGACGCCGGGCTGCGGAACGACGCGCTCATGAACGTCCTCTGGTCGGCGTGGGACGCTGGCCTCGGAACCACCGGCCTCGCCGCCTCACCCATCGTCGGGACGCACGGGAACCACGAGTACCTCGCGCGCTTCCAGCGTCGTGTCGGTGGCGATCCGACAGAATGGGGGAACCCGACAGCGTGGATCGGTCGGGCGATCGAACTGACCGAAGGGGCTGCATGAGCGACCGGCACATCCTGCTCGTCTCCCACACGGGTCGCCAGGACTCCATCGAAGCCGCCGTCGAGGTCTGCGACCTCCTCCACGCGGCAGGGCTCGTCCCGGTGATGCCCTTCGACGAGTACGCCGACGTCCGGCGCGCCGAGGCGTCCGTCGGGCAGGTCGACATCCTGAACGTCGACGTGCAGGCCGACCAGCTCGAGATCGTCATCGTGCTCGGCGGGGACGGCACGATCCTCCGTGCGGCCGAACTCGTCCGTGGGACGGGGGCGCCGATCGTCGGCGTCAACCTCGGGCACGTCGGGTTCCTGGCCGAGAGCGAGCGCGACGGACTGCGCGCCACGGTCGAGCGGGCGTTGTCCGGCGACTACAAGGTCGAGGAACGCGTCACCCTGCAGGTCGACGTGGTCGTCGGGCACGAGGTCGTGTACTCGTCCTGGGCCCTCAACGAGGCCACCATCGAGAAGGCATCGCGCGAGCGCATGCTCGAGGTCGTGACGGAGGTCGACGGCCGCCCGCTGTCCTCGTTCGGCTGCGACGGGGTGGTCGTCTCGACCCCGACCGGTTCGACCGCGTACTCGTTCTCCGGCGGCGGCCCGGTCGTCTGGCCGGACGTCGACGCGCTCCTGATGGTGCCGCTCAGTGCCCACGCCCTGTTCTCGCGGCCGATCGTCGTCGGCCCCGACCGCGTGCTCGCGGTCGAGGTCCTGCGCCGAACGAGCGGCGTCGGTGTGCTCTGGTGCGACGGCCGCCGCACCCACGACCTGCCGCCGGGCGCCCGGGTCGAGGTCCGTCGCTCGCCCGACCCGGTGCGCGTCGCACGGCTCAAGGACGCCCCGTTCACCGACCGCCTCGTGGCGAAGTTCCAACTGCCCGTCGCCGGGTGGCGCGGGCCGGCGACCGAGGACGACGCATGATCGAGGAGATCGTCATCTCCGACCTCGGCGTGATCGGTGAGACCACACTCGAGCTCGGCCCGGGCTTCACGGTCGTCACGGGGGAGACCGGTGCGGGCAAGACGATGATCGTCACCGCGCTCGGACTCCTGCTCGGCGCGCGTGCGGACGCGGGCTCGGTCCGTCGCGGTGCCCCGAGCGCCGTGGTCGAGGGGCGTTGGCACGTGCCGGAGCACGACGCCGTGGCCGAACGCGTCGAGGACGCCGGCGGGACCGTCGAGGACGGCGAGCTCATCCTCACCCGCACGGTGTCCGCGGAGGGCCGCAGCCGCGCCACGGTCGGTGGCCGCAGCGCCCCGGTCGCGGTGCTCGGCGAACTCGCCGACCAGCTCGTCACGGTGCACGGGCAGTCCGACCAGATCCGCCTGACCTCGTCGAGCGCCCAGCGCGCCGCGCTCGACGGCTTCGGCGGTCGGGCCGTGCAGCGCGCCCTCGACGCCTACGTCGCGGCGTACGACACGTGGCAGGCCCACACCGGCGAGCTCGAGACCCTCGTGCGGGACCGGGACGACCGCGTCGCCGAAGCCGAGCGGATCCGCGCGGCCTCGGCCGAGATCGAGGCCGCCGACCCACAGCCGGGCGAGGACGCCGAACTCGCCGAGCGTGCCGAGCGCCTCGGGAACCTCGAGGACCTGCGGCTGTCCGCCGGTCTCGCGCACGAGGCGCTGTCGAGCGAGTCCCTCGACGACAGCCCGGACGTCGTCGGCCTGGTCGAGTCGGCCCGCCGCGCGATCGAGCGGGTGGCCGGCTCCGACGCGGCCCTGCAGCCGGTGCTCGAGCAGCTCACCGAGCTCGGCATCCAGGCGGCCGAGGCGTCGGCATCCCTGTCGAGCTACCTCGGTTCGCTCGAACCGGACGCCGGGCACGACCTCGAGCTCATCAACGAACGACGGGCGCTCCTCGCGGGGCTCACGCGCAAGTACGGCGACACCGTCGACGACGTCATCGCGTACGGGCAGCGGGCGAGCGACCGGCTGCTCGAGCTCGACGGCGACGACGACCGCATCGTCGCGCTGCAGCAGGCCGTCGAACACGACGAGCAGGCGCTGGAGCAGGCCGCGACGACCCTCACGGCCGCGCGGGCGAAGGCGGCGGCTGACCTCGCGAAGCGGGTCACCGCCGAGCTCAAGACCCTCGCGATGGCCGGTGCCACACTGGTGGTCGAGGTCACCGACGGCGGCGAGTACCGCCGGCACGGGCGCGACCAGGTCGCGATCCTGCTGCAGCCGCACTCCGGCACGGACCCGCGGCCGATCGGCAAGGGCGCCTCCGGTGGTGAGCTCTCCCGCGTGATGCTCGCGATCGAGGTCGTCATGGCCGGCAGCACGACGGTCCCGACGTTCGTCTTCGACGAGGTCGACGCGGGCGTCGGCGGTGCCGCGGCGATCGAGATCGGTCGGCGCCTCGCCAAGCTCGCAGAGCGCACGCAGGTCATCGTCGTCACCCACCTGGCGCAGGTGGCCGCGTTCGCGAACAACCACCTGAACGTCGTGAAGGACGCCAGCGGTGCGGTGACCTCGTCGAGCGTGCGACGGCTCGAGGGCGAGGAACGGCTGCAGGAGATGGCTCGGCTGCTCTCCGGGCTCGGCGACAGCGCGAGCGGCATGGAGCACGCGCGGGAACTCCTCGACGTCGCCGGCCAGCGCGCGTAGTCCCCGGCCTCGGACGCGGACACGGAGGCACGCCTCGCGCCCGTCCCACACCGCCGTCTCCACGACGCAACGTCGGCGGCTCCTCGCAGCGCTGTACCGCTGCGAGGAGCCGCCGACGTTGCGTCCCGCGGAACGGCAGACCGGCCACCCGCCGTGGACCCGGCCACGCGGCGGGCGCAACGCCCGCGGCGAACGCGGGTCGCGCCTCCCGGCAGTTCTGACGTACGATGGAACCCCGTGGCGGACACTTCAAGCGGCGGAACCAATTCTTCGAACGCGACCCCGAAGGTGACGAAGCAGATCTTCGTGACCGGCGGGGTCGTCTCGTCCCTGGGCAAGGGCCTGACGGCGGCCAGCCTCGGCAACCTGCTCACGGCGCGCGGCCTCAAGGTCGTCATGCAGAAGCTCGACCCGTACCTCAACGTGGACCCGGGCACCATGAACCCGTTCCAGCACGGCGAGGTCTTCGTGACCGACGACGGCGCCGAGACGGACCTCGACATCGGGCACTACGAGCGCTTCCTCGACATCGACCTGTCGCAGTCGGCGAACGTCACGACCGGCCAGGTCTACTCGACGGTCATCGCCAAGGAGCGTCGCGGCGAGTACCTCGGCGACACGGTCCAGGTCATCCCGCACATCACCGACGAGATCAAGCGTCGGATGCGCGAGCAGGCCGACAACGACCCGCAGCCCGACGTCATCATCACCGAGGTCGGCGGCACGGTCGGCGACATCGAGTCCCAGCCGTTCATCGAGTCGGCCCGCCAGGTCCGCCACGAGCTCGGCCGCAACAACGTGTTCTTCGTGCACGTCTCGCTGGTGCCGTTCATGAGCGCCTCGGGCGAGCAGAAGACCAAACCGACGCAGCACAGCGTCGCCGCGCTCCGCTCGATCGGCATCCAGCCGGACGCGCTCGTGCTCCGGAGCGACCGCCCCGTGTCGGACTCGAACAAGCGCAAGATCGCGCTGATGTGCGACGTGGACGAGGACGCCGTGGTGAACGCCGTCGACGTCCCGTCGATCTACGACCTCCCGACGCTGCTGCACGACCAGGGCCTCGACCAGGTGATCATCGACGCGCTGAAGCTCGACGCGCACGACGTCGACTGGTCCGCGTGGAAGCCCGTCCTCGACGCCGTGCACGAGCCGAAGAAGGAGGTCACGATCGCCCTCGTCGGCAAGTACATCGACCTCCCCGACGCCTACCTGTCGGTGACCGAGGCCCTGCGCGCCGGCGGCTTCGCGCACAGCGCCAAGGTCCGGCTCAAGTGGGTCGTCTCGGACGACTGCACCACGCCCGAGGGGGCTGCGAAGCACCTCGGGGACGTCGACGGCATCTGCGTGCCCGGCGGGTTCGGCGTGCGCGGCATCGAGGGCAAGCTCGGCGCGCTCCGCTTCGCGCGTGAGCAGGGCATCCCGACGCTCGGCCTGTGCCTCGGCCTGCAGTGCATGGTCATCGAGTACGCCCGCCACGAGGCCGGTCTGACCGACGCGTCGAGCACCGAGTTCGACCCGGAGACCTCGACGCCGGTCATCGCGACCATGGCGGAGCAGGTGGACATCATCGCCGGTGGCGACCTCGGCGGCACTATGCGTCTGGGCCTGTACCCGGCGCACTTCTCCGACGGCTCGCTCGCCGCGGAGCTGTACGGCGCGTCCGAGGCGTCGGAGCGTCACCGTCACCGCTACGAGGTGAACAACGCCTACCGTCAGCAGATCGCGGACGCCGGCCTGGTGTTCTCGGGCACCTCGCCCGACGGCACGCTCGTCGAGTACGTCGAGCTGCCCCGCGACGTGCACCCGTTCTACATCGCGACGCAGGCGCACCCCGAGCTGCGCTCGCGGCCGACGGACGCCCACCCGCTGTTCGCGGGGCTGGTCGACGCGGCGATCGCGCGCCACGAGGCGTCGAGCCTGTTCGACCCGGCGGACGAGCAGGCGGAGGTCGTCGCGTAACGCGACCCACGGTCGGACTGGCGCGCCCCGCTCAGAGGCAAGGCGAAGCCTTGCGCGGGGCGCGCCGACCGAGCCTGCGAGGGAGGACGGTGCCAGCTGGCACCGCGTCTCCCGTCCGTTCTGGGCCCGGCCCGGCGGGACCGGTGCGGGTCCGTCGGACCCGCGTGCTTGGATGGCAGACGTGACTGACGCTGCCGCCCCCATCGCCGACGAACCGACCTCGTTCCCCGTCACCGACTCGACCGTCGTGTACGAGGGGATGGTCTGGGACGTGCGCCGGGACACCGTCGACCACCACGGGCAGGACATGGTCCGGGAGTACATCGACCACACCGGAGCCGTCGCCGTGTTCGCGGAGGACGACGAGGGTCGCGTGCTCGTCATCCAGCAGTACCGACACCCGGTGGGCCTGCGCGACTGGGAGCTGCCGGCGGGGTTGCTCGACCACGAGGGGGAGGACCACCTCGAGGCGGCGAAGCGCGAGCTCGGCGAAGAGGCCGACCTGCAGGCGGAGCACTGGGAGCCGCTGATCCGGTACAACACTTCGTCCGGCGGCAGCGACGAGTTCATCGAGATCTTCCGCGCGAGCGGCGTCAGCGCCACCGACAGCGCGTTCGAACGCGAGGCCGAGGAAGCCGACATCGTCACCCGGTGGGTCCCGCGCGAGGAACTCGTGGCGGCGATCCTGGCCGGTCGCCTGCAGAACTCGGCGCTGGTCGTCGCGACGCTCGCGGTCGACGCACGGTCGCGGCGCTCCGCCTGACACCGGATGCGCCTGACCGGATGACCACGCTCGACCGCGCCGTCGACACGTACCTGCGGCACGTCGCCGTGGAGCGAGGGCTGTCGCGGCACACGGTGTCGGCCTACCGGCGCGATCTGACCGTGTTCGCGGAGTGGCTCGCGACCACGCCCGAGGTCCGCTCCGAGAGCGCCGACCGGGCCGGCGGTGCGTCGGCCACGGCGGACGTCGGACGGCTGGCACGCGCCGACGTCGCCGGGTTCGTGGCGCACCTGACGACCCGGCCGGAGGGGCCGCTCGCACCGCGCTCGGTCGCGCGGATGCTCAGCTCGGTCCGGTCGTTCACCGCGTTCGCCGCCGCCGAGGGGTGGGTGCCGCTCGACCCCGCCACCGCGGTCCGTCCGCCGAAGGCGCCGAGCCGGCTGCCGAAGGCGATCTCGGTGCACGACGTCGAGCGGCTGCTCGAAGCGGCTGGTGGCGCGGACGACGACCCGGTGGGGCTGCGGGACCGGGCGCTCCTGGAGCTGCTGTACGCCACGGGGGCGCGGATCTCCGAGGCCGTGGGACTGTCGGTGGACGACGTCACGACGCTGTCCGATCCCGACGACGGCGGAGGCGCGCCCGGCGCCGGGCCCGGCGACGATGTCGCGGTCGTGAAGGTCACGGGCAAGGGGAACAAGCAGCGCATCGTGCCGCTCGGGAGCTACGCCCGTGCCGCGGTCGCGGCCTACCTGGTGCGGGCGCGTCCGGTGTTCGCGGCGCGGGGGCCGTCGACGCCGGCGCTGTTCCTCGGTGCCCGGGGCGCCCGGCTGTCCCGGCAGAGCGCCTGGCTCGTCATCCAGGCAGCAGCGGAGCGCGCCGGCTTGGCCGAGCACGTGTCGCCGCACACGTTCCGGCACTCGTTCGCGACGCACCTGCTCGAGGGCGGGGCCGACGTCCGCGTCGTGCAGGAGCTGCTCGGGCACGCGAGCGTCGCGACGACGCAGATCTACACGCTGGTGACGGCCGACATGCTGCGGGACGTGTACCAGACGGCGCACCCGCGGGCGCGGCGGTAGGGCGGGCGCGGCGCGGCGCGGCGTGGTGGTGCTGTTGCGGTGTCTCGGTGTCGTTTGATGGAGCAGTAGCTGTCGGGTGCGCCGGGCGGACCCGACGTCTTCTGCTCCATCGAGGGGATGGGCGACGAGGGTCAGGAGGGCGATGAGGGGGACGGGCGCCGGCCGCGCGTCAGGACGCGAGCTGGGCGGCCACGGCCACGGCGGCTGTCGCGACCGCGACCACGAGGGCGCTCGCCGCAGCGCTCCGTGCCACCACGCGGCGCGCGCCGGAGGCCCCTGGTCGCACGACCCCGACGACGCCGAGGACGATCGCGACGACGCTGACGGCCCCGAACGGGTTCCAAGCCACCGACACGACCGCGAGCACGACGGCCACGAACGCGGTGAGCCCGATCCGCGGCGCGGCGCTGCCCGACGCCCAGGAGCCCGTCCGCAGGGCGCCGCCCTGCACGGAGAACGAGGGGCCGACCGGTGCGACGACGACCGGGACGACGGGCCCCGTCCGCGTCGGCATCGCGTGCGTTGCGGTGCCCCAGGCGTGCCCGTCCCACCAGCGCAGGCGGTTCGCGTCCTGCGGGTCGGGGAACCAGCCGGCGGCCGGCAGTGTCACGGGGTGCTCCTGGAGGGTGCGGTGGACGGTGCGCTTCGACGCTACGCGCTCGGGAGGCACGGCCGCGGCCCCAAGGCGGGTGTCGGCAGGAAAGGGGACCAGCGGGTGCGCTACGGTCAGCGGGTGATCACCGCCGACGAGACGCTGACCGACTTCTGGGCCGCCCGACGGGCCGAGGAACCCTCCCTGCCCGAGACCGTGCCGGAGGCGTGGGCGTTCGGCGCGACGCCCGAGCACGCCGACGGCCTGCTCGAGCTCGTGCTCAGCGGGACGAAGGACGGTACGGCGTCGTCGATGTGGGACTACGAGGCCACGGGCGACCCGCTGCCCGAGGTCGGCGAGCTCAGCGTGATCCTGGACGGCCGCGGAGCGCCGCGCGCCGTGATCGAGACCACGGCGCTCGCCGTCGTGCCCTTCGACCAGGTCGACGCCGAGCACGCCCGGGCCGAGGGCGAGGGCGACCAGACGCTCGAGCACTGGCGCGCGGTGCACGAGCGGTACTGGCGCGAGCACTCCGAGAACCCGCGGGGCTTCGAGCCGGACATGCCGGTGTTGTGCGAGCGCTTCCGTCTGCTGTGGCCGGGAGCGCCCGCCGGGGCGTGACCTAGGCGGGGACGAGCGCGGCGTCGACCTCGTCCATCACGGCGCGGGTGGCCGCGAGCAGCCGGGCGTTGAAGTCGACGCCGAGCTGGTTCGGCACCGTCACGAGCACGGTGTCGGCGGCGCGGACGGCCGCGTCGGCCGCGAGCTCCGCGACGAGCTGCTCCGGCTCGCCGATGTACGAGCGGCCGAAGCGGGCCAGTCCGCCGTCGAGGTGGCCGACCTGGTCCTGCCCCTCGACCTGCGCACGGACGCCGAAGTAGTGCCGCGACTCGTCGTCGGTGATCGGGATGATGCTCCGCGACACGGACACCCGCGGTTCGCGCTCCCAGCCCATCTCGGCCCAGGTCGACCGGAAGCGGGCGATCTGCTCGGCCTGCAGCTGGTCGAACGGCACGCCGGTGTCCTCGGTGAGGAGCGTCGACGACATCAGGTTGAGCCCCTGCTCGGCGGTCCACTCGGCGGTGGCCCGGGTGCCGGCGCCCCACCAGATGCGCTCCGGCAGGGTCTCCGACAACGGGGACACCGCGAGCGACCCGGCCGAACCGGTCATCTGCGGGTTCGCGTGCGCCATCGGCTCGCCGGCGATCGCGCGACGGAAGACGTCGGTGTGGGCCCGCGCCATGTCGCCGCCGTTGGTGTCGTGTGCCTCGGGCACGTAGCCGAACTGCTGGTACCCGGCCAGGGCGGTCTCGGGTGACCCCCGCGAGACGCCGAGCTGCAGTCGGCCGCCGGCGATGAGGTCGGTCGCCGCCGCCTCCTCGGCCATGTAGAGCGGGTTCTCGTAGCGCATGTCGATCACGCCGGTGCCGATCTCGATGCGGCTGGTCCGGGCGGCGATCGCGGCGAGGAGCGGGAACGGTGCAGCCTGCTGCGGTGCGAAGTGGTGCACGCGGAAGTACGCGCCGTCCACCCCGGCCTCCTCGGCGGCGACGGCGAGGTCGATCGCCTGCACGAGCGCCTCGCGGCCGCTCCGCACGCGCGAGCCCGGCACGTCGCGCCAGTGCCCGAAGGACAGGAACCCGATCTTCGTCATGCCGATGCGAACGCATGGTGCGCGGGCTCCATTCCGCCCCGACTACCTTGGCCGCCATGGACGATCCCCGCACGGCGCTCACGACGGAACGGCAGCGCAACGAGCGGCTGCTCGCCGACGTGGAGCGGAGCATGCGGGACGTCAGCGACGCCCGGCTCGACGCGAACTCCGACGACGAGCACGACCCCGAGGGCGCGACCCTCGCGTGGGAGCGCGGGTCGCTCGGCGCGGTCCGCGACGCCGCGCGGGAGCGGATCCGCCTGGTCGACGCCGCGCTCGCGCGGCTCGACGCCGGCACCTACGGACGGTGCGCCGTCGGCGGCGAACCCGTCCCGGAGGCCCGCCTGGCCGCCGTCCCGTGGGCGGCGACGTGCGTCGCCCACGCGTGACGCGCCTCCAGGCCGGGTGGGAGCCGCCACGGGGCGGACGTGGGCCGGGCCGCCGGGTGGGAGCCGGACGTGGGCCGGGCCGGGAGGCACGTGGCGCGTCCGTCCCGCCGCTCACGGCACGTGGACCGGTTGCGCCGCCGTTTCCCAGCCGCGCGCCCTACGGTGCCGACATGGACGGCGACACCCACGAGCGACCCGACGCGGTCGTGCGTGCCGAGGCCCAGCAGACCGACGAAGGGTCCCACCGCTTCCGGTGGTTCCGCGACCTGCGCACGTGGATCCACGCGCGGCCGGGGCTGCACCTGTTCTACAAGGTGCTCGTCGGCATCGTCGGCGGGCTGGTCGTGGTGATCGGGCTCATCCTCGTGCCGCTCCCGGGGCCTGGTTGGCTCGTGGTGTTCATCGGTCTGACGATCCTGGCGAGCGAGTTCCACTTCTTCCACCGCATCATCACGTGGCTCCGCGCCCAGCTGCACCGCTTCTGGGACTGGGCGAAGGCGCACGGACCGCGGTGGCTCCGTCGCGCGGCGGACCGCGGCAAGGCCGACGTCGACGCCGCACACGCCGACGCGCACCGGAGCACCGGGGTCCGCGCGCACCAGCGGCCGAACCGGGCGCGCCCGGGGCACTGACCTCGGGCCGGCCGCGGCGTCAGTCGGCGGTGGGCGTGGGGCAGGTCCGCACGGGACCGGTCCCGGCACGTTCCTCGGCGTCGGCGGCACTCCGTGAGACCAGCTGGAGGACGAGGGCGACCGTCGCCGCGAGGACGATGAACGCGCCGTACCCGGCGAGGACGGGCACGAAGCCGAACGTCGGCTCGAGGAGACCGGCCACGACCGCGGGGACGCCGAACGCCAGGTAGCTCACGACGTAGACCGACGACAGCAGTCCGGCGCGGTGCGTCGGTGCGGCGGTCGCGAGGAGCATCCGCAGCGGCGCCTGGAACCCGGCCCCGAAGCCCACCCCGGCGATCGCACTGCCGACGACCAGGCCGGGCAGCGAGTGCGCGAACACGAACGACACGGTGACGACCGGTCCGGCGACGAGTGCGACGAGCCCGATGAGCAGGCTCCGGCGGGTGTCGAGCCGCTGGATCGCCAGGCCGGTGAGTCCGCCCACGCCGGTGACGACGGCGATCAGGGCGCCGGCGGCGAAGTGGTCCTCGATGCCGAACACGGCGCGGAGCGCGGAGGGCACGAGCGACAGGAACAGCCCACCGAGGGCCCAGCTGGCGACGAGGGCGCCCGCGACGCCTCGGAACAGGGCGCGGGAGGCACGGGGGACCGAGACGGTAGGGCGCAGGGAGCGCAGCGCTCCCGGACGACGGGTGACGCGCTCGGGGACGACGACGAGCGCCACGACGAGCAGCAGCAGGAGGGCGCCGAACACCACGTACACGAGCTGTTCGGGCGCGGGACCCCACTCCACCAGGGCGCCGCTCGTGAGGGCACCGGTGGCGAGGGCGAACGGCGGCACGGCACCGTTCAGGACCCCGGCGAGGGACGGGAAGCGCTCGAGCGAGTTGTCGATGAGGGCCGCACCGAGCGCGCCGATGAGCAGCCCGACGGCGACGCCCTGCACGATGCGGTCCACCACGAGGGCGACGGGGCCGTCCGCGCCGGCGAACAGCACGAGGGAGAGCACGAGGAGCAGCCCACCGGCGACGAGCACTGGCTTCCGGCCGACGTGGTCGGACAGCCGCCCGGCGACGAGCATCGTGACGAGGAGCCCGGCGACGTAGATCGCGAACACGGCGGTCAGGGCGAGCGGGGTGAGGTGCCACTCGGCGGCGTAGACGGGGTAGATCGGCGACGGCACCGCGGACGAGGCCATCGCGACGAGGAGCATGGCGGCGAGGATCCAGAACCCCGCGACCGATCGTGCTGACTGCATGCGTTCCTCCGGGGTCGTTGCTGGCTGCTGTCGGCTGCCGGCTGCTGCTGGCTGTCGCTCCTGTGGCTGCTGTACGACTGTATTCGTACAGCACGCTCGCTGTACGACGCAAGTCGTACTGGAACCGAACGGTGCTACCGTCGCGGTCATGCCCGCGAACGTGGATGCCCCGGAACGGCTGCCCCAACCGGCCGTCGCCGAGATGGACCTGCCGACGGTCCTCGACGCGATGAGCGACCCGATCCGCCTCGCGATCCTGCACCGCTACCTGGTCGACGCGGCCGGCGGGGTGCGCAGCTGCGGGTGGGTCGGGCTCGACCGACCGAAGTCCACGCTGACGCACCACTTCCGCGTCCTGCGCGAGGCCGGGCTGCTCGAGCAGCACCAGGAGGGGCTCGTGCGGTCGAGCCGCGTCCGGGTCGAGGACGTGCAGCAGCGGTTCCCCGGGCTGCTCGACCTGGTCGCCGACTGGCAGGTGCCCGCCGCGCTCCTGCTCGACGAGGTCCCCGCGTGAGCGCCGCCGCGCCGAACGGGCAGCCGCACCACGTCCTGCCGACCGTCACGACCGACCCCGTCGTCGTCGCCGCGATCGCCGCGGACCTGGACGCCGCCGGGTTCACCGTCGAGCGGGTCGACGCGCTCTGGGGAGCCGAGGCAGCGGCGTCGCTGCACCGCGGCACCCGGGTCGCCGCGCTCCGGGCCCTGGCCGCGCGGGAGACCTCACCGCTGACGACCCTCGCGACGCTGTTCGTGCTCGGCCTGCCGGTCTCGCGGTCGGACGCTGAGCGAGCCTTCCCCATCGCGGGTCTCGACGGTGTGCTCGCCGTGGGGCTGCTGCGCGAGGGCGACGACGGTCGCGTCTTCCCGACCGTCGACCTGCGCCCGTACGCGTTCGTGGACGACCTCGGTGCCGGCAGCTGGTGGATCGTCTCCGACCTCGGCGAGCTCGCGCTCGGCACGGCCCTCGGCGAGGAGCACGTGCTCGGCATCGGTGGCGCGTCCACGACGCTGTCCGGGCTGCAGGTTCCCGTGCGGGTGCGGCGGGTGCTCGACCTCGGCACCGGGTGCGGCATCCAGGCACTGCACGCCCGCCGCTTCGCCGACCAGGTGGTCGCGACCGACATCTCGCAGCGAGCCCTGGACATCGCGCGGTTCAACGCCGTGCTGAACGGCGTCGACGGGATCGAGCTCCGGCTCGGGTCGCTGTTCGAGCCCGTCGTCGGTGAGCGCTTCGACCGCATCGTGTCGAACCCGCCGTTCGTGATCACCCCGCGACGTGCGGGCGTCCCGTCGTACGAGTACCGCGACGGCGGCATGGTCGGCGACGCACTCGTCGAGACCGTGCTCCGCGGACTCGTCGACCACCTGGAACCCGGCGGGACCGCCCAGCTGCTCGGCAACTGGGAGTACCACTGGGGTGTCGACGGCCTCGACCGCGTGCGCTCGTGGTTCGCTGACGCCCCCGCCGCGTCGGAGCTCGACACGTGGGTGGTCGAGCGGGAGCGCGAGGACCCGCCCGCCTACGCCGAGACCTGGATCCGGGACGGCGGCACGAAGCCCGGGACGCCGGAGTACGACGTGCTCGTGGACGCCTGGCTCGACGACTTCGCGGCACGGCGGGTCACCGGGGTCGGCTTCGGGTACGTCGTGGTGCGGCGCGCCCAGCCTGGAGGCGCGGGTCGCCTCCGTCGGTTCGAGCGCGTCCCCGAGACGCTCGGCTCCAACCCCGCGGGGCTCGGTGCGACGGTCGCGCGGGTGCTCGACGCAGCGGCGTGGCTCGGGGTGCACGACGACGAGGCGCTCGCCGCCGCGCACCTCCGGGTCGCCGGCGACGTCACCGAGGAGCGGCACTACTGGCCCGGCAACGACGACCCGACCGTGATCACGCTCGTGCAGGGCGGCGGGTTCGGCCGACGGGTGGACGCCGACACGGCGCTCGCCGCGTTCGTCGGGGCCTGCGACGGCGAGCTGTCCGTCGCCGCGATCGTCGGGGCGATCGCGCAGATCACCGGCGTGGACGAGGAGGCCCTGCGCGCGGACCTGCTGTCGCGGGCGCGGGACCTGGTGCTCGACGGCCTGCTGCTGCCCGCCTGACCCTGCCCGGCCTGGCCCGGCCCGTCGCGTCTCGCAAGACGCAAGGTGAGCGGTTCCTCGCAGCGACGTTCCGCTGCGAGGAACCGCTCCCGTTGCGTTCCGCGGGAATGGGGAGGGGGGTCAGCTCGTGCGGTGGTTGCGCCAGGTGTGCTCGGGGGCGTAGCCGAGGAGCTCGCGAGCCTTGTCGGACGACAGGAGCGAGCTCGTGCCGTCGATGTCCGCCCGGCGCTCGATGTCCGGTACGAAGCGGTCGACGAGCTCGATGGTCGGGGTGTCCATCACGGTGTCGGGGCTCGCGATGACGAACGCCTCGAACCCGGTCAGGTCTGCCTCGAGCGACTTCCGCACCGCCTGGGCGCCGTCGCGGGAGTCGATGTACGACCACAGGTTGAACGTCTTCGCCTCGGGGGAGGCATCCCACGGGAACGCCGGGTAGTCGGTCTCGTCCATCACGTTCGAGAACCGCAGACCGATCATCTTGAGCTCCGGGTCCCAGCGGGTGAAGTGGCGGGCCATCTCCTCCTCCACCGCCTTGCCGAGCGAGTACGAGGACTGCGGGCGCACCGCGAACTCCTCGTCGACGGGCAGGTACGGCGGGTGGTGCTCGCCCATCGGGATCCCGAGCAGGGTCTCGCTCGACGCCCACACCAGGTTCTTGACCTTCGCGACCCGGGCGGCGTGGAAGACGTTGATCGACGCGGTCACGTTGTTCGTGATGAGGGCCACGTCGGGCACCTGGCCGGGGGCAGGTACGGCCGCCAGGTGCACCACGGCGTCGACCGAGTCGTAGCGGTCGTCGATGCCGGTGAGGGCGCCGAGCACCTGGCCGTAGTCGCTCAGGTCGATGCGGACGAACGGCACCCGCTCGGGCTTGTCGGGGGAGGGGACCCGGTCGAGCAGGACCACGTCGTACCCGTGCTCGTCGAGGTCGCGGACGACCGCCCGTCCGAGCTTGCCGCTGCCTCCGGTCACCACAACACGCGTCATCGCGTCACTCCACATCGTCGTCGGACGGCCTGGTCGGCCGGGTCCCATCCTGCCGCGCGGGTGCTGGGCGGGACCAGGCACTGGCGGTACCTGTCCCGGCGACGCAGCCCTCCGGTGGATCGCCGAACCGGCGTGTCAGCGGGCCGGGGCCGCCGCCTGGGTGATGGCGAGCTGTGCGACGAGCTCCACGTGCTCGGCCATGTCGCGCGACGGGTCGTACAGCCACTGGATCTGCATGCCGTCCGACACCGCGAGCATCACGCTGGTGAGCCGCTCGGCGTCGACGTCCGCGCGCAGCCGACCGTCCTGCTGCATGTCGCGGAACTGGCGGGTCATGTCCGCCCGGGTGAAGTCGTAGCGCTGGCGGAAGTACTCGTGCGCCGGGTGCTCCGGGTCCGTGGCGGCCGCGGCGGACAGGTTCACGAACATCTGCACCAGCCCCGGGACCTCGGCGTTGTGCCGGACCACGGCGGCGAGGAGCTCGGCCGGGTTCGAGGCGTTCCAGTCCTGCGCGTTGTCGTGCTCGTCGCGGCGGCGGAGGATCTCGACCCAGAGCTCGTCCTTCGAGTCGAAGTAGTGCAGCAGCCCGGCCTGCGTGAGCCCCACCGCGTCGGCGATGTCCTTGATGCTCGTGCGGCGGAAGCCCTGCTGGGCGACGAGTTCGAGCGCGACGGTGAGGATCTCCTCGCGCTTGGCGATGCCCTTCGCGTACGAACCCCGTCGTGCCATGGCGCGAGCGTACCGCCCGCGGACGGACGGCAAAACCGAGTACAGAAAGGTTTTGGATGCTACGCTGACGCCAGCCGCCGACGATGGCGCGCGGAGGTCGTGCCCCCGTCGCCCGTCGCACAACGAAGGGACCGACCATCGTGACCACCGTGGAAGAAACGCCCCGCGCCTCCAGTGCGTCGCCGTTGACCGAGCGCATCGACGCGCTCGTCGGACAGCTGACCACCGAGGAGAAGGTCCAGCTGCTGACCGGACGCGACTTCTGGACCACCTGGCCGATCGAGAAGATCGGCCTACGCCGGATCCTGATGTCCGACGGGCCCTCCGGCGTCCGTGGCGAGGTGTGGGACGAGCGCGACCCGTCGCTCAACCTGCCGTCCGCGACCGCCCTGTCGGCGAGCTGGGACCGCGCGATCGCGAAGCGCTACGGCGCCGCCGCCGCGGTGGAGGCGCGGCGCAAGGGCGTCGACGTCGTCCTCGGGCCGACCATCAACCTGCACCGTTCCCCGCTCGGCGGCCGGCACTTCGAGGCGTTCAGCGAGGACCCCGTGCTGACCGGCGACCTCGCCGCGAGCTACGTCGCCGGCGTCCAGGAGAACGGCGTCGCCGCGACCCCGAAGCACTACATCGCGAACGACTACGAGACCGACCGCTTCACCGCGTCGACCGAGGTGTCGGACCGGGCGCTCCGTGAGCTGTACCTGCTCGCGTTCGAGAAGGCCGTGACCGAGGCGCACGCGTGGGCGGTGATGTCGTCGTACAACGCGATCAACGGCGTCACCGCGTCGGAGAACGACCTGCTCGAGACGCCGCTGAACTCGGAGTGGGGCTTCGACGGCATCGTCGTGTCGGACTGGACGGGCGTGCGCTCGGTCGAGTCCGCCAAGGCGTCGCAGGACGTCGCGATGCCCGGACCGAACCCGTGGTGGAGCGAGGGCCCCCTGCTGCAGGCGGTCGAGTCGGGTGAGGTGCCGATGGCCGCGATCGACCGGAAGGTCCACCGCATCCTGACGCTCGCCGCCCGGGTCGGTGCGCTCGAGGGCTTCGAGCCCGTCGCCGAGCGCCCCGTGCACGTGGAGGACGGGGTCGCCTTCGTCCGCGCCGCCGAGGCCGAGGGCACCGTGCTCGTCCGCAACGAGGGCGTGCTGCCGCTCGACGCCGCCGCGGTGTCCCGCATCGCGCTCGTCGGCCACAACGCCGACCAGGCCCGCACTCAGGGCGGCGGCTCCGCCACGGTCGTCCCGGAGCGGGTCGTCACGCCGATCGAGGGCCTCCGCGCCGCGTTCCCCGGCGCGACGGTGGACTACGCCATCGGTGCCGTGGTGCAGGAGGGCATCGCCGAGTTCCCGCTCGCGAGCATCACGAACCCGGGCACCGGCGAGCCCGGCGCCCGCGTCGCCTTCGTCAAGGACGGCGAGGAGCTGTACGTCGAGGACCGCCGCGCCACCGCGCTGTTCTGGTTCGGTGGCGACGCCCCGACGCGCGAGGCCGACCGGCTCGACATCACCACGACCTACACCGCCGAGTCGACCGGCACCGTCCGGATCGGCATCGGCGCCGCCGGCCACTCGCGCCTGTGGATCGACGGCGAGCTCCTGCTCGACGAGACCGTGCCGTACGAGGGCGACCAGCTCGGCGCCGCGTTCCTCAACCCGCCGGCGCGCTCGGTGCCCGTGCAGGTGCAGGAGGGGCAGCAGGTCGCGATCCGCATCGAGTACGACATCGTGCAGGACGAGGCACTCGGCGGCGTGCTCGCCTACCAGTTCGGCACCGAGCCGAGCGACGCCGACCCCGCCGCACTGATCGAGGCCGCCGTCGCGACCGCCACCGGCGCTGACGTCGCGATCGTCGTCGTCGGCACGAACAGCAAGGTGGAGTCCGAGGGCTACGACCGCTCGTCGCTCGTGCTCCCCGGACACCAGGACGACCTGGTCCGGGCCGTCGCCGCCGCCAACCCGAACACCGTCGTGGTGGTCAACTCCGGGTCCCCGGTCGAGATGCCCTGGCGGGACGACGTCGCCGCGGTGCTCCTGACCTGGTTCGGCGGTCAGGAGTACGGCAACGCCCTGGCCGACGTCCTCACCGGCGCGGCCGAGCCCGGTGGACGCCTGCCCACCACCTGGCCGACGACGCTCGAGGACGTCCCGGTCGCGAACGTCACGCCCATCGACGGCAAGGTCGTGTACGACGAGGGGGTGCACGTCGGCTACCGTGCCTGGCTCCGCGCCGGCACCGAGCCCGCGTACCCGTTCGGCCACGGCCTCGGGTACACGACGTGGTCGATCGACGGCATCAGCGCGACGCCGACGGTGTCCGAGGGGGACGCGGTCATCGTCACCGCGACCGTCGCGAACACCGGCGACCGTGCGGGCAAGCACGTCGTGCAGGTCTACGCCTCGCGCGAGGGGTCGACCGTCGACCGTCCGGTGCGGTGGCTCGTCGGCTTCGCACCCGTACGGCTCGCTGCGG
Source organism: Curtobacterium citreum (assembly GCF_006715175.1). Lineage (NCBI taxonomy): Bacteria > Bacillati > Actinomycetota > Actinomycetes > Micrococcales > Microbacteriaceae > Curtobacterium > Curtobacterium citreum. Next base: position 3,273,359 of record NZ_VFMQ01000001.1, on the reverse strand, counting down.
GCGAGTCGACCGAGGTCTCGATCGAGGTCCCGGCCCGGGCATTCGCGCACTGGGACGGCGCCTGGCGCTACGAACCCGGCACCTTCACGCTGCACGTCGCGGAGTCCGTGGCCGCCGAGGTCGGGACGACGACCCTCGAACTGGAGTGATCCGGTTTGCGTGCGTTGGGTTGTTGCATTGAGTAGCATCGATGCGCGCCTGTCGGCTGGTTACCGTCGGCGCGCGTACCGATACGGGGTCGCTGTGTGAGCGACGCGGTCTCCTGATCCGGCCGTCGGAGCCCCTGCGATCCCGGTGCGTCAGAATGCGCCTCCGCGTCCGCGCGGGGGCGCATTCGTCGTCCGGGGTCAATGGTCCCGAGGGGGATCATTGACCACTTCACGCATCGGATGACGAACTGTCATTTTCCCCCCGGAGCGATGATGACAAATTCTTCGAGAAGTGAAAGACTCGGCGCACCATCCCCTCCGGATCAGGGATGAGATGGTCATCCGGCCAGGGCTCCGGGGCTTCACCAACCCCGTCGAAGCCCGGCCGGGTGCACCTCTCCCAGCCCGATCCGCTGCTGCGCAGGGATCACCGCAGGTGCGGCAGGACCTCCTCGGCGACGACGCGCAGGATCCGCTCGTGTGCGGCCGCGTCGCCGTTCGCCGGCAGGGTGACGACGAGCTCGTCCGTCGCGGTCACGGCGGGGTCCGCGGCGAGGGCGTCGACGATCTCCGCGACCCCGCCCGCGACCACCTTGCTGAAGCGGAACGGCGGCCCGGAGCGCGGTCGGCCCTCGTCGTCCATGCCGCTCGCGTACCCGGTCAGGAACTCCTCGTGCACCGCGCGGTCGTGGTCGTCGAGGAGCGGGACCACGATGCGGCCGACGGCGACCTTCGCGGTCCGGTCCGGGTGCTGCGCCGCGAAACGCTCCCGGTACGCCGCGATCTGCGCCGCCTGGGCGACGGCGAACGGCTCGCCCGTGTCCTCTGTGTTCAGGGTCGAGCAGTGCAGCAGCAGGCCCTTGTCCGCCGTGCGCTCGGCCGTCCCCAGGCTGCCCCCGCCCCACCAGACGCGGTCGAGCAGGCCGGGGCTCTGCGGCTGCAGCGTCAGCTCGGTGTCGGCAGGGATGCTCTCGTAGCCCTTGCCCGAGGTCCCGAGCGGCTCGCCACGCAACACCTCGAGCAGCCGGGCGGCCCGGGCCTCGGCCTCGTCGCGGAAGCTCCGCTCGGTGCCGCCGAACACCGGGTCCAGGATCGGCCCGTACCCGGCGATGCCCGTGCTGATGCCGAGCTGCACGCGGCCGCCGCTCAGCAGGTCGACCGTGCTGGCGTCCTCGGCCAGGCGCACCGGGTCCTCGTAGCGCATGCCGAGCACGGCCGTGCCGAAGCCGATCGTGCTCGTGCGCTGGGCCGCGGCGGCGAAGAAGGTCATGGGGCTGGTGAGGAACGGCTCGAAGTGTCGGCCGCGCACCCAGCCCGTGCCGTAGCCGAGAGTCTCGGCGGTCTCGAAGAGCCGCAGGCCGTCCTCGAGGGCGCCGGCAGCGCCGGCCGGTCCGCCGTGGTTCGGGACGAAGGAGAGGAATCCGAGTTCGCGCACGTCTCGAGTGTATGCATGCGCATCCACACGCCGGCCGGGAGGATCGTGGCGGGCCCGACCCGATCCTCCCGTCCGTCTCCTGGTCACCACCCACCTGGGAGGATGGACGCATGACCGACGTCACCTCCGTCCCGCCGCTCGTCGCTGCCCTGCCGGCGGCGGTCGACGGCGTCGTCGACCCCGACGCGGTCTACGAGGCCTTCGTCGACTGGGCCGCCTCGGGCGGCCGCCCGCTCTACCCGGCGCAGGACGAGGCGGTCATCGAGCTCGTCTCCGGCGCGAACGTGGTGCTCAGCACGCCGACCGGCACCGGGAAGTCGCTCGTCGCGGCCGGCGCGCACTTCGCGGCGCTCGCCGAGGGGAAGCGGAGCTACTACACCGCCCCGATCAAGGCGCTCGTGTCCGAGAAGTTCTTCCAGCTCGTCGACCTGTTCGGCGCGCAGAACGTCGGGATGGTCACCGGCGACTCGAGCGTGAACGCCGACGCCCCGATCGTGTGCTGCACGGCCGAGATCCTCGCGAACCTCGCTCTGCGACAGGGGCCGGACGCCGAGGTCGACGTCGTCGTGATGGACGAGTTCCACTTCTACGGCGACCCCGACCGCGGGTGGGCGTGGCAGGTGCCGCTGCTCGTGCTCGAGCGGGCGCAGTTCCTGCTCATGTCGGCGACCCTCGGCGACGTGACGACCATCGCCGACGACCTGTCCCGGCGGACCGGACGCCCGACCGCCCGGGTGACCGGTGTCTCGCGGCCGGTGCCGCTGTCCTACGAGTACGTCATGACGCCCGTGCAGGAGACCGTCGAACGGCTGCTCGAGGAGGGCAAGGCGCCGGTCTACATCGTGCACTTCTCGCAGGCGGCGGCGCTCGAGCGGGCGCAGGCGCTGATGTCCGTGCGCGTCGCCGATCGTGCTCGTCGGGACGAGATCGCCGACGCGATCGCGCAGTTCCGGTTCAGTGCCGGGTTCGGGCAGACGCTGTCCCGCCTGATCCGGGCCGGCATCGGTGTGCACCACGCGGGCATGCTGCCGAAGTACCGGCGGCTCGTCGAGCAGCTTGCCCAGCGCGGCCTGCTGCCGGTGATCTGCGGCACCGACACCCTGGGGGTCGGGATCAACGTGCCGATCCGGTCGGTGCTGCTGACCGGGCTGACCAAGTTCGACGGCACCAAGATGCGCCAGCTGTCCGCGCGCGAGTTCCACCAGGTCGCCGGACGTGCCGGTCGCGCGGGCTACGACACCGAGGGCGACGTCGTCGCCGAGGCCCCCGAGCACGAGATCGAGAACGCCCGCGCCGTCGCCAAGGCCGGGGACGACCCGAAGAAGAAGAACAAGGTCAAGAAGAAGAAGGCGCCGGAGGGGTTCGTCTCCTGGGGGCAGGCGTCCTTCGAGCGACTCATCGCGGCGGAGCCCGAACCGATGGTGTCACGGATGCGGATCACGCACGCGATGGTGCTCGCCGTCGTCGCGCGCGGCGGCTCGCCGTTCGACGAGATCCGCGCGCTGGTGTTCGAGAACCACGAGCCGCGGGCACGCCAGTACGCGATGGCCCGGCGCGCGCTCACCATCGCGCGGACCCTGGTCAACGCGCGGGTCATCGAGCGGGTGGACGGCGTGTACCGGCTGGCGGTCGACCTGCAGCAGAACTTCGCGCTCAACCAGCCGCTGTCGCCGTTCGCGCTGGCCGCGTTCGAGTTGCTCGACCCCGAGTCGCCGACGTACGCGCTGGACATGGTCTCCGTCGTCGAGGCGACCCTCGATGATCCACGGGCGATCCTGTCGCAGCAGCAGTTCAAGGAGCGCGGCGAGGCCGTCGCCCGGATGAAGCAGGAGGGGATCGAGTACGAGGAGCGGATGGAGCTGCTCGAGGAGGTCACCTGGCCGCGCCCGCTGGCCGAACTGCTGGAGGCCGCGTACGAGGCCTACGCCGCGGAGCAGCCGTGGGTGCTCGACTTCGCGCTGTCGCCGAAGGCCGTCGTCCGTGACCTGTACGAGCGGGCGATGACGTTCGGGGACTTCGTGCGGTTCTACGACCTCACCCGCTCCGAGGGACTCGTGCTCCGGTACCTGTCCGACGCGTACCGGACCATGCGGCAGACCATCGCCGAGGAGCAGCGGACACCCGAGCTCGAGGCCCTGATCGAGTGGCTCGGCGAGGTCGTCCGGCAGACGGACTCCTCGCTCGTCGACGAGTGGGAGGCGCTCGTCAACGGCGACGTCGCTCGTGCCGAGGCGGAAGCTGGCTCGTCCTCCACGGGCGAGATCGCCCCTCCGCAGCCCGCGCGCCTGACCGGGAACCCGCGGGCGTTCCGGGTGCTCGTGCGGAACGCGCTGTTCCAGCGGGTGCTGCTCGCGGCGGCGGACGACCCGGCGGGACTCGGAGCGCTCGACGCCACGAGTGGCTTCGACCGCTCGGCCTGGGACGACGTGCTCGAGGAGTACTACGACGCGCACGACACGATCGGCACGGACGCGGACGCGCGGTCGATGCAGTACCTGGTGCTGTCCGAGGAGGGACGGACGTGGCGTGCTCGGCAGATCTTCGCCGACCCGGCGGGTGACAAGGACTTCGGGTTCTCGGCGACGATCGACCTCGACGCGTCGGACGCCGCGGGCGAGGCCGTCGTCCGGGTCACCGAGATCGGCCGGTTCGACGGCTGGACGGACGTGGACGTCGACTGATGTGCGCGGTCACCGATCCGGTCTTCCGGTCGCTCGACGGCGACGCTGACGTCGCCGCGCTGCAGGACCTGCTCGAGTCCGCGCCGGACTACACCGAGCGGATCACCGGGTACCCGCCCGGGCCGTCGGACGCCCTGAGCGCGCTGATCAGCGTGCCCGAGGGCTTCGACCCGGTGGGCAAGCACGGTTGGGGGCTGTTCGACGGGGACCGGCTCGTGGCGTTCGCGGACGTGCTGCTCGGCTACCCGGACCCGGGAGCGGCCTTCGTCGGACTGCTGCTCGTCCGCGGGGACCGGCAGGGGCAGGGACTCGGCCGCGCGCTGCACGAGGCCGTCGTCGCCCGGGTGCGCTCGGTGCCGGGGATCGGTCGGCTGCGCCTCGGGATCGTCGCGACGAACGCCGCCGTCGCGGAGCCGTTCTGGCGGGCGCTCGGCTACACGCCCACCGGGGAGACGAAGCCGTACCGGTACGACCACCTGGAGAGCACCGTCGCCCTGTGGGAACGTCCACTCTGACGGACGGGTACGTTCGACGGCAGCCCGGACAGCCGGGTCCGTCGAGAGGAACTCCCATGCGCATCGGATCGAGCATCGCCCTGATCGTCATCGGCGCCATCGTGGCGTTCGCCCTGGACATCCAGCTCGCCGGGGTCGACCTGCGCCTGATCGGGTACATCCTGATGGCCGCGGGCGTCGTGCTGCTCATCATCAGCCTGGCCGTCGGGTTCGGCGGTCGCCGGACGACCACCACGACGCGGTCGGGGATCGACCCGGCGTCGGGGGAGCAGATCACCCGTCAGGACCGGCGCGACGGGACGTACTGACCGCGCTGCGACCCGCTCGCTGGTCGCGTCGGTCCGGTGGTCGCCTTGGTCCGCTTCTAGAACAGGGTCGCGGGCGGTTCGACCTGCACCGGCTCGGGTGCCGGGTCGACCTGCTTGCCCGGCCAGCCCGGGCCCGTCGGAACTTCGGTGTGGTTCTGGTACGCGGTCGCGGCACCACGGGCGCGGACGTCCGCGGCCTCGTTCATCTCGTGGCCGACGTGCCCGCGGACCCACTCGAACGTGACCTTGCGGCCCTGCAGCTCGGCGTCGAGCTCCTTGATGATCTCGACGTTCAGGACGGGCTTGCCGTCGGCCTTCCGCCAGCCCTTCCGCTTCCACCCGGCGAGCCACTCGGTGCACGCCTTGATCGCGTACTGGCTGTCGCACAGGATGTGGAGCGGTTCGCCGGCGTCCTTCGTCGCGCGGAGCAGCTGCAGGACGGCGGTGAGCTCGCCGATGTTGTTCGTGGCACGCGGCCAACCGCCTGCGGCCCAGCGGTCGTCGTCGACGTACCAGGCCCAGCCGGCCGGGCCGGGGTTGCCGAGGGCAGATCCGTCTGCGGCGGCGACGATCGTCACGGGGTGACCTCCAGGGTGGTGCGGGTGCGGGGTCGAGCGTAACGGACCGGGCGGTGCCGCCGTGGTCAGCGTCCGGCGGGGTCGAGGTTCAGGTCGGTGTCCTCGTACAACCAGCCGTTGCCGTGCACCCGCATCGTGGGGTTCAACCAGCGGAGCTGCGCCAGGGTCAGGCCGAAGCGCTTCGCGACCGTGGTCTGGTCGTCGCCGTGGGACACCCGGTACGACGTCGGCACACCGCTGCCGGGCGCGGTGAGCTTGTCGCCCGCCGCGTCGAACACCCAGCCGTAGGCGCCGGCACGGGCGGCGCCGACCTGGACGTGCAGGTCCGGGTACGGGCTCGGGATGTGCCACTGCAGGGTCGCCGCCGCCAGGACGCTCCCGACCCACGGTCGGTCCGCGTCGATGGAGCCGTCCGAGTCGTCGGTGTCGGCTGCCTGCGTGGTCGCCGCGGGCACGAGGACGACGCTGTGCAACCAGTCGGGGAAGGATCCCGCGTCGGAGAGGCTGACGGACGAGGGCGCCGGGGCGTCCGCCTGCCAGGTCGTCGAGGCGACCGACTCCCAGTCGAACCCGTCGCCGGGCGAGGCAGCCGACCGGCGGAACTCGACCGTCATCGGCTGGGGGTTCGTGGTGCGGTAGCCGGAGAGCTGCGCGTCGAAGGTGCCCGCGTCGTCCGCCACGACGCGCACGTGCACGGCGGTGTCGCCCGACTTCGAGACGAGGTCCGTCTCGGCGACGACGGTGCCCGCGGGGACCGCCTGCTTCGTCACGACCTGCTGGGCGGTGCCGCCGGTGCCGCTGCCGTCCGTGCCGCTGTCCGGGCGCGCCGATGCGCTCGGTGCTGCGTGCCCGGTGGGCTTCGGCAGCGGGTCGTCCCCGCCGAACACCGAGCAACCGGTGAGCACCAGCGCCGTCACCCCCGCGATCGCGATCGATGCCGTGACCGTCCTGCGTCCCATGTCGGACCCCCTCGCGTCGACCGTAACGGAGCGGGAAGCGGATCACGAGCGCCGTGACCGAACCGGTACCGGAGGTCACCGGCCTACTGTGCAGCCCATGAGCGACAGCATCCCGGACGCACCCGGCCCCGAAGGTTCCGACGACCGCGCACGGAGCGACGCCCTCCGCGACGCTGCGCACCACGAGGGTGCCGACGGCGTGAGCGCGTCCGAGCAGGAGGCCGCGGACACGTCCTACAGCCCGTCGAGCGAGCGGGAGACCGTGGCGGCGCAGACGGACCAGCGCAGCCGCGAGGACCTGGAGGCGGACGGCATCGATCCGTCCCGCGTCGTGGCAGCGCCCGGGACCGGTGGTGCCGACGACGCCGGCGACGTCGAGCCCGAGCCGGGCGACCTGCACCTGCCCTGGCAGTCCGAGGAGGACCGCGAGGGCTGAGCGAGGCCGGGCCTGGTCGGGTGCGCTCAGGACACGCTGTCCGGGTGGGAGCCGGTGCGCTGCCCGGACTCGAGCGTGGTGATCGCCGCGAGGTCGTCCTCGGTCAGCGCGAAGCCGTCGACGTCGAGGTTCGACCGGATCCGCGCGGGCGTGACCGACTTCGGCAGCACCACCACGCCCTGCTGCACGTTCCACCGGACGAGCACCTGCGCGACGCTGACCCCGTGCGCGTCCGCGATGCCCGTGAGCACCGGTTCGTCGACGAGCCGACCGCGGCCGAGCGGTGACCACGCCCCCGTGGCGATGCCGTGCTGCTCGTGGAACGCGATGAGCTCGCGCTGGGGCAGCCACGGGTGCCGTTCGACCTGGTTCAGCGCGGGGACCTCGCCCGTCTCGTCGATCAGCCGCTGCAGGTGCGACACCTGGAAGTTCGAGACGCCGACGCTCCTCGCACGGCCCTGCTCGCGCAGCTCGACCAGCGTCCGCCAGGTCTCGACGTAGCGGTCGTTCGCCGCGGCCGGCCAGTGGATGAGGTACAGGTCGACCGTGTCGGTCCCCAGCCGCTCGAGACTCGCGTCGAACGCCCGCAGCGTCGCGTCGCGCCCCTGGTGGTCGTTCCACACCTTGGTGGTCACGAAGACGTCGTCACGGTCGAGCCCGGAGGCGCGGATCGCCTTCCCGACACCGGCTTCGTTGCCGTACATCTCGGCGGTGTCGACGTGCCGGTAGCCGGCGTCGAGCGCGAGGCCGACCGCCGTCTCGGCCTGGGCGTCGTCGACCTTGTAGACGCCGAAGCCGATCGCGGGGATGCTGCCGCCGTCGCGGAGGGGGATCGAGGTGACCATGCACCCATCCTGCCGATCGTGGTGGGGGCATGCCCTGCCCCGCGGCGTCAGCTCGGCAGCGTCACCGGCTCGGTGTCGGGGATGGGACTCGCGTCACGGCCGCGCAGGTCGGGCAGCCACCGCTTCGCGACGAGCGGCAGCACCACGCCGGCCGCCGCCATCACCGCGCCGACGGTCATGCCGCCCGAGGGCCCGTTCGCGTCGATGAGGAACCCGGCCACCGCCGAGCCGCCCGCGGCGCCGATGAGCTGCCCGGTGCCCATCCAGCCGTAGGCCTCTGCCGTGTCGGAGAACTTCACGGTCGCGGACACCGAGCCGAACATCACCGCGAGGGCAGGGGCGATGCCGGCGCCGGCGATCACGAGCGCCAGGCAGAGCCACCAGAAGTTCGTGCCGCCCACGGCCAGCGCGAGTCCGACGAACACGATGCACATGCGCGCCCACAGGGTGTTCGGGGAGATCGGACGGTGTCCGAGCGCGAGCCCGCCGGCCAGCGACCCGACGGCGAACACCGCGAGGACGATGCCGGCGTTCGGGCTGCCCTCGCCGAAGACGCTCGTGACGCTGGCCTCGACCGCGGCGCACGCACCGATGAGCAGCAGACCGGTCAGGGTCGCCACCACGACCGAGGGGCGGCGCAGCACGACGCCGAACGCACGCTTCGAGCGAGGGATGCGGACGCGGCCGAGCTCGGGGGAAGCGATGAACCACACGCCACCGACGACCAGGAACACCATCGCCACGACGATCGCCTGCACGGTGCCGACCTGTGTCGCGACGAACGTCGTGATGACCGGGCCGGCGACCCAGATGAGCTCCTGTGCGCTGGCGTCCAGGGAGAACAGGGGCGTGAGCTGCAACGAGGTCACCATCTTGGGGTAGATGGTGCGGACCGCGGGCTGCACGGGCGGGACCGCGAGGCCGCCGAGGAACCCGACGACCACGTACGCCCAGAGCGGCATGGTGGCGAACGCGACGACACCCATGCTCAGCAGCGCGACGATGCTCGTCAGCACCAGGACCGGCCGCATGCCCCAGCTGCCCATCCACCGACTGGTGAGCGGACCGGCGATGGCCTGACCGATGCTCGTCGTCGCGAGCACGAGCCCGGCGGCGCCGTACGAGTGGAAGACGTGCTCGACGTGCAGCAGGTACGCGAGCGAGAGCATGCCGAACGGGAACCGCGCGGTGAGCTGCGCTGCGATGACGCGACCGACTCCGGGGGTCTTCAGCAGGGGTCCGTAGGCGCTCACGAGACGAGTGTACGGACCGGACGGACGGGGCCGTCACCCGTCCGGGGGTGGTGTGGACGAGCGGCCTCCGGAGCCCCGTGTGGAGGACCGTCCGCGACACGCCGACGCGCTGATTCCACACATGTGGATCGAGGCTGTCCACCGGTGTGGGGAAGTGTCGGTGGTGGGCCGCAGACTGGCGTGATTCCGGGCCTCCCGGGAATCCACAGACTGTGGAGGGCGTTGTGGAGAACTACACGGCTGTAACACTTCCTCTTGTGGTCGGTGCCTCGGCCAGCCACTAGATGTAGTGTGGAGCCACCGCAGCGGCCCCTTCCCGGACACGTCTGCGTAGGTGCCAGCGGGCAGGTGCAAGCGGCACCAGACACCAGCACCACTCCACAGCACGAACAACCAGCAAGAACCAGGGGAGATCATGGCCGTCACCGTCTACACCAAGCCGTCCTGCGTCCAGTGCACCGCGACGTACCGCGCGCTCGACAACAAGGGCATCCAGTACGAGGTGCTCGACGTCTCCGCCGACGAAGCCGCGCTCGAGCACGTCAAGAGCCTCGGCTACATGCAGGCCCCCGTCGTCGTGACCGACGACGACCACTGGTCGGGCTTCCGTCCCGACAAGATCGCGACGCTCAGCGCCGAACTCGCGTGAGCCGTGCGGGTCCCGTCCCGGGACCCGCACCTCCGCCGGCCTGGAGGCACGCAGCGCCTCCGACAGGCCACTCCTGATCTGCTGTCCGCACCTCTCACAAGGAGCGCGCACATGAGTCGCCTCGTCTACTTCTCGAGCGTGTCCGGGTACACCGCACGCTTCGTCGAGAAGCTCGGCCGTGACGCGGACCGCATCCCGCTCTACCCGAACGAACCGTTCCTGCGCGTGGACGAGCCGTACGTGCTCGTCCTGCCGACGTACGGCGGCGGCAACGGGCAGGGCGCGGTGCCCAAGCAGGTCATCAAGTTCCTCAACGACGAACAGAACCGCTCGCTCATCCGCGGAGTGGTCGTCGGGGGCAACACGAACTTCGGCGAGGCCTACGGCCTGGCCGGGGACGTCATCGCACAGAAGTGCGGCGTCCCGCTCCTCTACAGGTTCGAACTCTTCGGAACGCCGGACGACGTCCGCGCGGTCAACTCAGGATTGGATGCATTTTGGACGCAGCAGTTGCAGACGTCGATCTGACGTCGCCGCAGACGGGGATGGACTACCACTCCCTCAACGCGATGCTCAACCTCTACGACGCGGACGGGAACATCCAGTTCGACAAGGACCGTGAGGCCGCGAAGCAGTTCTTCCTGCAGCACGTCAACCAGAACACCGTCTTCTTCCACAACCTGAAGGAGCGGCTGGACTACCTGGTCGAGAACGAGTACTACGAAGCGGCGACGATCGAGCAGTACTCGCTCGAGTTCATCCAGAAGCTCAACGACCTGGCGTACTCCAAGAAGTTCCGGTTCCAGACGTTCCTCGGTGCGTTCAAGTACTACACGAGCTACACGCTCAAGACGTTCGACGGCAAGCGCTACCTGGAGCGCTTCGAGGACCGCGTCGTGATGACCGCCCTCGGCCTGGCGCAGGGCAACGAGCAGCTCGCGATCGACCTCGTCGAGGAGATCATCGCCGGCCGCTTCCAGCCCGCGACCCCGACGTTCCTCAACACCGCGAAGGCGCAGCGCGGGGAGCTCGTCTCCTGCTTCCTCCTCCGCATCGAGGACAACATGGAGTCGATCTCGCGCGGCATCAACTCCTCGCTGCAGCTCTCGAAGCGCGGCGGCGGCGTGGCCCTGCTGCTCTCCAACATCCGCGAGGCCGGCGCCCCGATCAAGCAGATCGAGAACCAGTCCTCGGGCATCATCCCCGTGATGAAGCTGCTGGAAGACTCCTTCTCGTACGCGAACCAGCTCGGTGCGCGTCAGGGTGCCGGTGCCGTCTACCTGTCGGCCCACCACCCCGACATCATGAAGTTCCTCGACACCAAGCGCGAGAACGCCGACGAGAAGATCCGTATCAAGACGCTGTCGCTCGGCGTCGTCGTGCCGGACATCACGTTCGAGCTCGCGAAGAACAACGAGGACATGTACCTGTTCTCGCCGTACGACGTCGAGAAGGTCTACGGGATGCCCTTCGGCGACGTCCCGATCTCCGAGAACTACCGCGCGATGGTCGACGACTCGCGCATCAAGAAGACGAAGATCAAGGCGCGTGACTTCTTCACGACCATCGCCGAGATCCAGTTCGAGTCGGGCTACCCGTACATCGTGTTCGAGGACACGGTGAACAAGGCCAACCCGATCAAGGGGCGGATCAACATGTCCAACCTGTGCTCGGAGATCCTGCAGGTCAACACGCCGACCACCTTCAACGAAGACCTCTCCTACAAGGAGATCGGCAAGGACATCTCCTGCAACCTCGGCTCGCTGAACATCGCGCTGACGATGGACTCGCCGGACTTCGGCAAGACCATCGAGACCGCGATCCGCGGCCTGACCTCGGTCTCGCAGATGTCGCACATCTCGTCGGTCCGCTCGGTCGAGGACGGCAACGACAAGTCGCACGCCATCGGCCTCGGCCAGATGAACCTGCACGGCTACCTGGCTCGTGAGCGCGTCTTCTACGGCTCCGAAGAGGGCATCGACTTCACGAACATCTACTTCTACACGGTGCTGTTCCACGCCCTGCGCGCCTCGAACACCATCGCGATCGAGACGGGGGAGACGTTCGACGGCTTCCGCGACTCGAAGTACGCGTCGGGCGAGTTCTTCGACAAGTACACCGACCAGGAGTGGACGCCGGCGACCGAGCGTGTCCGCGAGCTCTTCGCGAACGCGAACGTGACGATCCCGACGCAGGACGACTGGAAGGCGCTGAAGGCGTCCGTCCAGGAGCACGGCATCTACAACCAGAACCTGCAGGCCGTCCCGCCGACCGGTTCGATCTCGTACATCAACCACTCGACGTCGTCGATCCACCCGATCGCGTCGAAGATCGAGATCCGCAAGGAAGGCAAGCTCGGCCGCGTCTACTACCCGGCGCCGTTCATGACGAACGACAACCTGGACTACTACCAGGACGCGTACGAGATCGGTGCCGAGAAGATCATCGACACGTACGCTGCGGCGACGCAGCACGTCGACCAGGGTCTGTCGCTGACGCTGTTCTTCAAGGACACCGCCACCACCCGCGACATCAACAAGGCCCAGATATACGCATGGCGCAAGGGCATCAAGACGATCTACTACATCCGTCTGCGCCAGCTCGCCCTCGAGGGCACCGAGGTCGAAGGTTGCGTCAGCTGCATGCTGTAGCGGTCGGTCGCTGAAGCGACTGCCCACATCCTGGAGGCCCGCACAAGTCCACAAAGAGCTCAGGACCAGGTTCGCGAAAACCTGGTCCTGAACAGCCCCTTAGCAGGGACTCCAACTGAGAGCTGGAGCGTCCACTGTACATGAGTCGAACTGGCCGTCCGGGCCAGGCTCTCGGGGCTGAACCAGTCCCGAGAGGAGGTGAAGACAGTGGGCAAGAGTGTCAACCGAAGTGCCGCAAGCGGTCGCTTCGTCAGCGCAGCTGCCGCCGCTCGTTGGCCGTCGAAGACGACAACGGAGCGTGTGGGTAGTGGCACAAGCAACTCCCGCACGGTGAATCGTTCCGCTAGCTCCGGTCAGTTCGTGACCGCGGCAAGCGCAAGGCGAAACCCCGACGGCACCATCACCCAGCGCGTCTAGCGCTGGAGGCGGGGCAGGTGAAGGCCTGCCCCGCCCACATCGACGGCAAGCTACCTTCAGGAAGAGACCATGACCCTCACCGACCCGGTCCACGCAACGGGCAAGTCCATCCCGCTGATCAGCGCGGTCAGTGCAATCAACTGGAACCGCATCCAGGACGACAAGGACGTCGAGGTCTGGAACCGGCTGGTCAACAACTTCTGGCTGCCCGAGAAGGTGCCGCTGTCGAACGACGTGCAGTCGTGGAACACGCTCACGCCCGAGGAGCAGCAGCTGACCATGCGGGTCTTCACGGGCCTGACGCTGCTCGACACCATCCAGGGCACCGTCGGCGCGATCAGCCTGATCCCCGACGCGATCACCCCGCACGAAGAAGCCGTCTACACGAACATCGCCTTCATGGAGTCGGTGCACGCGAAGAGCTACTCGTCGATCTTCTCGACGCTCGCCTCGACGCCCGAGATCGACGACGCGTTCCGCTGGTCCACGGAGAACCCGAACCTGCAGAAGAAGGCGCAGATCGTCCTCGACTACTACACCGGTGACGACCCCCTGAAGCGCAAGGTCGCGTCGACGCTGCTCGAGTCGTTCCTGTTCTACTCCGGCTTCTACCTGCCGATGTACTGGTCCTCGCGGGCGAAGCTCACGAACACCGCTGACCTGATCCGCCTGATCATCCGCGACGAAGCCGTCCACGGGTACTACATCGGCTACAAGTTCCAGAAGGGCCTGGAAGGCGCTTCCGAGGAGCGCAAGCAGGAGATCAAGGACTACACGTTCAACCTGCTGTTCGAGCTCTACGAGAACGAGGTGCAGTACACGCAGGACCTGTACGACGGTGTCGGGTTGACCGAGGACGTCAAGAAGTTCCTGCACTACAACGCCAACAAGGCGCTGATGAACCTGGGCTACGAGCCGATGTTCCCGAAGGAGACGACGGACGTGAACCCGGCGATCCTGTCGGCGCTGTCGCCGAACGCGGACGAGAACCACGACTTCTTCTCGGGGTCCGGCTCGTCGTACGTCATCGGCAAGGCGGTCGTGACGGAGGACGAGGACTGGAACTTCTGATCCTGGTCTGACTCGTGTGGGGACGCCCCGCTGGCTTCGGCCGGCGGGGCGTTCTTGCACTTCGGCGGCGTTCGTCTGGCGTGCCCGCATTGAGACCGATCGCGGACGGGTCATCTGAGACACATGCTTCCGATCGTGGAAGAGAAGTGGTCGTGCGTTCGGTGAAGGATCGGCTATCGGTACGGGCTGCGCATAGGCCGGTCGGACCTGTCGACCGATCCGAGACCCTCTACCGCATCTTCGAATCGATGTCTCCCGATGTCGCGGGCCTCATCGACCAACTTCGGGTACTGCGGATCGTGCGATAGCCGATCCGCGAGCGAACACACGCCTGGGCAACGCCGCCACCACACCGACCATCGACGCCCTTACCGCAATGCACAACGGATCCGACGCAAGCGTCGCCACGCGAACTGGGGCGATGTCAGCAGGCAACTTCGCGACAGACTTGTCGTGCAGAGCGAGCACCTTGCTCGCGCGCCGAAGGGCAAGGGAGCCGCAGATGCAGTACGTCGTCGTGCAGGTCATTCTGAAGGAGAGGCTTTGGGGAACGGGGTCCGGTAATTTGACCTCTCTCGAGAAGGCGATCAACGACCAAGCCGCAAAGGGCTACCGTCTGCACACCATCACCACGGCCAGCAGCGGAAGCAAGGGATTGGGCGGCGGAGACCGCATTCAGGCGACGATGGTGTTCGAGAGCCTTGGCTGACACTTCTGAGCGAGCGGCTCTCGCAGCGGGTGTATCGGTGTGCGGCCATATGCTCCCCGGGTTCGAGCGTGCCGTCTCTCTTCGTCGTGAGCATCTGGGCGTACACGGCGTCTCGATCGGACACGTCACTACGGTGAAGACATGATCGAGCGGTACGGCACCTCTGCCCAGACGGCGCGCGTGGATCGAGCACGGGTGCACGCCTGGCTGAGTCAGCAGTCGTACTGGGCGCAAGGACGATCCCGCGAGACCCAGGACGCGGCCATCGACGGGTCACGGAACTACGGCGTCTACGACGAGGACACCGGTGATCAGGTCGCGTACGCCCGAGTGGTGACTGACGGCGTGACCTTTGCGTGGCTCTGTGACGTCTTCGTCGCGCCGGAAGTACGTGGGCGAGGCGTAGGCAAGATGCTCGTCGCTGCCGTGATCGAGGACCTTGAACCTCTCGGCCTCAAGCGCACGCTCTTGTCAACAGGGGATGCGCATGGGCTCTACGCGCAGTTCGGCTTCGCACCCCTTGCCGACCCGTCGAAGATGATGGCGCTCGTCCTGTAGCCGACCGATCACTGGACCGCATCCGCCAGCACTTCTTCGATCCACTCGTGATGGTCGAGCCGAGCAAGTTCGGCGAAAGTGACCCATCGGGTTTCGAGTACTTCATGGTCGTCGAGGGTGAACGATGACGCGTGCAGTGTGCAGAGGTACGCCACGGTCACGTACCCGACGCGATCGCCGTTGAGGTAGACGTTCTCGAGAGCGGAGCCGCCGTACGCTCCGATGATCCGGACGATGTCGATGCCCACGCCGAGTTCTTCTCGCACTTCGCGCGCAAGTGCCGAGCGTGGCTCCTCGCCTGGTTCGACGCCGCCACCGATCAGGCTCCATCGGCCGGAGTCGCGCTGCCGCGCGAGGAGGAAGCGATCGCCGTCCTGCACGACCGCGGTCACTCCGGGAAGGAGGAGGTAACTCCTGCCGATCCGCTTCCTCAAGGATCGGACGTACTCGGAGGCCGGCATGTTCCGAAGCTACCGCCGGTCCCGCGCGGAGTGAGGGCCGTTCGGTAGAACCCCAGCAGACTGGAGCGTCCGTAGTCTCAGCTCATGGCTGATGTCCTGTTCCCGATTGCGAGCCTGGCGGTGCTCGTACTGACGGCTGCAGGCGTTGTCTGGCGTGCCGGGAACGAGCGGTGGATTGGTGACGCGCAGCTCGCGCTGAATGCTCGGCCCTTTCTGGCTCTCATCCCTGCCGCCTTCCTCGCGCTGGTCGCTGCGGTGCTCGTGATCCTCGGGGTTGCCTCGCTCGTGGCTGGCTTCGGCGCGGGGTGGGGCTTCTTCCCTCTGGCCCTCGAAGCGGTGATCATCGCGGGGTTTACCCTATGGATCGCGGGACGTCCGTTCCCTCCGGCTTGATGTGGTGTGCCAAGAGGCCACGCATAAGGCTTGCGCCGCCGGACGCGGGCCGGCGGCGCGGACTCGCCCCGCGCCTCCAGGCCGTGATCGAACCGACTACGCCGTTTGCCGAACCGGCGTCGACTACCGCCCCCGCACCAACCCCGGGATCCGCTCCCGGAACGGGAAGAACCCCCGCGACGCGTACGGCCACGCCCGCCCGTCCCACCGCCGACGCACGGTGACGAGCGCGACGCCCTCCGCGCCGAGCCGTATGCGCAACGGGTCCAGGCGCTCCCGGACGGGGCCGACGGGCGCGTACGGGACGACCACCGTGTCCAGGTCCGCAGCGCTTGCCCAGTCGAGGACGGCGGAGGGCTCGACCGAGTCGAGCACCGTCGCGTCGGTCGTCCGCGACGCAGCGTCCGCGACCGCACCGGCGGTGAAGGCCGTGACCGCGGTCGGCACCTCGGCGGGGGAGCGCTGCCCGGGGTCCGCGGCCACGGCGACTGCGCGGATCGACGAAGCAAGGGACGGGTGCTCCGCGAGCAGGCTCTCGGGCTCCAGGTCCTCCTCGTGCAACAGCAACCCGACGCGCTCGCCGACCCGGCCGTCGACGTCGTCGGCCGGCACCGGCACGGCGGGCGGGAAGGGCTCCTCGTCAAGCGCTCGGGCCTCGGTCGCGAGGCCGGTCGGCGCGAAACGGCCGTCGGTGTACCGCGCGATGTTCTCCGTCGTCGCCAGGTACGTCTTCCCCTGGGTCTGCAGTCCGGCGACCCAGCGCCACGACAGGGTGTTGGAGGCGGCGTCACCGTCGAGCAGGTGCCGGTAGAAGAAGTCGGCACCGAGCTGCCACGGTAGCTCGAGGGTGAAGACCCAGATGCTCGCGAACCACATCCGCGTGTGGTTGTGCAGGTAGCCGGTCTCGACGAGCTCACGCACCCACGCGTCCATCGCCTCGATCCCGGACCGCCCGGCGACCACGTCCTCGTAGTGCGCGGGCAGGTCGCCGGCGAGCAGGTCACGGACCTCTTCGCGGTAGCGGCGCCAGACCTCGGGACGCTGCTCGAGCCACCCCTTCCAGTAGGTGCGCCAGAAGACCTCCTGCACGAACTTCTCCGCGGTGTGCAGGCTGTGTCGCTCGAGCACGGCGTCGACGACCTCCTGCTCGGTGACGAGCCGGTGCCGGATGTACGGCGACAGACCCGAGACGTTCGTCCGTGCCGGACCGGTGTCGTGGTTGCGGTCGCGCCGGTAGTCGGCGCCGGCGTGCGGGACGAACGCGCGCAGGGCGTCGAGGCCGGCGGCGCGGGTGGGTGTGGTCACCTCGTCATCCTGCGCCTGGCGGCGCCGGGGGAGCCGTGTGCCGGGGTGACACGGCTGGAAGGTGAGCGGCGGGGCGGACGGCTGCCGCGCCTCCAGTCCGGCCTGGAGGCACGCATCCCGCGGGCGCGACGGCTCACGTCCGTCGCGTGGTCGCAGGACCGAGTCGCGTCGAAGAATTCCTGGAGTCACCGCCGCCGATCCCGGACCCTGTTCGGGGGGCAGCTCCTGTGCGGTTTCACATTGTTCGACGCGTCACTGCGCCATATGTTTGCATCAACCAAGGAGTTGCTGAATGCGAATGCGATCGGCTGTTGCCGCAATGGGGGCGCTTGTTTGTGCCGCAACGCTGTTCCTCACGGGTTGCACAAATGACACGAACACGACTGCAGATCCCACGTCGAGTGCTCGTGCATCGCGGGCTCTCGTGGACCCGATGGTGCAGCTGCGCGACAAGTCTCACGACTTCTACACGGACGCAACACCGGTTCTGCACGAGTCCGGGACCGGCACGACGACGTTCACCGTCTCGAACATCCCGGCCGGGACGAAGCAGATCACCTACTACGTGTCATGCTCGCCAGTGAGCCATTACACGGTCACCATGGGCAAGCACTTCGAGGGCCCTTGCACGTACATCGTCTCCAACAGCGGCGGTATCCCGATCGCGTCTGCGGCCGACACCTCCGTCACCATCACGCTTCCAGCGTCCACCCGTTTCTGGATCGTTGGAATTCCTGATAGCAACTGATGCCCAATCTGGGGGGAAAATGAAGAAAACAATTGCGACGCTGGTTCTGGCGACAGTCCTGGTCGGCACCGGCGGCACGATGGCTCTCGCTGATGAGAGTGGACCGGACACGCCGATCTCGACCGATGCCACCGAGAACGGGATCGTCTCGGAGGACGGTTCCCCGCGGTCTGTCGATGAAGGCGGCACCGGAACTGGTGCCGGATCGGGGAGCGGTGGAGGTCTGCAGCATTCTCCGGTGAGCAGCCCCAGCAGCCTGTGCGAGGGCGGCCGGATCGTCTACACCGCGCGTGACGCGTCGACCGCATTCACGGTTGCGAGCGGGAAGGACGCAACCGTGAGTGGCGAGTCCGACATCACGCTCTCGATCAGTCGGAGCACCACGTTCTCCGTCGGTGGCTCGATCACGAGCACGACCGGAGTATCCGTCTCTGCCGGTGTCGCGGCAGTGAAGGAAGACATCGGTGTCACCATCTCGGCGAACTACTCGGGTACCAGCTCGAGCAGCGGCTCCTGGAAGGTCCCGCACAACTGGAAGCTCGGTCGCCTCGAGATCGGTTCGATCAAGCACACCGGCAGTGTGCAGCGATACGTCGAGAACAAGGCATGCAAGCTGGTCGCCTCTGGTGACCCGCTGCGGTACAAGGCGCCGGAGCGGGGTTGGAGCTTCCGGCACGTGCACGTCTCCTGACGCGGACATGACAAGCGGGGTCTCGGTCGCGCCGAGACCCCGCTTCCTTCTTGCTGATGAGGGTCGTCACTGCTCTGCCTCTCAGCATCGGCGCCCCTCGTCCAGATCTGAACATCGTGTCCACTCGTCGGCAGAAGATCGAACGTGGCATGTCGAATCGTCGGCTGCGCACCCCGTCGCTCAGGCCGGCGGCGTCGCGCCCGCGCCCTCGGTGTCGTCTGCCCCGGCCGGGCCGGTGCCTGCCTGGTCGAGGTTCTCGTGCGGGTCGCCCATGTCGCCGGTGGCCTTGCCGGCGGGGGACAGCCCGAAGTGCTTGCGTGCGGCGTTCTCGTCGGCGAGGGACAGGGTGTTCCCGGCGCCGGCGGACGGTGCGTCCTTGATCGCGCGCTTCGTGTACCCGACGTGCAGGTCCGAGCCGTCGAACGTGGCGTCCTCGACCGGGACGAGCACGGCGTGGCTGCCGAGGAGTCCGGTGGCGACGCTGATGAACGCGGCGCTGCCGTCCTCGTCGGAGGGTAACACCTGCGCGACCTTGCCGACCGATGCGCCGTCTCGGTCTCGGACGGTCGCGTGCTCCACCTCGTGGATCTGGGCCTTGGTGATCATGCGTGTAGTCAACGCCCTCGGCCTGACGCACCCTGTACGGCGAGTCCTCGACCTGTCAACGTTGGCCCATGGGTGAGGACGCGACGACGCTGCGTCGTGTCGCCGGCTTCCGGTCGTACTGGTCGGCGGCGACCGTCTCGTCGTTCGGGTCCGCCGTGAGTGCGGTAGCGGTGCCGGTCCTCGTGGTGACCGTGCTGCACGCGACGCCCTTCGAGGTGGGCTTGGTCAACGCTGCCCAGTTCCTGCCCTACACGATATTCGGACTGGTCGTCGGGGCGTACGTCGACCGCTTCCGTCGGAAGCCCCTCCTGATCTGGTCCAGCGTGGGTCGTGGCCTGAGCCTGGCCGTGATCCCGGTCTCCTGGGCGTTCGGACTGCTCGATCTCTGGGTCACGGCCGGCGCCTTGTTCGTGTTCGGTGTCCTGTCCGTCATCGGTTTCGCCGCGACCCAGTCGCTCCTGCCGCGGATCGTGCCCCGACCGCTGCTCCTGGCGGCCAACGCACGGATCGACCAGAGCGACGCGGCCGCGCAGACCGTGGGGCCGGCGCTGGGTGGTGCGCTCGTGAGCCTCGTGACAGCGCCGCTCGCGATCGCGCTCGACGCCGCGAGCTACTTCGTCGACGCTGTCCTCGTCGCCCGCGTCCGGGTCGACGAGCGCGTGCCGATGCGCCGCGCACGTCCGCGGTTGCGCCGCGACGTCGCCGACGGCCTGCGGTGGACCTACGGGCACGCGATGCTCGCCCCGCTGGCCTTCTCCACGCACCTCTGGTTCCTCGCCAACGCGGCCGGGTCGACGGTGTTCGCGGCCCTCGCACTGCGGACGCTCGCGTTGCCGGCAGTCGTCTACGGTGCCGTCCTCGCGGTCAGCGGTGTCGCGATGCTCCTCGGCACCACCGCGGCACCACGACTCGGCAGCCGCTTCGGGGCTGGGCGCACGATCATCGCCGCTCGCGGCGCGTACCCGGTCGCCTGGGCCGCCATCGCGGTCGCGACCATCGTGCTCGGGCAGTCGATGCCGACGGCGAGCACCATCGTCCTCTTCGCTGCGTTCGCGGTGCAGGGTGTCGCTGCCGGGTGCGAGAACGCGAACGAGATGAGCCTGCGCCAAACAGTGACGCCGGACGAGCTCCTCGGACGCATGAACAGCACGATGCGCAGCGCGAACCGGTCGCTCGCAGCGGTCGGAGCGATCGGAGGCGGAGCTCTCATGACCATCGCGGGCGGAGGGATGGCGCTCATCGTCGTGACGGTCGTCTTCGTGGCCGCTGCGGTCGTCGCCGCTCGTTCTCCGTTGCGGACCGCGCAGCTCCGACAGCACGGCGAGTGATGGAGGTCGGTCAGGAAGTCAGTGTCGCCCGCGGGTGTGCTCCACGACCGTTGGTCCATCGGTTGCCGTTGCGGCGACGGGACGGCACCGGAGGAGCGGGGCTCACGACCGAGCGCTGCCAGCTACGAGTAGGTGCGTCCGACGGCAGGTAGCGACGGTCGCCGTGACTTGTCCGTCGCCGCATCAGTCCTCGGATTCCGCTCGGCGCACCGCGCTGTGGGCAAAAGGAATGGAGAGGAGTGCGCCGCCCAGGAGGACGACCGACACGACGATCACCGACGCGGGGGTGCGGAGCGAGGGTACGACGATGCACACTGCGCAGCAGAGGATCGTGATCACGCCCGAGATCAGCGCCGGAGGCAGCGCCGCTCGGTGCCCGGTCCGCCAGGCTTCGTCGCTGGACATCGTCACCCGCGTCCGGATGCCGGCGAGGTCGTTCCGGCCCAGCTGCCCGTTCGCAGCTCGCCACGTCAACCACATCACGAGGACCGCTCCACCGATCTCGATGACGAGTGTGGACACCATTGCTCCAGGCATGGTGACGACGCTAACGTGCTGGTACATGAACGGCAATGTTCCACGTGGTCAATGGCGGGCGGGCGTTCGGACGACCGACGGCTGGCAGTCCGTCCGCGAGCCCGCCGGACGGTACGCCGAGGCATCCTTGCTCGAGTGGGGGAGCATCACGAAGGGGCTCGTCGGGACGACGGCCGCGGTCACGCTCGAGCTCGAACGGCCGGTCGCGTCGTACCTGCCCGGCGTGCCCGACAGTGAGATGACGGTCGGTGATCTCGTCCGCCACACCTCCGGGCTGGCCCGGGTACCACCGACGATCCGTGACAGCCTCGTCCGTGGCCCGTACCGACCGGCCGTCGGGGTGCCGCTGGACCTGACGACCGCGGTGCCCCTGACGCCGAGGGGGCAGTACGTGTACTCGAACCTCGGGTACGCGCTCCTCGGGGCGGTCCTCGACGCGGCGTACGGGAGCTGGTTCGACGCCGTGCAGGAGCAGGTCCTGCGGCCGGCGGGCATCGATTCCGCGACACTGGTGCCGGCTGCATCGGAGCGCATCATGCCGAGGTTCCTCGGTCGCGCGATCTCGCCGTGGGCGCTGGGTGCGTCCTCGTTCGCGGCGGCCGGCGGGCTCTGGTCGACCTTTGACGACCTCTGCCGCTACGCCGACTGGGCGCTGGAACCGGGTGCACCGCCCTCCCGCACGGTCAGCTGGCAGCGCGACGAGGGCACTCGCTGGATCAACGGCGAAGTCCGGGCCGCGGGGGCGGTGATCGCCCGGGCAGCGGGAGTGACCGCCGTGGTGCACACGCTCGCGAAGGCACCGTACGCGGCCGATGCGATCGCGGCGGCGCTCGTCGAACGGGAAGCGCTGCGCGCGAGAGACGCATGATCCCGATCAACGCGACCGACCCGTCGAGGTCGAGGCAGCTGGACGGACGGGCGCGTCGGTCATTGAGTAGTGTCGGGAACCAGCTTGCGAGCGACACGGGGGTGTGCGTGACGACGGTGTTCGATGACAGGGCGAACGACGCCCCCATCGCTGCTGCAGACGGGACGTCCGGGGACCTGCGAATGCATCGCTCCCGTCCCCGACCGCGCGGCGCGATCGTGACCGTGCTCGCGGCCGTGGTGCTCGCGACGACCGGATGCGCCTCGGACGGCGGAGGCGGACAGGACGCGCGAGACGCGGCAGGCAGGACGCAGGCGCAGGTAGCCGATCTCTCGTTGCAGGACGAGTTCGAGCTGGCTGGCGAGCGGTACGAGCACGGGCAGGCCGTGCTCGCAGCCGCACAACGACAGATCTCGGATGGCACGTGGTACTGGAACGGCGGAGACGTCCGTCCTCTGCCCGCAGGCGATGACGCGTTCGGCGAGGCGCCGGAGGGTGCGACCAAGGAGAACTCCTACAAGTTCCGAGCCGTGCGGATCATCGAACCGGAGGGTGCTACCGGCGCGGTGCAGGACCTCGAGCCGATGCAGCGCTACTTCGACGAAGAAGGGTGGCGCTGGAGCAGCGCGAAGGTCGGTACGGATCACGAGGTCCGGGCCGACACCGGCGACGGATGGTGGGTGACCTGGAACGTGCGACCGAACGGGCAGTACTCGCTCGGCGTGTACAGCGAGGCGTTCTGGGCACACGATGCTTCGGAGCTCATCAAGGCGATCGCACTGCGGGACCCCGCCGACTTCCCCGATGCATCCGAACCGGGTGTCTCGGAGCCGTTCCCGAGGTGGAGCGACCATGTCCGGCAGCGCTGATCTCCGGACGAGGGTGCGCCTCGCAGACGCCGACCGGTCTGCGAGGGACTCCCGCGCGGAACTCACTCGGTGGATGGCCGTCACCGGGCTCCGAGCCACCGCAGTGGCTCTGCTCGCCGCGGTCGTGCTCACCGGCTGCAGTGCCGGCATCGGGAAGACCCCTGAGCAGGCGAAGCAGTCCGTCGTCACGTTCGTCGAGGAGTCCACCGACGTCGTCGGCGACGGCTGGGAACCGAGCGAGGGTCCGGGACTCGGGAAGTGCGGCCTCGCACCCGGGCTCGGTGGCGTCCGGTACGTCTACGCCGTGGTCCGGTCCGCGAGCGCCGACCCGAAGGCCGACGTCGAGGCGGTGGAGCAGCACTGGAAGGACCTCGGGGTCACCACCGAGCGCTACCAGACGGGTGGCGAGGACCCGATCCTGGGCGTCCGGGGCCGGGGTGGCCCGGTGAGCTCGTCGGACTTCCGCGCCGACCCCCGCGGCTACACGATCGACGCCAGCTCGCAGTGCTTCGTGGGCGACTTCGACCGGATGAGCCTGGACGGTCAGGACTGACGGACGTGAGCCGCCTGTCGGGGCCGAGCCGTGCCTCCAGGCCGGTCTGGAGCCGCGCCGCTACCGCCCGGCCGACACCGCGACGTTGGCCAACTCGGCCCGCAGGATGTCCGCACCAGCGGACAGCGCACTGAGCTTGCCGAGTGCCGCACCCCGCACCAGCGGCGCCATCCCGCAGTTCGAGCTCGGGATGAGCTTGTCCGCGTCGACGAACTCGAGCGCCCGGCGGAGCGCCTCGGCGACCTCGTCCGGGGTCTCGACGGTCTCGGTGGCGACGTCGACCGCGCCGAGCATGACCTTCTTGCCGCGGATCAGCTCGACGAGTTCGAGGGGGACGTGGGAGTGGATGCACTCGAGCGAGACGATGTCGATCGAGGACTGCTGCAGGAGCGGGAAGGACTGCTCGTACTGCCGCCACTCGGCGCCGAGGGTCTCCTTCCACTTGTTGTTCGCCTCGATGCCGTAGCCGTAGCAGATGTGCACGGCGGTCTCGGCGTGCAGCCCCTCGGCAGCGCGTTCGAGTGCGGCGACGCCCCAGTCCTGCACCTCGTCGTGGAAGACGGTGAAGGCGGGCTCGTCGAACTGGATGACGTCGACGCCGGCGTCCTGGAGCTCGCGGGCCTCCTGGTTGAGGATCGTGGCGAACTCCCACGCGAGCTTCTCGCGGCTCTTGTAGTGCTGGTCCGACAGGGTGTCGATCATCGTCATCGGGCCGGGGAGCGCCCACTTGATCGGCCGGTCGGTCTGCGCGCGGAGGAACTTCGCGTCCTCGACGAAGACCGACTCCGGACGGCTGACCGCGCCGACGACGGTCGGCACGGCGGCGTCGTACCGGTCGCGGATACGGACGGTCTCCTTGCGCTCCTGGTCGATGCCGTCCAGGTGCTCGATGAACGTGGTGACGAAGTGCTGGCGGGTCTGCTCACCGTCGCTGACGATGTCGATGCCTCGGCGCTCCTGCTCGTGGACGGCGGAGCGGAGGGCGTCCTGCTTGCCCTCGGTCAGCGCGTCGCCCTCGAGCTGCCAGGGGGACCAGAGTCGCTCGGGCTCGGCGAGCCAGGACGGCTTCGGCAGGCTGCCGACGATGGCGGTGGGGAGGAGGGTGCTCATGCGGGCGGGGTTCCAGTCGTTCAACGGGTCGGGACGGCGGTGTCGGCGGCGAGACGTGCCAGGAGTTCGCGGTGTGGCTTGACCAGGTGCTCCTCGGTCCAGCGGCCCTGGGTGACGCCGAGGCGGCTCCGCTCCTCGCGGTCGTAGGTGACGGGCGGCACGGCGAAGTCGGTGTGCTCCAGGGTCGGGCGGTAGGTGGCCGGGGCGACGACGTCCGCGTTGTAGATCTCCGGGCGGTAGATCTTCTGGAACGTCTCCATCGTCGCGATCGTGCCGATGAGCTGCAGGTCCGAGTAGTCGTGCAGCAGGTCGCCGCGCGTGTAGAACGCGAGCGGGGCCTTGCCACCCGGGGGCATGAAGTAGCGGACCTGCATGCCCATCCGGCCGAAGTAGTCGTCGGTCAGCGAGGAGTGCTCGTGCGCGTACTCGGCGCCGAGCACGGGGTGGACCGTCGCGGTCTGGCGGTAGGTCTGGCTCGTGGAGACGCTGATGCAGACGACGGGCTCCTGGTCGAACTCGGACCGGAAGGCGTCCGACTCCAGGAAGCGCTGGAACAGTCGGCCGTGCAGCAGCCCGAAGTCGGCGGGAATCCCGGCGGACTTGTCGAGCGTCGGCAGCAGCACGGAGAAGTCGTAGTCGCGCAGGTACGACGAGAAGTTGTTGCCGAGGATGCCGTGGTGGCGCTCGCCGGTGTGCTGGTCGACGATCGTGACGTCGAGCATCTCGAGCAGCGGGAACGCCACGTCCGTCGCTCCGTCGTCGAACTCGGCGGTGACCGAGACGATGTCGAGCTCGACCGCGTAGCGACGCGTGACACCAGCAGGCGACGCCGACGACGCGTGCGAAGCCGACGTCGCCGCCGCCGACGCCGACGTCGCCGCCGCCGACGGCGCGGCCAGGTCGTTCGCCCGCTCGTCGATCATGCCGAGCGCGTTCCGGAGGTTCTGCTGGCGGTGCTCACCGCGCGCCAGGTTGGCGAAGTTCGTGGTCAGCCGGGAGCTGTCGGCGGGGGAGTAGTCCTCGTCGAAGCGGGTCCGGGTGATCCGGAAGGTCAGGTCGTTCGCCATCCCCCGATCATGACCGCGGGCGCGGGCCATCAGGTAATCCGCAGTTGCTATGCGGCGGTATAGCCTCTGCCTATGGCCCGCGTGTCGAACGACATCACCCTGCAGCAGCTCCGGTACTTCATCGAGGTCGCGACGGAGGGGTCGATCACCGCCGCGGCCGACCTGCTCTACGTCTCGCAGCCGACGATGTCCGCGGCGATGAAGGACCTGGAGACCCGGATCGGCCGCCCGCTCTTCACCCGGTCGGCCCGAGGGGTCGTGCTCACCGTCGACGGGGTCGAGTTCCTCGGGTACGCCCGGCAGGTCGTCGAGCAGGTCTCCCTGCTCGAGCAGCGCTACGTCGGGCGGCAGGCCTCGCGGCGGCTGCTCGGCGTCTCCGCGCAGCACTACTCCTTCGCGGTGGAGGCCTTCGTCCGCATGGTCGAGGCGGCGGCCGCGGACGAGTACGAGTTCTCGCTCCGGGAGACCCGCACGTGGGACATCATCGAGGACGTCCGCACCCTGCGCAGCGAGGTCGGCATCCTGTACCGCAACGACTTCAACCGGCAGGTGCTCGGGAAGCTCATGCGCGACGCCGGGGTGGTCTTCACGCCGCTGTTCGTGGCGCAGCCGCACATCTTCGTGGCCAGACGGAACCCGCTGGCGTCGCGGGAGCGGGCGACGCTCGAGGACCTGGCCGACCTGCCCCGGCTGACGTTCGACCAGGGCGCGAACAACTCCTTCTACCTGGCCGAGGAGATCCTGTCGACGATGTCGAGCAAGCGGGAGATCCGGGTGTCGGACCGGGCGACGATCTTCAATCTGATGATCGGTCTCGGCGGGTACACGATCTCGACGGGGCTGATCAGCGACGACCTGGACCCGGAGATCGTCGCCATCCCGCTCGACGTCGACGAGCGCATCGAGATCGGTTGGATCGCGCACGCGTCGGTGCCGCTCACGGTGCAGGCGCAGGCGTACCTGGATGAGCTGCGTGCGGTGGTCGTCAGCTACGGGGTCGAGCCGCTGGGCTGAGCCCGGCGGGCGGCGGCCCGGCAGGCGGGCTCGCGTCGTCCGTGTGGGTGGTGGCCGGCCTGGAGGCGCGACCTGCGTCCGTCACCTGGGTCGCGCCTCCAGGCCGGTCGCCTCCTCGCGGACCGGACCCAGCGTCGCGCTCTTGGGGGTCCGCCCGTCCCCGGACGACCGTCCGGTGAGGCGTCTGCCGACCCACGGCAGGACGTGGACGCGGAGGTGTTCGATCGTGGACGCACGCTCCGCGAGCCGGACGGCCCCGTCCCAGGTCGGCGCGGGGACGCCGAGGGCGGTCAGGACGTTCGCCGCGACCCGCCGGTGGCCGAGGGTGTTGAGGTGGAGCCGGTCCGGCGCCCAGAGCGCGAGGTCGTGGAACCCCGCGTCCGTCCAGTTGTCGACCACGGTGACGTTCGGCCGGTCCGCCCATGACCGGATGTGGTCCGCGTACTCGTCCCCGCGTCGGCGGATGAGCCGGCCGAGCGGCAGGTGCCGGGTCATGTCCGCGACGGTGACGAAGAGCACGTCCGCACCGGTGCGCACGGCGGCGTCGAGCCCGGCCGTGATGCGTCGGGCGTTGGCGGCGATCGACACCCGCGGGCGCAGGATGTCGTTGTTGCCGCCGCTGATGCTCAGCAGGTCCGGCCCGAGGCGCAGCGCGGTGGGGAGCTGATCGTCGAGGATCGGCGCGAGCAGCTTGCCGCGGATCGCGAGGTTGGCGTAGGTGAACGTGCGGTCGGAGGCAGCGGCGAGGCCACCGGCGACGAGGTCGGCCCACCCCCGGGGCGAGCCGTCGGGCCACTCGTCGCCGACCCCCTCGGCGAAGCTGTCGCCGATCACCGCGAACTTGGTGTGCATCGTCGCCATCCTCCCACCGTCACCCGAGCGCGGTCCCGGGCGCGGTGCAAGCACCCGGGACCACGCTCGGCGCGCCTGCGCCAGCTCCCGGCGCTCAACTCGTCGGCACGACGTCCCAGTGCTCGCGGATCAGCCCGCCGTCGACGCGGAACAGGTCGGCCGCGAGCAGCGGCGCGTCCGGTGCCGCCCCGACCGGCTGCGAGAACGTCCACACCAGGTCGCCGTCCGCGAGCGAGATGACCGACTGCTGGGCGGGGAACTGCGCGCCGCTGCCGAACAGCTGCTCGAGGGCGGCCGTCCCGTTCGGCGCGACGGGGTTGTGCTGCAGGTACGCGGGGTCGAAGTCGCGGTCGAGGACGGACACGTCGTGGTCCCGGAACAGGGTGTCGTAGGCGGACACCGCGAAGGTCCGGTTGCGCTCCTCCTGGCGTTCGCTCGGGGGCGGCGTCGGTCGCGCCGGGCGGTACAGGTCGCTGAACATCGTGTTCGTGTTGCCGCTGGCGGGCTTCCCCGTCGCGATGGCCTGGTCGAGGGACCAGTGCTCCACGACCCGGCCGTCCCGCAGCCGGAACAGGTCCACTGCCGCGTCCCCACGGCGCTCGTCGTGGATGTCGGGTGCGACCTGCCAGTGCACGGCCACCAGGTCACCGTCCGCCGCGACGTGCTTCACGACCGTGTGGGCGCCGGGGACGCGGGCGCGGTCGGCGGCGAACTCGGCCAGGACCCCGGCGGGGCCGGCGCTCGCCCCGTTCGTGTGCGTCACGGCCTCCGGGGCGACGAGCGTCTGCGCCAGGCGGCGGGCCGCCGGGCTGGTCGGGTCCACGAACGTCCGGGTCAGGAGCGTGACGACCGCGCAGCGGTTCCGGCGTTCGGTCGCGGTGTCGAGACGGGAGGCGGTGGTCCCGCCGTCGGCGATCGTGGCCGACCGGGAGGCGCGGGTCACGTCCGGTGCGGCGCTGGCGGTCGCGGGGACGCCGAGTCCGGCGAGCAGGGCGGCGCCGGTGACCAGGGCGGCGCCGCCCACGAGGGCGGCGCGGTGGCGGGTGCGGTGCTTCGTCAGCGGGTGCTTCGTCGTGGGCTGCATGGCGACGACGGTAGGTCGAGCGTGCACTGGCCGGAAGGAGGCACTTCTCCGTACGGTACTGACATGGACGTCGGAATCGCGGTCCCGGACGGAACGCACGACACCCCTGCGGACGGACCGGTCCGGTTCCCCGCGGCGTGTCCGACGCGAGTGGTGCTCAGTCACGTCACGAGCCGGTGGGGCGTCCTCGTCCTGCTCGCACTGCGGGACGGGCCGGTGCGGTGGGGTGCGCTGCGCCGGACGATCGAGGGCGTGAGCGAGAAGATGCTCGCCTCGACGCTCCGGACGTTGGAGCACGACGGCATCGTGCACCGGGACGTGCAGCCGACGGTGCCGCCGCGGGTCGACTACTCGCTGACGGGTGCCGGGCAGGAGCTGGCCGAGCGGCTCGTGCCCCTGATGGACTGGATCGTCGAGCACGCGGACGCGATCGTGGACGGTCGATGACCGCTCCTGTCCCGCACCGCGGCGGCCGCTGTCAGTTCTCGAGTCGCTGCTGGTCGGGCATCCCGTCGGAGCACTTCGACGTCGCCGACATCTGGTAGTTCCCCGGGTAGGCGTCGAAGCTCGCCGACACGACCGGCCCACCGCGCCCGCGGACTCCCGGTACCGGGTCGGGGCCACCGCTCTGGTACTCGTCGACGTCGACTCCGGCGTCCCGCCAGTGCTTGCTCACCGCTTGCACGTCGACTCGGGCATCAGCGCCAGAGGTGTCAGCCCGCTTCATGACGTAGACGAACATCGTGCCGGGTGCACCGGAGTCTTGCTCGCACTCTCGGACGCCGGGACCGCTGAGGTGCTCCCAGGTGCCGCCGGCGGCGGTCGTCGACTGCTCGACGAATTCGATCACGGACTGCTTCGCTTCCGAAGGCTTCATGGTGGGTTCTCCAGGGTCGTGGGCGCAGGCCGCCAGGATGAGTGCGGACCCGACCAACAGCGCCGTCACCGACGCCGGTTGCGATCGTCGCGCCGTCACGGGACCTGTTGCATCTGTTTGAGCACGGTCTTCTCGTACCACGTCATCCCCTTGGGTTCGTGCTTGGTCATCGCCTCAGGGTGGCCCGTCGTGGCCTGCCCGATGTTGTAGAGCGACTCCGTGTCGGGGTCCAGGTACCCCCGCATCTCCTTGGTGTGGACGTTGTGGTCGTCCACGGAGAGCTTCTCGTCGTCGCCGGGGACGCCGTCCGTTCCGAACGCGGTGGCGTCGAAGTCGGGGTCGGTGGGATCTTGACCGTGTGACCAGCTCAGCCTGCCGGTCTGTGCCCATCGGTCGCCTCGTCCTGGCTCGAAGACCCAGATGTTCTGGGCCTGTCCGGCGTACACGTGGTCCGCGTGAAGGTCCGATGCGTTGTCGACGGAGTCGGGGAGGCCTGCCGAGCCGATCGTCGTGAAGGTGTCGACGTGGATGTCCGGCTTCGTCAGCGTGTACGCAGCGGTGGTCGAACCGTACGAGTGGGCGACGATGTTGTTCGAGTACGAGTCGTCTCCGCGCGACGCCTTCAGCCCGCGCAGCGCGTTCGCGAGCTTCTCGCTGCCGTCCCTCGCGTACTTCGTGCCGAGGACGCCGAAGTCGAGTTGCCCTTGGATGACGGGTTGCGGCGGTGTCGAGTAGCCGACCCAGGAGATGACGGCACGGTCAGCTGGTCCGGTGAGGCCCTGTTGCCGCCGAGCACCTTCACCGTGCCGGTCGACGCCCAGGACGTCCTCGACGGCGGGGCGCTCGCGGCGGGGTCCGAGCTGTCGCTCGGGGCCTGGGACGTGCGGGTGGTGGCCGTCCGGTAGACGCGACCACAGGACGGACGGGAGGCGCGGTGCCAGCTGGCACCGCGCCTCCCGTCCGGTTTGCGGTCGCGTGCCGCCTCAGACGCGCGTCGCCTCGATCACCACGTTGTCGACCGAGGGTCGACCGTCCGGCCGCTGCAGGCAGGTGACGACGACGAGGCGGTCGGGAGTGTCCGCCCAGACGGTCGCGTCCGTTGCGATGTCGCCCTTCCGGACGGTCTCGGTGCGCGTCACGCGGTAGGTGACGTCGTCGACCGTGATCGTGGCACCGGCGGCGATCCGCGCCCGTCCGTCGGCGACGTCGATCAGGGCGTTGCCCGGACCGACACCCCCGCCGCGCAGCGAGTGCATCGCGACGAAGACCGTGCCACGAGAGGCCGCGGACGGCTCGACGCCGAGGTTGCGGACCCAGTACGCGGACGTGGACCCGGGCGGTTCGATGACCCCGTCGGCGACGTCCAGTGCCCCGAGCGGAACGTCGAGCCCGACCGAGGGCACCACGAAGCGACCGTGCCCGGACGGCGTCGCCGAGGCCGCTGCCGGCGGCGGCGGACCGTCGAGCTGCACGGCGTTGCCGGCGAGGTCGACGCTCGACGTCGTACCGGAGCCGTGCGGGTGCGGCGTGAGGAGCTCGACGCCCGCGACGGCGATCATCGCAGCCGCCGCGGCCCCCGCGACGGCGGTGAGGCCCACGCCCCACCGCCGTCGCTGCGCTGTGCTCGGCACTCAGCGCCCCGTCCGGAGGCGCGCGCGGAGCCGGAACGCGCCGAGGCCGCCGAGGACGAGGGCGCCGAGACCGCCGAGGGCCAGCCACGGGGCGTCGTCCCGACCGCCGACGACCGTGCCGCCCGTCGCGACCGACGGCCCGACCGCTGCCGTGGTCGTCGCGCCGGTCGAGGTCGCACCCGTAGTGGTCGACGCCGTGATGGTGGCGGTCACGGTGAGGGCGAGCGGGTCGCTGACCGCGTCGCCGGCTGCGTCGGCGAGGAACAGCGTGTGTGCACCGGGGACGAGGTCGGCGGGCAGCGTCACCGAGGCGCGGACGGAGCCGTCCTGGGCCGCGGTCACGTGGCCGAGGACCTGCGGCGTCGAGTGCACGACGACCTCGTACACGGAACCGGGCGTCATGCCACCGGCGTCGACGGTGACGGTCGACCCGGGCGTGAGCGTGCCGTGCGCCGCGAGCGTCAGCGTCGGGCGGGCGACGGTCACCCGGTAGGTCCCGGTGGTGGTGCCGTCCTCGGCCGTGACCGTGACGACGGCGGTGTCGCCCTGCACGTCGACGGTCGAGCGGGCTGCCGCGTTCGTCGTCGTGACGTGCACGTCGCCGCTCGTGAGCGTCGCGACCGGCGCGGTGACGGTCGCGCCCGCACCGGAGGACGCGGCGGCGAGCGGGACGGTGACACCGTCGACGGTGATCGCCGACGCGGAGGCGTCGTTCGAGACGAGGAAGCGGCTCCGCAGGGCCGCCGCCTCGGCCGGGGTCACGCCGATCGTCTTCGACAGGTAGGAGTCCATGCCGGCGTACTTGGTCGCGATGTCGCTCTCGAAGGTGCCCTGCAGCAGCGCGGGCGTCGCCCACGTCACACCGAGCTGCGTGTTCGAGAGCAGGTAGTCGTGCAGGATGTCCGCGCTGTCGACGCCGAGGACGCGGTCGAGCAGGTCGACCACGGTGCCCGTGCGGTCCATGCCGTGCGAGCAGTGGATGAGCACGGTGCCGCTGGTGTGGGTCGCGAGGATCTGCAGGACCTGCGCGTACGCGCTGATCATCGGTCCGCGGTCCGATGCGTCGACGTAGCCCTTGTCGACGAGGTCGTGGTACATCGCGGTGTCGTCGCTGTAGTTGCCGTCGGCACCGAACATCGAGATGTCGACGTCCTTCGCGCCCGGGATGGCGACGTCGGGCTTCGCGGCCACCTGCGTGGGGGTGCGCAGGTCGATGACGAGGTCGACGTGGTACTTGCTCGCGAGCGTCTGTGCGCCGGCGGCCGTGACCTTGTCCAGCGACTCCGAGCGGATGAGGCGGGAGGCGTCCACCCGCTGCCCGCCGAGACCCGTGAAGGCACCGAGCTCGCGACCGTTCACCATCCCGGGGACGTCGGTGATGGCGTGGTCCTGCGCGGTCAGTGCCGGCTGGGCACCGGCGTCGGCGTGGGCGGCGGTGGACGAGAAGGCGACTGCGCCGAGGACGGCGGCAGCGGCGACGGCGGTGGAACTCGCGCGGAGGAACGCGGACGAGCGGGCGGGACGGCGGGACACGGGTCTCCTCGGGGACGGGGCAGCGATGTCGGTCGTCCGGTCGTCCGGGCGGCCCGCGGAGCAGCGTGCCGACGTCGCCGGTCCCGTCCGTGAACGGGTCGGGGCGGTGGGGTTACCGGGAGGTGAGGTGGGTCACAGGTCCGGGGTCGTGTCCCGCTGGCGCCCGCGCACGACCGACGCGGCCACGAGCGCCGCGCCGACGATCGCGGGGTACGCGCTGACCGCGGAGTACCCGACGGCGTCCGTCGGGCTCCACCACTGCGTGGTCCCGGTCGTCCAGGCAATCCGCTGCGTGACCGCGAACACGGTGACGAGGAGCACGACGGCCCCTGCGGTGGTGCCGACCGTCGGCCAGCGCGTGCCCACGGCCACGGCGGCCGCGCCCACGACGGCGAGCCCCGCGAGCACAAGTGGGTTCGTGGTCGAGCCGCCGCCGAGCGGTGCCGTGGCGATCACCGCGACCACGTACACGGTGACGAGGCCGACGAGGACCCCGGTGCCGAGCCGCGCGGCGATCCGGTTCGGGTGCTGACGGGTGGTGGTCTCGGACGTGGTCGTCATGGTGTCCCCCTCGACCGACACGACGGCGTGTCGGGGCCCCAGCGTCGCACGCCGACCGGGCGCCGTCCAGCCGCTGGCGTCGCGCCGGCTGCGCTCCGGCAGCTCAGGCGCGTGGACGGGGCTGTTGCGCGCTCGCTCGCCCCGCGGCCGCCCCGTACAGGAGCGCCCCCTGCAGCGCGACCCCGGCGCCGAGGACGAACACGATGATCCCGGCCGCGATCGCCCTGACCGAGCTGCCGACCGCGCCCGAGACGATGCCGAGGGCGGCATCGGCGAAACCGGTCAGGAACGCCGCGATCGTGAGCGCCTGGAACGTCCGGGGGCGCGGCGCGGTCGTCGGGCCGACGGCGAACCGTCGAGCCGCGACCGCGATGGCCGCGCCGATCGCCGCGAGGGCCAGGTGTGCGACCGCCGGGCCGGACAGCGGTGGTTCGGTCGTCGCCACCCAGATCCAGGCCGCCGCCAGGACGAGCGACGCGACAGCGGCCACCCAGCACACGGCGGCGTTGACAGCCGGTCGACGTGTCCGGAAGTCGGTCACGCCGTTCCGCTCGTTGCCCTGGTGCGTCATGTGGTCCCCCCGTCACCCGGTCCGCGCTGCTGGTCAGCGCCGTGCCCAGCACGTTGTCGTGCCCGGACCCACCATCCCACGCTGCACGGCAGAGTGACCGATCGGTCGCCAGCGAGGCAGGACCGCGAGATCGTGGAGCTTCGGCGACGCTCGTCCGTCGGACGACTGCGCTACCCTCGGGCCCCGGCGACCGGGATGTCCCAGTACGTCGGCTGCTCGTACTGTTCCGACCAGCCGCGACGCATCCGTGTCGCAGCCCGGTCGAACGCCTCGACGAGGTCGGTGTCGGTGGTGAGCAGTGCCTGCAGCCGGAGCCCGTCGTACAGGGCCAGGAGCTGTTCGGCACCGCGGACCGGGTCCATCGTCTCCGGCTCGCGACCCGCGCGCACGTCCTCCGCGAGTCCGTTCCGGACGGACTCCCGGAAGCGGCGGTAGATCGATCGGTAGTAGTCGGCTCCGTCGACCGTCGGGTCTGCCGCGGAGACGAGACTCGCAGCGAGGAGCTCCACGAGCCCCGGTTCCTCGGCCTGCGCCGCGAGGAGCGCGTGCAGGTACGCGACCGTTCCCTTCTCGGCCATCAGTGGCGTCAGCGGCGTCGAGATCGCCAGGGTCCACCGTTCCACCGTGGCCGCGAGCAACGCGCGCTCGGTCGGGAACGCCGCGCGCACCTCCGTCGCGGTCATCCCGGCGTGCGCCGCGGCGACCTCGAGGCTGAACCGCGTCACCCCGCCGTCGTGGAGCGCGAGAATCGCACCGTTGATCGCCCGCGTGCGCGGTGCCTCGTCCGCTTCGGCGCTCCGGCTCGTCAGGGGCGCGAGCGGGTGCTTCCGGAACCACTCGAGCAGACCCCGAGCGCGGCTCAGGCCCGCGGCCGGGTCGAGCGGGCGACCGGGCGCGAAGAGGTCGCTGAACCCCGGGACCTGCTCCATCAACGGGTCGATCGGTTGGAACGCCATCGACCAGTCGGGGAAGGAACGGTGCTCGATCGACTCGTCCATGAGGACCCGGACGTTCGTGTGCCGAGGATCGGTGCGGACCTGCCCGAAGCGCGCACCGACGACGGCGTCGTCGCCCTCGAGGATGCCGAGGCAGTTGTCGCCCTTGTGCGCGAGGATGCCGGTCACCCCGAGCACGGTGTTCTTCTCGCGGCCGACCGCGAGGATCTGGGCGAGCTCGGTGTCCGTGATCGGACGGGTCTGCGTGCTGGTGTACACGATCGAACGCATGGAACGGGGTCTCCCTTTCTCACCGGGGTACGGCGTCCCTCCGAGTGAACCGTTCGGTCCACTGCGCCACAACCCCCAGATCGGCCGGGTCCGCGCCGGCCTGGAGGATCGCGGTGCGTCAGCGACGCCCGTCCGTCGGGCGCACGGTCACCGGGGCGAGCCACCGCGTCAGGCACACGGCCGTGCAGGCCCCGGCGGTCGCGATGGCGGCGAGCACGACGATCTGGAAGCGCCCGGCCTCGAGCGGGGAGAGCCCGCCGAACACCGCCCCGACGAAGGCGCCAGGCAGGGTCACCAGTCCCGTCGTCTTCGTCTGGTCGACCGTCGGGACGAGTGCTGCACTGACGGCACGGCGCACCAGGGTCTCGGTCGCACGGCGCGGGGGAGCGCCGAGCGCGAGCCACCCCTCGACGGTGTCCCACTGGTCGACGAGCAACTCGCGGAAGCGGCGACCACTGATCGTCGCGATGGTCATCGCGTTGCCGATCACGATCCCGCCGACGGCCAGCGCGTACCGCGGGCTCAGCTCGATCGCCCCGGTGCCGAACACCACCGCACCCGTGACGACGATGCCGATGGCCATCGAGACACCGACCGGGAGCGCGGACTCGCGCAGTGTGCCGAGTCGTCGGGCAGCCGTGACCACCGCGACGGAGAACATCACCACGAGCGCGACGGCGATCAGGACGGGTGAGCGGATGATGCCGGACAGCACGAGGCTGATCACCGCGAGCTGCGCTGCGCCGCGCAGGATCGCGACGGCGGGTGCCCACGGGGCCTCGGCCCGGGTCGCGAGCAGGACGGCCATGGCGACCGCCACGAGCAGCAGCACGCCGACGAGCGTGTGCAGCAGCGAGTCGGTCACGCCTCGAACAGTACGGGGCGGCCCGGCTCCAGGGCGCTGAGGACGGCCACCCGCACGGCGTCCGGGCTGGTGGCCTCGCGGTCGACGAGCAGCCCCCGCATCCCGGCCCGACGGGCACCGGCGACGTCCCGCTCGGGGTCGTCACCCACGAACAGGCATGCGGACGGGGCGAACCCGAGGGCGCGCGCAATCCCGGTGAAGGCCCGCTCGTCCGGCTTCTGCAGGCCCGTCCGCCCCGACGCGTGGACGACGTCGAAGGCCTCGCTGAGCCCGGTCCGCGCGAGCTTGTCGCACTGTTGTTCCGCGTCGCCGTTGGTCAGGAGCCCCAGGCGGTACCCACGGGACCGGAGTTCGTCGAGCAGGTCGCGGCTCCCGGGGAACGCTCGCCACGCGGCTCGGTACCGCCGGAGGTAGTCCGCGAACAGGTCGTCGAGTGCCGCGGTGTCATCGAGGTCGAGTGGGTGTCCGAGCGCCGGCAGCACCGTGCGCAGACGCTCCCGCCGCTGCTCGGCGAACCCGATCTCGCCCGACCGCCACCGTTCGAAGTGCTCGTCCTCGGCAGCTGCCCACCGCCCCAGGGCCGGCGCAGAGGCGGGCAACCCGAGGTGCGTGAGGAACGCAGTGGCACCGGTCCTCGCCGCAGCGCGGTGGTCGAAGAGCGTCCCGTCGAGGTCGAACACGACCGCCTGCAGGTGCTCCGCCACGTCAGAACATCGTGTCGGCGTTCGCTGCCTCCGGCTCGCCGGCGGCGGACGCCGGTTCGGAGGGCCCACGGACGAACTGCGCGTTGTGGGTGGCTGCCATCGTGTCCTCATCGTGCGGTGCTGGCTCGGTGCGCCAGAACCTACTCGCCCGGACGGGCGGCGGTCGCGACGGGCTGCTCCGGAGCGGTGAGTGCGCCCGCCGGAGCAGCGGGGCGGACTGCTGCGCGCCTCCCGGCCGGGGTGGCGGGGAGTGCCGTCGGACGGCCACCCGCCATCTCCTGCAGGATCCGGTGGACCTGCCGACTGTAGCCGGACTCGTTGTCGTACCAGACGTACAGGACCACGTGCTCGGAGCCGTCCGCGATCGTCGCGAGCCCGTCGACGACGCCCGCGCGGCGGCTGCCGAGGAAGTCGGTCGAGACGACCTCGGGGGACTCGACGTAGTCGATCTGGCGGCGGAGCGACGAGGTGAGCGACGCGTCGCGGAGCAGCCCGTTCAGGGCGTCGCGCGTGACGGGCCGGGCGAGCGTCAGGTGCAGGACCGCGAGCGACACGTTCGGCGTCGGGACGCGGACGGCGTTGCCGGTGAGCCGACCCCGCAGCTCGGGCAGGGCCTTCTCGGCGGCCCGCGCCGCGCCGGTGGCGGTGATCACCATGTTCAGCCCGGCCGCCCGCCCGCGCCGGTCGGCGGGGTGGTAGTTGTCCACGAGGTTCTGGTCGTTCGTCGCCGAGTGCACGGTCTCGACGTGGCCGTGTACGACGCCGTACGCATCGGACACCGCCTTGAGGACGGGGACGATCGCGTTCGTCGTGCACGAGGCCGCGCTGACGACCGGGGCGTCACCGACCTGCTCGTGGTTGATGCCGTGCACGACGTTCGGCACCCCGCCCGTGCCCGGCGCGGTGAGGAGCACCCGGGCGGCTCCGGGCGCGAGCAGGTGCTGCTCGAGACCCTCGGCGTCCCGCCAGCGGCCGGTGGTGTCGACGACGATCGCGTCCTCGATGCCGTGGGCGCGGTAGTCGACCGCGCTCGGGGCGTCCGCCGAGATGAATTGGATGAGCGTGCCGTTCGCGGTGATCGTGTCGTGCTCGGGGTCCACCGTGGCGGTGCCGGCGAACGGGCCGTGGATCGAGTCCCGGCGGAGCAGGCTCGCGCGCTTCACCAGGTCGTCGGGACCACGGCGACGGACGACGACGGCGCGGAGCGCGAGGGGCGCGTGCTCGCCGGCGCGTTCGAGCAGGATCCGGGCGAGCATCCGGCCGATGCGCCCGAAGCCGTACAGGACGACGTCGCGCGGGGCGGGGCGGGGACCGTCGGCGCCGTCGTGCCGTGCGGCGCCGCGGGCGAGGAAGAGTTCGTCCTCGAGGAACTCGCGGAGCGGCGTGCCGAGCGGGTCGGCACGGTGGCGGGCGGCGAGGTCGGCGAGGTCGACGGACGCCGAGGACAGGGTCATGGCGTCGAGCTCGGTGAGGATCGCCAGGCTCTCCGTCACCGGGAGCTCTGTCTCGTCGACCCGGCGCGTGGAGCGGTGCGCCTTGACGATCCCGATCGGGGACTCGCCGACGAGGGGTCGGCCGTACACCGAGGCGACGACGTCGTCCCGGCGGTACAGGCGTCCGATGAGGGGGACCATCGCCTCGGCGGCGGCGAGCTTGTCGGTCCAGGCGCGCTGCAGTCGTGCGCGGTCCGCCGCGGACGGCGGCGCGCTGGGCTGCGCGCCGGGTGTGGTGCTGGGCGAGGTCGCCATCAGACGACCTGCGGGGTGCGGGCAGGGGCGGCCGCGGCGGCGTGCAGGGCTGCCCGCCGCTCGTCGAGGACGGCGGTGAAGACCGCGGGGGAGCGGCCGCCGAACTCGTCGAGGAACTCCTCGGTGCGGCGGCACTCCTCGAGCCACGAGTCCGGGTCGACGGCGAACAGGGCGTCGAGCTGCGCGTCCGAGATCGCGAGCCCCCGCACGTCGAGGTCCGCGACGTCGGGGAGCAGGCCGACCGGGCTCTCGACCGCGGGGACGGCGCCCTCGACCCGGCGGGCGATCCACTCCAGCACGCGGGCGTTCTCGCGGAAGCCCGGCCACAGGAAGCTGCCGTCCTGGTCCTTGCGGAACCAGTTCACCTGGAAGACCGCGGGGGCACCGGCGCCGAGCTGCTCGCCGATGTCGAGCCAGTGCGACCAGTGCTCGGCCATGTCGTAGCCGCAGAACGGCAGCATCGCGAACGGGTCGCGGCGGAGCTCGCCGACCGTCCCCTCGGCCGCGGCGGTGCGCTCGGACGACACGGTTGCGCCCATGAACACGCCCTCGGCCCACGTCGGCGCCTGGGCCACGAGCGGCACGTTCGTCGAGCGTCGGCCGCCGAACACGACGGCGTCGATCGGCACGCTCGCGTCGACGTCGGCCGCGAGCGACGGGCAGCGGTCGAGCGCGACGGTGAACCGGGCGTTCGGGTGCGCGGCCGGGGTCCCGCTGGCCGGGGTCCAGTCCGCACCCGTCCAGTCGACGAGGTGCGCGGGCGGCTCCGGCGTCAGACCCTCCCACCAGACGTCGCCGTCGTCGGTCAGGGCGACGTTCGTGAAGATCGTGTCGGCGGCGATCGTCTCGACGGCGACCGGGTTCGTGTCGGCGCCGGTACCGGGTGCGACGCCGAACAGTCCCGCCTCGGGGTTGATCGCGTGGAGCCGGCCGTCGGAACCCGGCCGCAGCCAGGCGATGTCGTCGCCGATGGTCTCGACGGACCACCCGGGCAGCGCGGGCTGGAGCATCGCGAGGTTCGTCTTGCCGCAGGCCGAGGGGAACGCCGCTGCGACGTGGAACGCCCGGCCCTCCGGCGAGGTCAGCCGGATGAGGAGCATGTGCTCGGCGAGCCAGCCCTCGTCGCGGCCCATCACCGACGCGATCCGGAGCGCGAAGCACTTCTTCGCGAGCAGCGCGTTGCCGCCGTAGCCCGAGCCGTACGACCAGACCTCCCGCGTCTCGGGGAACTGCACGATGTACCTCGTCTCGGCGCAGGGCCACGCCACGTCCGACCGCTCGGTGCCGGCCGCGTCGCGCAGGGGCATCCCGACGCTGTGCACGGTCGCGACCCACGGCACGCCGGCCCCGATCGCGCGGAGCACCTCCGGCCCGAGGCGCGTGGTCTTGCCCATGCTGAGCACGACGTACGCCGAGTCGGTGACCTCGACCCCGAGCTGCGAGATGGGACCGCCCACCGGGCCCATCGAGAACGGCACGACGTACATCGTCCGGCCGCGCATGCTCCCGGCGAACAGGTCGTCCAGCTCCGCACGCATGGCGTCCGGGTCCCGCCAGAGGTTCGTCGGGCCGGCGTCCTCCGGGGTGCGGGAGCAGGTGAAGGTCCGACCCTCGACCCGTGCGACGTCGTCGGGCGCCGAGCGGGCGAGGTAGCTGTTCGGTCGGCGCTCCGGGTCGAGGGCGATCAGCTTGCCCTCGTCGACGAGCTGCTGCGTGAGGCGAGCGGTCTCGTCCGGTGACCCGTCGCACCTGACGACGGCATCGGGGCAGGTGAGGGACGCGACCCGGGCGACCCACGCCTCCAGGGCGACGCGGGGTGAACCGGGGACGGTGGCGGGGGCGGGCGTCGTGTGGTTGGGGTTCGTGATCATCGTCGATCTCCTCGTGTCGGGGGGACTACCGGCGGGTGGCGGCCTGGCGCTCGGGCTCGACGATGGTGCGGACGGCCTCGGTCGAGATGCGCTCCTGCTGGTCCGACGGGGCCGCGGCCGGTGCGCTGTGCTCGTCGGCGGACATGGTCCGCTCGTCGAACGGCGCGGCACCGGACAGCACCCGCTCGACCTGCTCCTTGTCGATCTGGCGCGTCCAGGTGCCGACCAGGACGGTCGCGACGGCGTTGCCGGTGAAGTTCGTCAGGGCGCGGGCCTCGGACATGAACCGGTCGATGCCGACGATCAGCCCGACGCCGTTCACCAGGTCGGGACGGTGCGCCTGGAGACCGCCGGCGAGGGTCGCGAGGCCGGCGCCGGTGACGCCGGCCGCGCCCTTCGAGGCGATGATCATGAAGACCAGGAGCGAGATCTGCTCCGGGATGTTCAGCGGGGTGCCGAGGGCGTTCGCGATGAACAGCGAGGACATCGTCAGGTAGATGGCCGTGCCGTCGAGGTTGAACGAGTAGCCGGTCGGCACGGTGACGCCGACGACGGGCTTCGAGACGCCGAGGTGCTCCATCTTGGCGATGAGGCGGGGCAGGCTGACCTCGCTCGAGGACGTCGACACGATGAGCAGGTACTCGCGGCCGAGGTACTTCATGAGCCGGAAGATGTTGACGCCGGTGACGAGCCGGAGCAGGAGCCCGAGCACCCCGACGACGAAGACGATGCAGGTGATGTAGAAGGCGACCATGAGCGTGCCGAGCGCGACGAGCGCCGCGACACCGGTGGCACCGACGACCGCGGCGATCGCTCCGAAGGCGCCGACCGGCGCGACCCACATCACCATCGCGAGGATGCGGAACACCAGGGCCTGCAGATGCCGGATCCCGGTCAGGATCGGCGCACCCTTCTCGCCCATCGCCTGGAGGGCGAAGCCGACGAGCAGGGCGACGAAGAGCGTCTGCAGGATGCTGCCGCTCGTGAGCGACGACACCAGGGTCGCGGGGATGATGCCGAGCAGGAACCCGGACGTCGACGACGCGTCCTCGGTCGAGCCCGACGGCGGGTCGTACTTCGCGGTGGACATGTCGAGGTGGTCGCCGGGGTGGATCAGGTTGCCGACGACCAGGCCGATCGCGAGGGCGAACGTGGACATCGCGATGAAGTACCCGAGCGCGAGCCCACCCACCTTGCCGACCGTCGCCGCCTTGGCGATCGAGCCGACGCCGAGGACGATCGTGCAGAAGATGACGGGGGCGATCATCATCTTGATGAGGGCGATGAACCCGTCCCCGATGGGCTTGAGGCCGACCGCGAACGCCGGGGCGGTGAGCCCGACCACGATGCCGGCGAGCACGGCCACGATGACCGCGATGTAGAGCCAGTGCGAACGGTCCAGCCCGCGCCGCCGGACGGGGCGTGCGGTGGACGAGTGCGTCGATGCCATGAGACTTCCTTGTCGTCAGGACCGGGGCGTCGTCACCTCGGTCGGCTCGTTCCCCGAGGGGACGGGCCCACCCTGCCGCGGACCGTGGGCCGGGCGTGACTTGCGTTCATTGCGTTCACGGATGCCCCCACACCGCCCTGCGGTGTCGCAGAATGGTGGTCCCGCGACGAGGCGAGGAGGGTC
Organism: Curtobacterium citreum; assembly: GCF_006715175.1. NCBI lineage: Bacteria > Bacillati > Actinomycetota > Actinomycetes > Micrococcales > Microbacteriaceae > Curtobacterium > Curtobacterium citreum. Next base: position 3,231,439 of record NZ_VFMQ01000001.1, on the reverse strand, counting down.
GGACCGTGGCACCGAGACGGTGGAGCATCGCCAGACGGCTCTTCGCGCTGCAGCTGCTGTTCGTCGTGGTCGGCGTCGTGGTCGGCGTCGCGGTGGGCGGCGCGTGGAGCTGGGCATCGGCGCGGGCGGACCTGCAGGCCGACGCCGCCGAGAAGAGCACCGCGCTCGCCGTCTCGATCGCCCGGAACCCGTTCGTGGTCGAGCAGGCGGCGACCGCCGATCCCTCGGCGCGGCTCGAGCCGTACGCACTCGACCTGATGCGGCGCACGCACACGGACTTCATCACGATCATGGCGCCGGACCGCACCCGGTGGACGCACCCGGACCGTGCCGAGATCGGTCGGCCGTTCCGCGGGACGATCGCCCCGGCGCTGGACGGGCAGACCTTCACGGAGACGTTCGCCGGGACGCTCGGCCCCTCCGTCCGGGCCGTCACGCCGATCACCGACCAGGACGGGAAGGTCGTCGGGCTCGTCGCCGCGGGCGTCACCGTCGCGAACATCTCCACCGCGCTCGTCCCGCGGCTCGGGTCCGTCGTGGCGCTGGCCCTGGCCGTCGTGGCCGTGTCCGCGCTGTTCTCGTGGCTGCTCAGCCGGTACCTCGGCCGGGTGACCGCCGGCCGCGGGCCCGAGGAGCTCGCGCGGGTCTTCGCCTCGTACGAGGGCGTGCTCCACTCGGTGCACGAGGGACTCGTCGTAATCGACCGGAGCGGTGCCGTCGTCCTGCACAACGACCGCGCCGCCGAGCTCCTGCACCTGCCCCCGCCCGCCGAGCGCCAGGTGCCGATCCCGCTCGCCGCGCTCGACGTCCCGGACGGGCTCCGCACGCTGCTGGCGTCGGGGGACCGCGCCGTCGACGAGACCCACGTGACGGCGGACCGGGTGCTCGTCGTGAACCAGGAGCTGGCGTTCCCGCGGGGCTCCGCGAAGCCGATCGGCACGGTCGCGACGATCCGCGACCAGACCGAGCTGCTGCACCTGTCCGGCGAGCTCGCGGCGACGCGGACGCTGACCGGGGCGCTCCGCTCGCAGACGCACGAGTTCGCGAACCGGCTGCACACCGTCGTGGCGCTGCTCGAGCTCGGGCGGGTCGACGAGGCGATCCGGTTCGCGTCCGACGAGATCGATCGGCACCGGATCGACCGGCAAGGGGTGGAAGCCCCAGATCCGCGAGGGCACCCCGACGACGGCCCCCTGGTCGTGACCCCGGAGGTGCTCGCCGCCGTCCTGCACGCCAAGCGCGCACAGGCCCACGAGCGCGGGGTCGTGCTCGTGGCCGACACCGACGGCCTGCACGCTCCGGTGGCAGCGCCGGCGAGCGACGTCATCACGGTGCTCGGGAACCTCGTCGACAACGCCGTCGACGCGGTGGCCGAGCACACCGGCGGGCCCAGCGGTCCGCGGGTCGCCGTCACCGTCACGACGCAGGACGACGGACGCACCCGCATCGTCGTCGCGGACAACGGCCCCGGGATCGCCGACGTCACCGCCGCCGCCGAGCGGGGCTGGTCGACGAAGCCGTCCGGGCCGGAGGGGCGTGGCATCGGACTCGACCTCGTCCGCTCGGCCCTCGCCGACATCGGCGGGACGATGACCGTCGACACCGGCCCGACCGGCAGCACCTTCGTGGTCGACCTCGAGCCGCGGCAGGTGCCCGCGTGACGGACGTGATCCGCGTCCTGATCGTCGAGGACGACCCGCTCACCGCCGAGGCCCACGCCGCGTACGTCGGCCGCGTCGACGGCTTCACCGTCGTCGCTTCCGCCGCCACCGGTCGGGAGATGCTCGCCGCGGTCGCCGCCGCGAAGCCGGACCTGGTGCTGCTCGACTTCAACCTGCCCGACGCGCACGGCCTCCAGCTCGTCCGCGCGCTGCGCACCGCCGGCTCCGCCGTCGACGTCATCGCCGTCACCGCCGCGAACGACGTCCGGGGCGTGCGGAACGCGATCGCGCTCGGGATCGTCCAGTACCTCGTCAAGCCGTTCAGCTTCCGCACCTTCGCGGACCGGCTCACGACGTACCGGGAGTACCGCCGGGGCTTCGAGGACCGGCGGTCGCTCACGCAGGCGGACATCGACGCGCGGCTCGGGAAACTGCGACCGGCGGCGCCGGCCGAGTCGGAGAAGGGCATCGCCCCGGAGACGCTCGAGACGGTCCGGTCCGTGCTGATCGGCACCGACGGGGGCACGTCCGCCACCGAGGTCGCGCAGGCCACGGGGACCTCGCGCGTCACCGCGCGGCGATACCTCGAGCACCTGATCGCCGCCGGCCAGGTCGACAAGGACGTGCGGCACCGCGGGCCGGGTCGGCCCGAGTACGAGTACCGCTGGTTGCGCTGACCCGACATCGGCGCTGACGCGCCACGGGACGGACGGGAGGATCGCGGCGGCGCCGCCACGATCCTCCCGTCCGTCGTGCGGTCCCGTCTACAGACCGACGCTGCCCTGCGAGATGCCGCCGTCGATCGTGACGGTGGTGCTCGTCATGTAGGCGGCCTTGCCGGAGGCGAGGAAGACGACCACCTCGGCGATCTCGTGCGGCTTCGCGGGTCGACCGAGCGGGATGGCGTCGTCGAGCTGCTTGAGCTTGTCGGGGTCGGACGTCGTCGCCGTGTTGATCGGGGTGTCGACGGCGCCGGGGGCGATGTTCACGATCCGGACGCCGTGCGGGCCGAGCTCGACGCCGCCGCTCCGGGCGAGCATGCGCATGCCGCCCTTCGCGACGCAGTACGCCAGGTTGCCGGGCATCGGCCAGTCCTCGTGGACGCTCGAGATGTTCAGGACGAGGCCGCCGTTGCCCTGCGCGATGAACTGCTTCGCGGCCGCCTGGGTGCCGAAGAACGCGCTCTTCATGTTCACGGACATGACCTTGTCGTAGCCGTCCTCGGTCTCCTCGAGCAGCGACTTCCGGTCCTCGATCCCGGCGTTGTTCACGAGGACGTCGAGCGAGCCGAAGGCGTCGACGGCCTTCTGGACCATCCGGTGCAGGTCGTCGGCGCGGGTGATGTCCGCGTCGACGCCGACCGCGTGGCCGCCCGCGTGCTCGATGCGGTCGATCAGGGACTCGGTCTCCTCGGGGTGGGCGACGTAGTCGATGACGATGTTCGCGCCCTCGGCTGCGGCGGCGAGGCAGATCTGCTCGCCGATGCCGCTGTTGCCGCCGGTGACGACGATGGTCTTGCCCTCGAGCAGCATGGTTCCTCCTGGTGGGGCGGGGTCGTGGTGCCCCTCCCACGGTGCTCCGGACCGGCTGGCGGGGTCCGGCGGATGTGCTGAGGTCTCGCGCAGGGTGAGCGGCGTCTCGTCGCCGGGGCCGGGCGCCGGGGCCGGGCGCCGGGGCCGGGCCGGGCCTGGCCTGGCCGTCGATGGAGCAGAAGACGTCGGGTCGCCCGAGCACACCCGACGTCGTCTGCTCACTCGACGGGCGGAGGAACCACGAACGAGCGGTTGAACGCGCTCGTGTCGTACCGGACGAGCCAGGGGCTGGTCCCGTCGAGGAACGCCGGCAGCTCCGACAGGGGCAGCCACGAGCCGTCCACCGGCTCCGGGGCGAACACCCCGTCCTCCCCGCCGCGCAGGAGTGCCTCGACGGCGCCGCCGCTCGGCTGGAAGCTCTTCGACACGTGGACGTCCCGGCCGCCGAGCGCCCGGACACGGTCCAGCGCGTCCCGCTTGCCGTCCGCGACGAGCACGACGGAGACGATGAACGGGTCGAACACGGTCACCTCCACCACGGTGCGGCCGTCGGGCAGCCGCGTGGCGAACTGCGCGAAGGGCTTGCCGGAGCGGGACACGGACCGATCGTACGGCCGCGCGGGCGCCGAGCGGCCGTCGATGGAGCAGCAGACGTCGGGTCGCCCGAGCGCACCCGACTTCGTCTGCTCACTCGACGGCCCTGGGCAGCGAAGCCCCGGGACGCGGACCCCGGCTACTCGAACATCTCGGCGAGGGCCGCGTGCGGGTCCCCGTCGAACCGGTGGGCCGACGGCGGCGAGGGCCAGTGGGTCGTGCCGTCGTCCGGCCAGCAGGGGACCACGTGGACGTGGAGGTGCGCGACGCTCTGGCCGGCATCCGCTCCGGAGGCCTGCAGCAGCACCGTGCCCGTGGCCCCGAGGGCGCCGCGCATCGCCCGGGCGACCCGCTGCGCGAGCGCCGTCGTCGCGGCGAGGGCGACCGGCCCGGCGCTGAGCAGGTCCCGGGTGTGCTCGACCGGGACGACGAGGGTGTGCCCGGGTGCGAGCGACGAGTCGGGCAGGGGAGCGAAGGCGACGGCGTGCTCCTCGCGTTCGACCCAGACGGCGGGTGCGGAGCCCTCGATGATGCGGCAGAACGGGCACGGGTCCATCGGCCCAGTCTGCACGTCCCCTACGCTCCCCACGTGGTCACCATCGCGCGGGTCAGTCCCTCCGACGCCGTCGCCGGCCGGATCGTCCGGGCGTACCTGACCGACGTCGCCTCCCGCTGGCACGGCCGGACCGCGAGCGAGGACGAGGTCGACCGAGCGCTCGCCGACGAACCGTTCGACGACCTGGTCGAGCCCACCGGCGTGCTGCTGGTCGCGTCGGACGGAGGCCAGGCCGTCGGGTGCGCGGGCGCGCGGTTCCTCGGGAACGTCGCGGAGCTCACGAAGGTCTTCGTGTCGCCGACGCGCCGCGGGACGGGCCTGGGCGCCGCACTGCTGCGCGCTGTCGAGGCCGCCTGCCGAGAACAGGGCGTCGCGGTGCTCCGCCTCGACACCCGCGCCGCGCTGGCTGAGGCATGCGCACTCTACGAGCGCTCGGGATTCGAACGGGTCGCGCCCTTCAACGCAGACCCCTACGCGGACCGGTGGTACCGCAAGGTGCTGGAGCCGTGACCCACGACCGGACGGGAGGCACGCGGCGGACCCGCCACGTGCCTCCCGTCCGCTCGTGTCGGCGGGTACGGTGCGGACCATGACGGTGACCGGGATCGGTGGGCTCTTCTTCCGCAGTCGCGACCCGGAGGCTCGCGCAGCGTGGTACCGCGAGCACCTCGGGATCGACGCGGGGTCGGACACGGTGTGGCAGCAGGAGGCGGGCGCGACCGTGTTCGCGCCGTTCCCGGCCGACAGCGGGTACTTCCCCGCCGACAGCCCCTTCATGCTGAACCTGCGCGTGACCGGGCTCGACGACCTGGTGGCGCGGCTCGAGGCCTCGGACACCGCGGTGGAGCGTCGACCGGAGTGGGACACCGAGTACGGGCGCTTCGTACGGATCCACGACCCGGAGGGGCTGCCGCTCGAGCTGTGGGAGGCCGCCGGCTGACGAGCCCCGTGGCCGGGGCGGCTACCCGCCCTGCTCCTCGCGCCCGACACCGGCGAACACCTCGGGGTGGTCGTCGAGCCACGACCACCGGGCGACCGGCCACGTCACGACCACGGCCCGCCCGACGACGTCGGACTCCCGGATGAACCCCTTCGAGGGCAGGTCCTGGTGGAAGCGCGAGTCGGCCGAGCCGTACCGGTTGTCGCCCATCACCCACAGCCGTCCGGCGGGAACCGTGACGTCGAACGGGACACCCGACGCGGGGTCGCCCTCGGGTGCGAGGACGTACGGCTCGACGAGCGGGACGCCGTTCACCGACATCCGCCCCTGCGCGTCGCAGCACTCGACGTGGTCGCCCGGCAGTCCGATGAGCCGCTTGATCAGGTGGCCGTCGGTGTCCGGCCCGAAGCCGACCGTGCTGAGCGTCCGGCCGAGGAGCGTCGGCGTCCGCGCGGCGACCTGTTCGGGGGAACCCGGGACGTCGAGCCACCCGTCGGCGTCCCGGAAGACGACGACGTCGCCCCGGTGCAGGCCGGCGAGTTCGTTCACGACGACGTGGTCGCCCACCTGCAGGGTGTTCGTCATCGAACCGGAGGGGATCGAGAAGCTGCGGATGACGAAGGTCTTGACGAGGAACGACGCGAGCAGGGCTGCGAGCAGGATCACCACCATGTCCCGGAGGAACCGCAGCACCCCGTTCCGCTGTCCCGCGCGTCGTGCCATCCGTTCCCCCATGCGAGCAGCGTAGGGCAGCGCGCGGCAGGTCGGCTGACGCGACCAGCCCGCCTGCGTGACGTGCGCGTCGGGCGCGCACCGCGCCTCCAGGCCGCCTGGGAGGCACGGATCACCGCCGGCCGACGCGTGCGGTGGGTGCAGATGGCCGGTACGGTCGGTGCAAGGGGGTCGCGATGCGCTTCATCAACTGGCTGGTCGGGGTGTTGGGTGTGGTCGCGCGCGGCGTGGACGCGACCAACGGGGCGGGACCGGGTGTGCCGCCGAACGCGGCGAGCTGGCTCGCGGCCAACGAGAGCGACCACCAGCGGCGGCGCGACTACCGGCCCTGACGCGCGCCCCGGAGGGCCCGCAGGTCGCGGCCCGACAGGGCGTCGCTCCACGTCGCGGTGTCGCCACCGTCGCCCGCGCAGTGCAGGCCGTCGTGACCGGCCTCACGCTGACACCGCCAGCGGTCGAAGGTGCTCTGGCACGGTCCCGTGGTCCGGTCGGTCCGGTCGGTCCGGGAGTCGCGTGAGGTCCTGATCGCACTCATGACACTGCTGGGACGAGTCGAACGCCCGGATCGTCACGCTTCTTCGACGTTTCTTGGGGAACCTGCCGTCGGATGTCCGGGTGACCACCCCACTGCCCGTGTCCCCAGCCCGTCCGACCCGGCGTCGCGCCGTCGAGCGGGCGGTGGTCGGCGTCGTGCTCCTCGTGGTCGTCGGCTTCGTCCTCCGTGCGCACCCGGTGGACGCCGGCCTCGCCCGAGCGCTCAACAGCCTGCACGTCGGGGTCCTCGGCGCCGTCGGCTCCGCGGTGTACACCGTGTTCGAGCCGGTGCCGGCGGTGCTCCTGACCATGGTCCTGACCGGGCTCGTGTGGGCTCGGACCCGCCGCCTGGTGACGGCGGCGGCGTTCGCCGGCGTCGTCGCGCTGACGTGGATCCCGTCCGACCTGCTCAAGGTGGTCGTCGGGCGGCCGCGACCCGACGGGTCCGTGCTGCCGCACCCGTTCGTCCCCGTGCAGCCCGACGCGTCGTTCCCGAGCGGGCACACCGTCTTCGTGGTGGCGCTCGTGCTCGCCGGACTGATGCTCGTGCCGGCAGGTCCCCGCCGCCGGGTGCTCGCGGTGCTCGGCGGGGTCGTCGTGCTGGTCGTGGCGACGGCGCTCGCCGTGGACGGGGTGCACTGGCCGACGGACGTCGTCGCGTCGGTGGTGTGGGCGCTCGCGGTGGCGCCGGTCGCCCGGATCGTCTGGGTCGACCTGGTGCTGACGCGGGTGGTGCAGCGCGGAGCAGCCCGCGTCGAGCGCTTCCGGACGCCGGACGAGCGCGCGGCGGTCGTGGGGGAGCAGACTGGGCGCCACCGCGCGGACGAGGAGGACGCTTCGTGAAGCCCTGGCTGACCCGGATCGGCACGGCGGTCGGCCTCGGCTCCGACCAGGACCCCGACCGCCGCGAGTACCGACGGTCCGCCGTGCGCATCGGCCTGCGGGTCGCGGTCGTCTCCGCGGCGCTCGTGGTGTCCGTCGTCGCGCTCGTCGTGGCCTACGTGGCGTGGCAGCTCACCCCCGCGCAGCAGCTCGAGCGGCACGGGGCCGAGGATGTCCACGTCTACCTGGACACCGTCGACCTGCTCATCGCGGTCCTGGTCGTCGGCGGTGCGGCCGTCGTGCTCGCGGGTGTGGCGACCTGGCTCATCGCCGCACGTGCGGTCCGGCCGCTCGCCGAGGCGTACCGGCTGCAGCGGACGTTCGTGGCGGACGCGAGCCACGAGCTGCGGACGCCGCTGACGGTGCTGAGCGCCCGGGTGCAGCAGCTCCAGGCGATGCTCCCCGCCGCGAGCTCCGAGCGCACGGTCGCGGACGAGCTCCGCACGGACACCCGCGCCCTCGCCGAGGTCGTCGAGGACTTGCTCGCCACCGCGGCCGGCCGGACCGACGAAGCCGCCGTGGCGGAACTCGACGCCGGTCTCGCGGCGGCGGCGAACGACATGGCGGTCCTGGCCCGCGACCGGCAGGTGCACCTCGTGGTCACCCCGGGCGAGGGCGTCCTGGCCGTCACGCCCACGCAGCTCCGGCGGTGCCTCGTCGCGCTCGTCGACAACGCGGTCGGGCACAGTCCGACGGGCGGCGCGGTGTGGGTGGAGAACGAGGTCGTCGGCGACCGCGTGGTGATCCGGGTCCGCGACGAGGGGCAGGGCATCACCGGGATCGCGCCGCGGCGGGTGTTCGACCGGTTCGCCCACGGCGACGCCCCGGCCACCGGCGGGCCGACCCGGACGAGCAACGGCATCGGACTCGCGCTGGTGAAGGACGTCGCCGTCCGCGCGGGCGGCGACGTGCGGGTGGAGCGCACGGGTCCGTCCGGCACCGTGTTCGCGCTGACCCTGCCGCTCGCCGGTGTGACTGGACGGCGGCGGCGCGGATGAGCGGCGGCGGACGGGTCCTGCTCGTCGAGGACGACCCGCGCCTCGGGCCGATCGTGCGGGACGTGCTGTCGGCGTCGTGGGAGGTCGAACTCGTCACCACGCGGGTGGACGCGCTCGAGGCCGCGCTGCACCGGCTGTTCGACGTGCTCGTGGTCGACCGTCGCCTGCCGGACGGCGACGGCCTGGACGTGGTCCGGGAGCTCCGGCGCTTCCGGGGCGCCACCCCGGCGCTCGTGCTCACCGCGCTCGGCGAGGTGCACGACCGGGTGTCCGGGCTCGACGCCGGCGCGAACGACTACCTGGTGAAGCCGTTCGACTTCGACGAGCTGAACGCACGGCTCCGGGCGCTCACCCGCGCGCCGGTGGACCTCGGGCCCGCGTTCGAGATCGGCGGCTGGTCGTTCCGGCCGGACGACCACACCGTGCACTCGCCCTACAGCGGCCGGGTGGCCCTGACCGACCGGGAGTCCGACCTGCTCGCGGTGCTCGCCGCGGAGCCGGACCGGGTGTTCTCGCGCGAGCAGCTGCTGTCCGCGGTGTTCGAGCACGGCGAGCAGCTCGGGACGGTCGACACGTACGTGCACTACCTCCGGAAGAAGACCGAGCGGGACCTCATCGCGACCGTGCGGGGCAAGGGCTACCGGCTCGGCACCCCGGCCTGACGCGGAGCGGACGGGGCCCGCGCGTCCGCGGGGCCCTGCGCCCGGTGCCCGGCACCCTCGTCACTCGGGGTCGAGCAGCCCCTCGCGCTCCGCCTCGACCGCGACCGCGAGCAGGGCGGCCCCCGCACTCACCACACCGAGCACCGCGACCCCCGCCGCTGCCACACCGATCCACACGCCCATGACGCCTCCTCGTCCGACAGCGTGGAGCGGATCGCCCCAGAAAGCAGCAAGGCTGCACGGATCGTCAGCCTTGGTCGTTCCTGGGAGACCCGGTCCGACGCTGGTGCCATGCGCACCACACCACGGACCCGCGAGCGCTGGTTCGACCTGGTCTTCCTGGTCGGCTTCGCGCTCAAGGCGGTCGACGGGCTCGTCGAGCTCCTCGTCGGCCTGCCGCTGCTCGTGCTCCGGCCGGCGCAGGTCGAGGCCGTCGCCCGGCTCCTGACCGCCGGCGAGCTCCGCGAGGACCCGGGCGACCCGGTCGCGCACCTCGTCCGCCACGGGGTCGCGGCGCTGAGCACGGACGCGACGCTGTTCGCCGCCGTGTACCTGGTCGTGCACGGCCTGGTGAAGCTCGGCATCGTCGCGGCGATCTTCCGCGGGTCGCGACGGCTGTACCCGTGGGCGATCGCGGCGCTCGGCGGCTTCGTGGTCTGGCAGGGCGTCGAGTTCGTGCAGCACCCCGGCGTCGGACTCGCGCTCCTGACCCTGTTCGACGTCGTCATCGTCGCGCTCACCGTGCGCGAGTGGCGGCACCACCGGAGCCTCGGCGACGCCGTGCGCAGCGTGCTCGGACGGAGTGCCCGTCGAGCCCCGTCCGACCGATCCACCGACCCCGCCTGGAGGACCGCCCAGTGATCCCCGCAGCCCTGCACCTGTTCGACGCCGCCTCGGTCCTGCACGCCTTCGGGCCGTGGGTCCTGGCCGGGATCGCACTCCTCGTCGTCGTGGAGTCCGGCGTCCTGTTCCCGTTCCTGCCCGGGGACTCGCTGCTCGTCACCGCCGCGATCCTCAGCGCCACGCTCGGGGTCACACCCGGCGAGGTCGCGCTCGTCGCCGTGACCGCCGCCGTCGTGGGCGACTTCGTCGGGTACGCCCTCGGCGCGCGTGTCGGCCGGCGGCTGTTCCGCCCCGGCGCGCGGCTGCTCACCCCCGCGCGGCTGCACGAGTCCGAGGCGTTCTTCGCCCGCTGGGGTGCCGCGTCGCTCGTGCTCGGCCGGTTCGTCCCGGTGGTCCGCACCTACGTCCCGCTCGCCGCCGGCACCGCGCGCATGTCGCTCGGGCGCTTCGCCACCTGGAACGTCGTCGGCGCCGTGGCCTGGGTCGGGGTGCTCGTCACCGCCGGGGTCCTGCTCGGTGGCGTCCCGCTCGTGGCGGACCACATCGACGCGGTGATGATCGTCGTGGTCGTCGTCTCGGTGCTCCCGCTCGTCGTCGGAGCCCTCGTCCGCCGCCGTCGCACAGCCCGGGTCGAACGGTGACCGCCGCGACGCAGGCACCCGGCTGGTGGCACACGAAGTTCACCCCGGAGCGCCGGACCGTCGGGCGTACCGAGCGGGCCGTCCTGCTCCGCGGGGCCGTCGTGCTCGCCGTCGTCGGGTCCGCCGTGTTCTCGGCGATGCTCGTCGGGGTGCTCGGCCACAGCGGCGTGCAGCACCTGGACCGACCGGTCGAGCAGTGGTTCGACGCGCACCGCGACCGGGACCTGACCGGGGTGTCGGCGTTCTTCGCGACCGTGTTCGGGCCGGTCGGGATGCCGATCATCGTGCTCGTGGTCACCGTGGTGTGGGCGCTCCTCGCGCGGCACGCGTGGCGGGCGCTGCTGCTGGCGTGCGGGATGGTGCTCGGCGTCGCCACCGCGCAGCTGCTCGCGCCGATCGTGCGGCACCCGAGGCCGCCCGTCGGGCTGATGCTGCTCGCGCCCGACCACACGTTCTCGTTCCCGTCCGGGCACGTGCTCGGGGCGAGCGACTTCTTCCTGATCGGGGCGTTCCTCGTCGCCTCGCGGACCCACCGTCGGTGGGTCACGGTCCTGTTGTTCGCGCTCGCGGCGTTGATGATCACGGCGCAGGTCGTCACCCGGCTGTACCTGGGCTACCACTGGCTGACAGACACGCTCGCGTCGGTCGGGTTGTCGATGATGATCACCGCGCTGGCGATCGCGGTGGACACGCACGTGACGGTGCGCGTCCCCGAGCTGGCGGACGCGACCCGCTGACGGCCCGGAGGCCCGTGGCGGGCCCGCCACGTGCCTCCAGTCCGTCGCCTGGTCGCGTGGACGGGGGACAAGCCGCGGACCGCACGCTCCGGACCCCGCAGGGCCCGGAGCCTAGCGTGGGCGTGTCATGGCAGCCGAACACCGCAAACCCGTCGAGCCCGATGCGGCTCCCTCCGTCGCACACCACGGCGCGCACCACGCCGCCACCGCCGCACCCACGGCGACCCCACCGGAAGCCCCGAAGGACACCACCCCGGACCGCGCCCGCCCGTCGGGCGGTGGCGGCGACGACTACGAGCCGGACCCGAACCGCTGGAAGGCGCTCGTCATCTGCCTGCTCGGCGGCGGGATCGTGCTGCTCGACGTGTCGATCGTCAACGTCGCGCTGGAGTCCATCTCGAGCGGCCTGCCCGGTGCCTCGCCCGAGGCCGTGCAGTGGATCCTGTCCGGCTACGCGCTCGCGTTCGGCCTGCTGCTCGTGCCCGGAGGCCGGCTCGGGGACGCCTCCGGCCGGCGACGGATGTTCATCGTCGGCGTCGCGCTCTTCACGCTCGCGAGTGCCCTCTGCGGCTTCGCGCCGAACGGCCTCGTGCTCGTGATCGCCCGCCTGGTGCAGGGCTTCGCTGGTGGTCTGCTCACGCCGCAGGTCACCGCGCTCATCCAGCAGCTGTTCCGCGGGAAGGAGCGCGGCACCGCGTTCGGCCTGTTCGGAGCGACGGTCGGCATCGCCACCGCGATCGGCCCGCTCGTCGGTGGGCTGCTCATCACGGCGTTCGGGACCGAGAACGGCTGGCGGTTCGTCTTCTTCGTGAACCTGCCCGTCGGACTCGTCACGATCCTCCTGTCCTTCCGCTACCTGCCCGCCACCGCGAAGGCCGAGCGCGGGCGCAAGCACGACTTCGACCCCGTGGGGATCGTCCTGCTCGGCGCCGCGGTCGTCGCGCTGCTGCTGCCGTTCGTGCAGTCCGAGGAGTGGAAGAGCAACGCGAAGTGGTGGCTCGTCGTCGCTGCGGTCGTGTTCGCCTTGCTGTTCGTGCTCTGGGAACGGCGGTACGCGCGGACGAAGGAGCCCGTGATCGACCTCGGGCTGTTCCGCCGCCGGTCGTTCTCGCTCGGTGTCGGGCTCGCGACCGTGTACTTCGCCGGCTTCACCCCGCTGTTCTTCGTGCTGACGCTCGCGCTGCAGTCCGGCCTGCACTACTCGGCGCTGCTGGCGGGGGCGTCCTCGGTGCCGTTCGCGATCGGGTCCGGCGTCGCGTCGACGATCGGCGGTCGGGTCGTGTCCCGGTTCGGGCGGCAGCTCATCGTGTTCGGCACGATCCTGGTGCTGCTCGGGCTCGGCGGCGTGATCTGGGTGGTCGCGAACCACTACGGGCCGTCGCTCGGCTGGTGGCTCGTGGTGCCGCTGCTCGTCGCCGGCGTCGGCTCCGGCCTGACGATCTCGCCGAACCAGACCCTGACGCTGTCCGAGGTCCCCGTCCAGCAGGGCGGCTCGGCCGGTGGGCTCATCCAGGTCGGTGCCCGGGTCGGGTCGGCCATCGGGATCGCGGCCGTGGGCAGTGTGTTCTACTCGGCGCTCGCCAGCTCGAAGGGCGACTACGCGCAAGGGCTGCCGCTCGGGCTCGGGGTGTCGCTCGCGTTCGTGGGGGCGGCGCTGCTCGCCGGGATCGTGGACGTCGTCGTGGGGCGGGTGCGGGGGACGCAGGCGTCGGTGTGAGGCGGGGCGGCGGCGACACTCGGCGCTCGGCTGGTCGGCGCTCGGCTGGTCGGCTGGTCGACTGCCGCGGTGACCTTTCGCGCTGAGCGACAGGTCACGCGCGCCGCTGCCCGTGACATGTCGCTGGGCGCGTGAGGTCGGGCGACGGCGACCGCCACCGACCGCGCTACCGGGACCGGTCGAGCGCGGCGGCGGCGCGTCCGAGCAGCCAGTTCACCGCCCAGCCGACGACGCCGATCACCGGCACCGCGACGATGACGACGGTCCACACGGCCTTGACGACGTCGCTCCGACGACGATCACGCCACACCTGAAGGAGCGCCACCACGTCGAGCGCCAGGATCACGACGATCACCAGCAGGTGCGCCCCACTCATGTTCTGCAGCACGGCTGCCTCTCCTCCTCGCACGGTCGTGCGACGGTTCCCACGGTAGGTCGGCGCTCGGGCCCGGGGCGTCAACCGGGAGGACGACATCCCAGCGTCCCGACACCGCCACCCCTACGCTGACGGGATGGCACCCCGCGTCCGACCCGTCCGACCGTCCGACGAGCAGGCGTGGGCGGAGCTGTACGCCGGGTACCGCGCCTTCTACCGTCTGCCCGACGACCCCGACGCCGTCGCTGCGACCTGGCGATGGGTGTCCGGCGGCGAGCACGGCCTGCTCGGGCTCGTCGCCGTGGACGACGACGACCGCCCGGTCGGGCTGGCGAACCTGCGGCGCTTCGCACGTCCGTCGACCGCCACGATAGGGCTGTACCTCGACGACCTGTTCACCGCACCGACCGCCCGGGGAGCGGGTGTCGCGACGGCACTCCTGCACGAGGCCGCCGCCGTCGCGGCTGCCGAGGGGGCGAGCGTGGTGCGGTGGATCACCGCGCAGGACAACGCGGCGGCACGACGGGTGTACGACGCCGTGGCCACCGCGACGCCGTGGGTGACCTACGACCTCGCCCCCGGTTCCCCGCGCGACTGACCGGCGTGGGCTCAGCGCCGTGGGTGACCTACGACCTCGCCCCCGGTTCCCCGCGCGACTGACCGGCGTGGGCTCAGCGCCGTGGGTGACCTACGACCTCGCCCCCGGTTCCCCGCGCGACTGACCGGCGTGGGCTCAGCGCCCCCGGGCGTACGCGCTGCCGTCCCACGTGTGCACGGCGTCGTCGTCCCAGAGCATCCGGAGGTCGTACGCAGCGCAGTCGACGAACGTCCCGATGCTGATCCAGTGCCGCGAGCGGCGGAGCTCGCCGCGCGACGGCCCGTCCGAGCCGATGCCGGCCCGGTGCACCATCCACTCCAGGTCCCGGGCCTGCTCGTCGAGGTACCGCATCACGGCCTCGTTGTCCCGGTGCTGCCCGTCGTAGGACTTCGCGATCGTGCGGCGGACGATCCGGAGCGGCAGGGCCAGACGTCGCCCGGGCACCGCACTGAGTCCGCCCGCCTGGTACAGGAACCGACGTGTGCCGCTGCGGCGCATCGCGGGCACGAGGCGCTGCACGAACTCGGTGTTCACCAGGCGGTCCTGCTGGGCAACCCGGTCCCCGAGCATCGCGACGACGCCGTCGACCCCGTCGAGCAGCCGGTCGAGGTCGAGTTGGTCGTCGGTGATCGAGCCGGCGACCACCTCGAGCCGCTCGTGCCGGACCGCGAGCTTGGCGGGCGTGCGGGCGAGGGCGCGCACGTGGTGGCCCTGCTCGAGCGCGAGGCGGGTGAGGTGTTGCCCGGTCTGCCCGGTGGCGCCGAGCACGAGGAGGGATCGTCCGTTGGTCATGCCCATAATCTAGACACTGACTACTATCTAGTCAATGCCTGGTTTGGGTACGATGGCGACATGACCGAGCGGCCGTTCCACCACGGGAACCTCCGCGCGGTGCTCCTGGACGAGGCCGTCGCGGTCCTCCGCGACTCGGGCGTCGAGGGGCTGTCGCTCCGGGACCTCGCACGCCGCGCCGGGGTCAGTCACGGTGCGCCGCGGAGCCACTTCGTCGACCGCCAGGCCCTGCTCGACGCCCTCGCGGTGGTCGGCTTCGAACGCCTCCGGACCGCGGTCGAGCGGGCGATGACGGCGTCGACGGACCTGCCCGACCGCTTCCGCCGCGTCGCGCACGCCTACGTCGACTTCGCCATCGCCGACGCCGCCCTGATGGACCTGATGTTCCAGGCGAAGTCGAGCACCCGCACCGGTGCCGTCGGGGAGGCCGCCGGGGCACTGTTCGGCCTGCTCGACCAGGCGGCGGGGCCCCGGGACGCCGACACCGACGAGGCCGCACGCGAATCGTTCAAGATGCTCTTCGCCGCCACGATGCAGGGCCTCGCCGCGCTCGTGGTGTCCGGTCGGATCCCGCGTGCGCAGGGCGAGCGGCTCGTCGACGACGCGGCCGACATGATGCTCGCCTCGGACCTGGCGCGACGGTCCGTCACCGACCGCTGACGGCCCGGCGCGACCAGCGGACGGACAGGAGGATCGTGGCGGCCCCGCCACGCGCCTCCCGTCCGGTCCTGGTCGCGGCCAGATCCGCCGCCAGATCCGCGCGCGTCAGACGCCGGCGGGCACCGCCACCCGTGTCAGCCGCACCGGGACGGCCTTCGACACCGGGGTGTTGCTGCCCTTCGCCGCGCTGTCCAACGGCACGAGCACGTTCGCCTCGGGGAAGTAGGCGGCGGCGCAGCCGCGCGCACTCGGGTACGCGACCACTCGGTAGTCCCGCAGCACGCGCTCGACGTCGTCGTCCCAGACCGTCTCGACGTCGACGTGGTCGCCGTCGGTCAGCCCGAGCTCGGCCAGGTCGTCGGGGTTGACGAAGACGACGTGCCGGCCCTTCTTGATGCCGCGGTACCGGTCGTTCAGGCTGTAGATCGTCGTGTTGTACTGGTCGTGCGAGCGCAGGGTCTGCAGCAGCAGCGTGCCCTCGGGGCGCTCGACGTGCTCGAGCTCGTTCACCGTGATCATCGCCTTGCCGGTCTTCGTCGCGAACGTCCGTGAGTCACGCGGGCCGTTCGGCAGCACGAAGCCCTCCTTGCTGCCGGCGCGGCGGGAGTAGTCCTCGAAGCCGGGGACGACGTGGCTGATGTGGTCGCGGATCACGTCGTAGTCGTCCCGCATGGCCTGCCAGTCGACCGGGACGCGGTCGCCCAGGGTGGCCTTCGCGAGCTCGCACACGATCGCGACCTCGGAGAGCAGGCCGGGGGCGACCGGCGGGACCTGCCCGTGGCTGCCGTGCACGGAGCAGACGGTGTCCTCGACCGAGACGAACTGCGGGCCGGCAGCCTGGACGTCGATCTCGGTGCGGCCCATGGTCGGCAGGATCAGGGCTTCCCGCCCGACGACGGCGTGCGAACGGTTGAGCTTCGTGGACACCTGGACGGTCATCTCGGTGCCGCGGAACGCCTGCTCGGCGAGCTGGCTGTCCGAGATCGCGGCGACGAGGTTGCCGCCCATGCCCATCCAGAACCGGATGTCGCCGCGCTGCATCGCGTGGATGCCCTTCAGGGCGTCGACCCCGTGCTCGCGGGGCGGCTCGAAGTGGAACTCCTTCGCCAGGGCGTCGAGGAACGAGTCCGGCATCTGCTCCCAGATGCCCATCGTCCGGTCGCCCTGCACGTTGCTGTGCCCGCGGATCGGCGAGGCGCCGGCGCCGGGTCGGCCGATGTTCCCGCGGAGGAGCAGGAGGTTGATGATCTCCTTGATCGTGTCGACGGCCTTGGTGTGCTGCGTGATGCCCATCGCCCACGTGATGATCGTGCGCTCGGACCGCAGGTACCGCTCCGCGAGCTCGTCGATCTCCTCGATCGTCAGGCCGGTGGCGCGGACGACCTCGTCGTCGTCGACCTGCAGGATGTGCTCGACGAACGCGTCGTACCCACTCGTGTGCTTCTCGATGAACGCGTGGTCCACGACGGACCCGGGCGTGCGCTGCTCGGCGAGGACCACGCGCTTCGCGATCGCCTGCAGCAGCGCCATGTCGCCGCCGAGCCGGATCTGCAGGAACTGGTCGGCGATCTCGGTGCCGTGCCCGACGACGCCGCGGACGCGCTGCGGGTTCTTGTAGCGGCGCAGGCCGGCCTCGGGCAGGGGGTTCACCGCGACGATCTCGGCGCCGTTGCGCTTGGCGTCCTCGAGCGCGGTGAGCATGCGGGGGTGGTTCGTGCCGGGGTTCTGGCCCATCACGATGATGAGCTCGGTGTGCTCGAAGTCGTCGTACGCGATGGTCGACTTCCCGATGCCGACGGTCTCGGCCATCGCCAGGCTCGTGGACTCGTGGCACATGTTCGAGCAGTCGGGCAGGTTGTTCGTGCCGAAGGCCCGGACGAACAGCTGGTAGACGAACGCCGCTTCGTTGCTCGTGCGTCCCGAGGTGTAGAACGATGCCTCGTCCGGGCTCGACAGGCCGTTCAGCTTGTCGGCGATGATCCGGAACGCCCGCTCCCAACTGACCGGTTCGTAGTGGTCCTTGCCGGCGGGCTTCCACACCGGTTCGGTCAGGCGGCCCTGCATGCCGAGCCAGTACTCGGTCTTGTCGGCGAGGTCGCCGACGGAGTGTTCGGCCCAGAACTCCCGCGGGACGAGCACCGGAGTCGCCTCCCAAACGACGGCCTTGCCGCCGTTCTCGCAGAACTCGGCCGTCTTGCGCTTGTCCGGGTCCGGCCAGGCGCAGCTCATGCAGTCGAAGCCGCCCTTCTGGTTCAGGGAGAGCATGAGCTTGGCGGTGCGCGCGAGCCCGAGCTGCTCGATCGCGGGGCCCATCGAGTGCAGGACGCCGGGGACGCCGGCCGCCCAGTCCTTGGGTTCGCCGACCGTCATCTCGGCGTCGGTCACGTCGTCCTTCGGGGGCTGCTCGGTCACGGGGCGCTCACTGTCTCTCGAGGGGCGGTTGCTGGTTCGACGATCCGCTCGGGCCGGCTGTAGACGACCATGCTCTGGCCGCGCAGGAAGCCGATGATCGTGATGCCGACCTCCTTCGCCAGGTCGACGGCGAGCGACGAGGGTGCCGACACCGCCGCCAGGACCGGGATCCCTGCCATCGACGCCTTCTGTGTCAACTCGAAGCTCGCGCGGCCCGACACCATCAGGACGGTGCCGCTCAGGGGCAGTCTGCCTTCCTTGACCGCCCACCCGACGACCTTGTCGACCGCGTTGTGGCGCCCGACGTCCTCGCGGAGGACGAGCATCTCGCCGCTCCGCCCGTCGAACAGCGCCGCGGCGTGCAGCCCACCGGTCTTCTCGAACATGTCCTGCGCCGCCCGGAGCCGGTCGGGGAACGTCGCGAGGAGCGCCGGGTCGAGCACCAGGTCGTCGTGGTGCACCGCGTGCTGCGAGGTCGTCCGGACTGCGTCGATGCTCGCCTTGCCGCACAGCCCGCAGGAGCTCGTCGTGTAGAACGCCCGTTCCAGGCTGGGGTCCGGGGCGGGGACGCCCGCCGCGAGCGTGACGTCGAGCAGGTTGTAGGTGTTCAGGCCCTCGTCCGTGGCACCCGCGCAGTACCGCGCGGCGGCGAAGTCCTCGCCCCGGGCGATGACCCCCTCGGACACCAGGAACCCCGCCGCCAGGTCGACGTCGTTGCCCGGCGTCCGCATCGTGATCGCGAGCGAGTTCCCGCCGACGCGGATCTCCAGCGGTTCCTCGACGGCGAGCAGGTCGTCACGCACCGACCGGGACGTCGCGACGGTGATGCGGGTGACGCGCTTCCGCGCCGTGATCCGGCTCATGGTCCGGGTCTACCACCCGAGGCGGTGACCCCGCCAGCGTGGTGCGGTTCGCGGTGGGAACGCGCGGTTCTCCACAGGGCTGTTCTCACCGAGCTGCGGTCACCGGGTCCACGGCAGCCGGACGGGAGGCACGGCCTCGCCCGCCACGCGGCCCCCGGACGCGACGACCATCAGTCCGTCGGCGTCGGCCAGGCCCCGGAGCATCGCCGACGTCTGGTGCGCGGCCGGCACGGCTCCCCCTGGAGTGTCCCGGTACGCGAGGACGAGGTCATCCGGCCGTTCGTTCGGGACGTCGACGGCCAGTCGGACGGACCCCGTCGGCTCCGGTGCGCGTCCGAGCACGCCCGCGACGAGCGGGCCGCCGAGCAGCACCGCCCCGACCATCGCCGCCATCGGGTTGCCCGGCAGGCACAGGTAGACGGTCGCCCCGCGACGGGCGAGGAGCATCGGCCGACCGGGGCGGACGGCGACCCGGTCGACCAGCAGCTCGGCGCCGATCCGGGCGAGCGCGCCGCGGACGTGGTCCGTCGAGGACCCCGCCGTGCCGCCGGTCGTGACGACGATCCGCTCCTGCGCGCCGTCGAGCACGCGGGCGGTGGCGTCGGCGTCGTCGGACACGCGCTCGGCTGCGACGGGGTCGGCCCCGAAGGCCCGGAGCACGGTCGGCAGCGTGTGGGTGAACACGTCGCGGACCTGGCCGGGGCGTGGGACGCCCGCGCCGACGATCTCGTCGCCGAGCACCGCGACCCGGGCCGTCGGGGCCGGCGCGACGAGCACGTCGTCGACGCCGGACGCCGCCGCGAGGGCCGCCCGCGGCGGGGTCAGCACCGTGCCCGCGGGGAACAGCGTGCTGTGCCGGGCGACCTCCTCGCCGGCGGGACGGACGTGGCGGCGGTCCGAGGGGGTGTGCCGGACGAGCCGGCCGTCGGCGTCGACCGCGGCGTCCTCCGAGCGCACCACGGCGGTCGTCCCGGGCGGCACCGGTGCACCGGTCGTGATCGGGCGTGCGTGCCCGGCGGCCAGGGTTTCCGTCGACGGCACGGCCCCCGCGACGATGCCCGCGCCGAGCGTCCACGGCCCGTCGCCCGCGACCGCCCACCCGTCCATCGCGGCCCCGTCGTGGCCGGGGACGTCCCCCGGGGCGACGAGGTCCCCGACGAGCGTCCGGCCGATCGCCGCCGCGAGGTCGAGTCGCAGGGGATCCGACCCGAACCCGGGGCCGGACGCCGCGAGGTCCGCCGTCAGTCGGACGCCCTGCCGGTGCGCCTCGGCGCGCGCGGCCTGCCAGGGGAGCAGGACCGCCGTCACCGGGCGCCGGCGTCGGTGCCGGAAGCGGTGCTCGCGTCGGTGCCCGGTTGCGTGCCCGGTTCGCTGCCCGTACCGCTGCTGTCGGCTCCGCGGGCGAGGGCGGCGCGGGTCGCGGTCGCCGCAGCGGCCTCCACGTCCGCCGTCGAGCCGCCCCGGAGCCCAGCGGCGTAGCCGACCAGGAACGTCGTGAGCGGGGCGGCGGGCCGGGCGACACCGTGCGCGGCGTCCCGGGCGAGGTCGAGCACGACGTCGCGGTCGAGCGTGAAGTCCTCGGGGAACCCGAGCGCCTCGGCGAGCTCTGCGGTCCATGCGGCGAGGACGTCGTCTGTGGTCATGCGGTCAGTCAAGCAGCCCGCTCGTCCCCGTGACCCGGGCGGCGTCCGCCGGTTCGTCCACGTCCGCACAGAGACCGCCGGACAGCGGCACCTCGACGAGCCGGAGCCCCGCGGTCAGTCGCCGCACGGCAGCGTCGGTCGGGTCGCCGAGCGCCCGGACGGCGTCACGCAGTGCGGACGACCGGTAGAGGGCGAGGAGTGGCTGCCGACGCCCGTCCTCGTCCACGGCGACGAAGCCGTCGGCGTCGACGGTGTCGTCCGCCGACCGCAGCAGCGCGTCGACCGCCCGCTCGGGCCGCACGAGGTCGCACGCGAGCACGAGCGTCCACGGCGCGGGCGCGGGGACCGCCTCGAGCCCCGCGGCGATCCCGGCCACCGGTCCGCCGAACGGCGGTTCCTCGCGCGTGACGACGACCCCGTCCGGCGCGGTCCGGCCCTCCCGGAGCCCGACGAGCACGACGCTGCGGGCCCTGGCTGCCGCGGCGACCGCGTGGTCCGACAGTGCCAGGCCGTCGGCGACCAGGGCCGTCTTGTCGATGCCGCTCATCCGCGACGCCCGACCCCCGGCGAGCAGGACGGCGTCGTACTGCACGCCCGGGGTGGTCATGCGGGAACGTTACCCCGCCGTGGTCCGCCGACGGCATCGCACTCGGTACCGTGAGCCCGTGAAGTCGAAGAAGATCCGTCGTCGGCTCGACGAGGCCGTCGGGGCAGACCACGTGGTGCGCGTCGTGCGTCGCACCGAGCGGGAGTCCCGGTACTCCGGCTTCGTGCTCCGCGTCGGCGCGAAGTGGGTCCTGATGGCCCCGCTGGCCGACGGTGGCGCGTTCGACGGCCTGATCGCGATCCGGTTGCGTGAGGTGCACAGCGTCAGGCGCGACACCACGTTCGCGGCACGCGCCGCCCGGCTCCGTCCAGAGTGGCCACCGTCGTCGCTGGTCCCGGCGGGCATCGACCTCGACACGACCGCCGGCGTCCTCCGCACGATCGCCGCCGAGGGAGAGCTGATCGGGATACAGACGGACCAGCGACTCGACGCGCTGTGGATCGGGCTGCTTCACGAGGTGACCCGGCGGTGGGTGTACCTGCACGAGGTACGGCCGGACGCCTCCTGGCGGGACGTGCCGCTGGGGTACCGCCTCGGCCGCATCGACACCGTCGAGACGGGCGGGCAGTACCTCCGCGGGCTGCGCACCGTGGCCGGCCGGGGACCCTCGGCCTGAGCCACGGGAACTGTTCACCACTCCCGGCCCCGCTCGACCGGGGATCGCCACTAGCGTGACGGGTGTGACCCTCCGAACCCGACGGCGTGCGACGTGAGCGGCCTGCACGCCGTGCCGACCATCCACGACGTGGCGGCGCTCGCCGGGGTGTCGAAGTCCGTCGTGTCCCGGGCGCTCGCCGGGGCGTACGGGGTGGCGCCGGCGACCGTCGAGCGGGTCAAGCGCGCCGCGGTCGAGCTCGGGTACGTCGCGAACGCGAACGCCCGCGGGATGTCCGCCCACCGCACGCACACGGTCGGGGTGTTCGTCCGCGACGCCGCGACGCCGTTCTACGGGCACCTGCTCACGGCGTTCCAGCTGCAGGCGGCGGCCCGCGGCTACCGGGCGGTCACTGCGACGGGCGCCGGGTCGTTCCCGCTCGCCGAGGAACGCCGCGCGCTCGAGACCCTCGTGTCGCTCCGGGTCGAGGGGCTCATCGTCTGCAGCGGCGCCCTGCCGGTGGAGGACGTCCTGCCGTTCGCCCGACGCATCCCCACGGTGATCGCCGGACGTCCGGAGCGCGACCCGTCGGTCAGCAGCGTCTACTGCGACGAGCGCGGCGGCGGCCGAGCACTCGCAGACCACGTCGCCGACGCCGGGCACGTGCGCGTCGCGGTGCTCACGATCAGCGCCGCGGGCTCCCTCACCCAGTCGGCCCGGACCGACGCGATGGCCCGACGGCTCCGGTCCCGCGGGGTCGACGTCCTGCGGATCCGTGCCGAGGACCACGGCAACGACCCCCGCGCGCTCGACTCGTTCGTCGCGGCCGTGATCTCGGCGGGCGGGGTGTCGGCGATCATGGCGCCGAGCGACCACTACGCCGTCGGGGTCCTCGAGGCACTGCGGCGCCGCGGGCTCTCGGCGCCGCAGGACTTCTCGGTCACGGGCTACGACGGCATCCGGCCGTACGACACGGAGCTGTTCGGGATCACCTCGTGGCGGCAGCCGCTCGACGTGATCGGCACGATGGCGGTCGACGCCGTCGTCGACCAGGTCGACGCCAGCCGGGCGAACGCCGCGCACGTCGCCGTCGACGGGGAGTTCGTCCCCGGCCGCACGCTCGCCAGCGCCTGACCGCGCAGCGACCCAGCCGACACCGGTCGTTCACCGCTTCGTCACCGCGGGGAGGGGTGCGCTCGGGAACGATCCCCACCACGATGGGGAACGTTCCCGAAACCGCGACGAACAGGACGAGCATGCCGACCCCCACCACCCTCGACACCTCTGCGGCGACCGCCCCCGCCGTCACCGCCAAGGGCGCCCGCGACGACAGCGACCCCTACCGCTACGGCGTCTACCTGCGTCCAGACCCCCGGACCTGCCGCGCGGTCACCGTCGTCACCGACCAGCTCCGCGCCCAGTACGGCCTGGTGTCCTCCGGCGCGTTCCCGCCCCACGCCACCCTGATCGGCAGCCAGCCGTTCGGGTCCGCCGAGTCCGAGGTGATCGACGCCCTCACCGCGCTGCTCGACGGTCGACCCGGCTTCCCGGTGCACAACGCCGGGGTCCGCGAGCAGGGCATCGGCTACGTGTACGACGTCGCCACGAACCCGGACGGTTCGCGGAACACCGCGTTCGACCAGCTCGCGATCGACGTCGACGCGGCCGTGGCCCCGTTCCGCCGGTCGATGAACGCGCCGCTGCCGAACGACCACGACCCGGAGCGCTACCGCCCGCACCTGTCGCTCGCGTCGCACGACCTGTACGTCCGGCCGGACCTGCACGACGAGGTCGGCGAGTTCATCCGCGGCCTCGACGTCCCGGTGCCGTCGGACTTCGTCGGCGACACCGTCGTGCTCTGCCGCACCGCGAGCCCCGACTGGACGGGGCGCTGGTGGCAGACGATGACGTGGGAGCACGTCCGCACCTGGAAGCTCCGCACGCCGTGACCGCGACGCTGCGCGACGTCGCGCGCCGGACCGGCATGTCCCGCTCGCTCGTGTCGCTCGCCCTGCGGGGCGACGACGGCGTGTCCGCACCACGTCGGGAACTGGCCGTGCGCGCCGCGGACGAGCTGGGCCTCCCGGTCGGGTCGCTGGCGCGACGTCGCGCAGCCGGCGCACCGCTCGTGCTGGGCCTCCTGCTGACCGAGCGGGCCAACCCGTTCCACGCGGAGGTCCTGCGCAGCGCGCAGGCCACCGCGGACACCCTGGGGTTCGCGCTCCGGGTCGTCGATGCGTTCCGTGACGACGACCGCCTGGTATCCGGCCTGGAGGCACTGCACACGTCCGCCGGGTCGGCCGACGGGGTGCTCGGGGTCGCGGTGGTCAGCAGCCGGCTCCCGCCAGCCGCGCTCGCCGCGGCCGCGGCGGACCTGCCGGTCGCGGTCCTCGGGTCGGCCGGCGAGGCGCTCGCCGGCCGCGGGGTGGACACGGTCCGCTCGGACGAGGAGTCCGGGATGCGGGAGCTCGTGCTGCACCTGGCGGCGGCGGGCCACGTGCGCACGTGCTTCGTCGGCGAGACCGAGCACCCGTCGACCACCAGGCGCGGGCGGGCGTACGGCGCGGCCGTGGCGCTGCTGCCGACCGACGGCCGCGCCGAGGACGTCGGGTCGCTCGTCGCCGACCCGGCGCGGATCGCCCGACTGCTCGGCGACGGGGTGACGGCGTTCGTGACCGCCAACGACGCGACGGCCGCGCGGCTGGTCTCCGCGGCCGCCGGTGTCGGCCTCCGGTTGCCGGGCATCGCTTCGGTGACGGGGTTCGACGGGACCGCCCTCGCCGGGCGGCTCGACCTGACGACCGTCGACCAACCGCGTGCCCGGATGGGTGCCCGCGTGGTGGAGCTCGTCGTCGAGCGGCTCCGCGGGCGCCGGGTCGAGCGGCACGAGGTGCTCCCGACCCGGCTCGAGCAGCGGGGGTCCGTCCGTGCGGCCCCGCTCGTCCTCAGCCCGCGCGGGTGACGGTGGCGGAGAGGGCTGCGACCCGGGTGACCAGTCGCTCGTGGGGGTCGCCGGCCCCGACCGCGACGTAGTCCTCGGCGTCGACCGCGCGATCCGTCGGGACGCCGTGGCGGAAGCCGCGGAAGCGACCGCCGGCACGTTCGAGCACCAGCGCGCCGGCGGCGACGTCCCAGGGGTGCGTCGCGAAGCCCAGCGTGACGTCGGACCACCCGGCGGCGACGTGCACCAGGTTGAGCGCGCCGCTCCCGGTGCTGTGGTGGTGCCGGAAGTCCAGGGTCAGGTCCCGGAGCAGGCCGAACGCGGCGGTCTCGCCGAGCAGCTCGAGGTCCTGCTGCACCGGGAAGCTCGTCAGCACCGTGGCGTCCTGCGCCGGTCCCGAGACGGACCGCATCGGTCGGCCGTCCAGGAACGCGCCGGTGTCGTCCGCGCCGAACGCGTGGTCCGCGACGGGGTCGAGCACCACGCCGGCGACGACCGTCCCGTCCACCTCGGCCGCGATCGAGACGCACCAGTACGCCAGGCCCCGGGCGAAGTTGGCGGTGCCGTCGATCGGGTCGACGATCCAGCGCACCCGGGCGCCCTCGGGAGCGGGACCGACGGTGCCCTCCTCGCCCAGGACCGTCGACCCGGGGACGGCCGTCGTCAGGAGTCCGGTCAGGGCACGCTCGGCGGCCCGGTCGTGCTCGGTCACGACGTCGTGAGCGTCGCGCTTCGTGTGCACGACGACGTCGGAGCGGAAGGCACTCAGGAGCGACGGGGCGACGGCGCGCGCGGCGTCCTCGGCGGCGCGGCGGAGGACGGCGGGTGCCGGCGGGTCGGTGCAGGGGAGTTCGGTGCGGAGGCGCCCGGTGCGAGGGGGCACGGTCGGGGTGGGTTCGGTCATGTCCCCGGTGTACGACGCCCGCGGCGCTGGACGCGGAACCCCCGGCGTCGCGCGGCCGTCCCACGGGTGAACTCCGGCGACGGTCCGGGGTCCACGACGCCCCGTCCGGGCCCGGTGTCGAACACTGCGTGAACGGCGGGCGGCGGGACGTCGACCTCGCTTGCGACCGCCGCGGCCGCGCCTCCACAGTGGTGTCGTCCCCAGATCGGGAACGTTCCCTAACCCGAGGAGTCCCCACCATGACGGTCTCCGTCCGGCCCGGCCTCGTCGCCGGTCGCCAGCGGTCCGCCCCGGCCACCCGCTCCTGGCACCGAGCCGACCGACGCGTCGGCGTCGTGCTGCTCCTGCCCGCGCTGCTCGTCTTCGCGGTCTTCGTCTTCTGGCCGCTCGGCCGGGTGCTCCTCCTCAGCACGCAGGGCACCGACATCTTCGGGCAGCCCGCCGGCTCGGTCGGCCTGCAGAACTACGTCAGGACCCTCACCGACCCGGCGTTCGGTCGGACGATGCTCAACACCGCGGTGTTCTGCGCCGGGGTCGTCGCCGCCCGGGTGGTGTTCGGGCTGCTCATCGTGGTGCCGCTCACCGCGAAGCTCCGCGGCATGCCGGTCTACCGGGCGCTCCTGACGTCCCCGATGGTCGTCTCGGTGTCGGCCGCGTCCGTCGCCTTCGCCGCGATGCTCGCGCCGGGGACCGGTCTCGTCGACACCGTCGTGCAGCAGTTCGGCGGGACCCCGGTGCCGTGGCTGACGAGCACACACTGGGCGCTGTTCAGCGTGATCGTCGTCACCGCGTGGGGGTCGCTCGGCTTCACCGTCCTGCTGCTCCTCGGGGCGTTCGGGGCGATCGACCCCGAGGTCGTCGAGGCGGCCCAGCTCGACGGTGCCGGACCCCTCCGGGCGTTCTGGTCGGTGTCGCTGCCGCTCGTCACGCCGACGCTGTTCTTCGTCGTCGTCACCGGCACGGTCGAGGCCCTGACGACGTTCGGGCAGATCCAGATCCTGACCGGCGGGGGACCGGCGGACTCGTCGAAGACCCTCGTCTACGCGATCTACCAGCAGGCGTTCGGGTCGGCGAGCGCCAACTTCGGGCTCGCCGCCGCCCTCGGGGTCGTGCTCTTCCTGCTCGTCCTCGCGCTGTCGCTCGTACAGTTCGGCGTGCTCGAGAAGCGGGTGCACTACTGATGGGCCCGCGCACCGCACGACGCGTCCGCAGCACCCTGCTGCACGTCTGGCTGATCGTCGCCGTCGTGGTCGTCTGCTTCCCGCTGTACTACGTCTTCGAGGGGGCGCTCACCCCGTCCGAGTACCTGCACCAGGGGCTCCCGGGACTCGTGCCGATCCACCTCGACCTCGGCAACGTCGAGCGGGCACTGCAGGTCGCACCGCTCGGTCGGCAGTTCCTCAACAGCATCGTCGTCACGCTCGCCCAGACGACGTTGCAGGTCGTCATCGGCATCGTCACCGCGTACGCCCTGGTGTTCTGCCGGCTCCGCGGGACCCGGGCGATCTTCCTCGTGCTGCTCGCGAGCATGATGATCCCCGGCGAGACGACCCTGATCGCGAACTACCTCACGGTCGCGTCCTGGCACCTCATCGACACCCTGCTCGTCGTGTTCCTGCCGTTCGTCGCCTCGGCGCTGACGATCTTCCTGTTCCGGCAGGCGTTCCTGTCCTTCCCCGCCGAACTGCACGAGGCCGCCGTGCTCGACGGCGCCGGGCACTTCCGGTTCATCCGGTCGATGCTCCTGCCCGTCACCCGTCCGACGCTCGTCTCCGTGACGCTCGTCAGCGCGACCGCCGCCTGGAACGGGTTCTTCTGGCCGCTCCTCGTGACGAACTCGCCCGAGAACCGGACCGTGCAGGTCGGCATCGCGCAGCTGTCCAACGCCGAGGCCTCGGACGTCGGCGTCGTGCTCGCCGGCGCGGCGATGGTCACGCTCCCCGTGCTGCTGCTGGTCCTGGTGACCCAGCGCTTCCTCGCCGGCGGGATCACCGCCGGCGCCCTCAAGTAGCCCCGGCCGCACGACCCCGCGCGCACGACCTGGCCCGCCCGCACGACGCCCACCACTCCCGCCCCATCCCGACTCCGTCCCCACAGGAAGGCCCTCCCATGCCCGCTCGTCGCTCCTCCGTGCTCGCGGTCGCCGCCGTGTCCGCCGCGGCACTGCTCGCCCTCACCGGCTGCTCCGCCTCCGGCTCCGCCACCCCCGCCGCGTCCTCGGGACCGGTCACCGTCGACTTCTGGCACGCCATGACCGGCCCCGCCGCGACCGAGCTGGACGAGCTCGTCAGCCAGTACAACGGCTCGAACGAGCAGGGCGTGACGGTGAAGGCCACGTTCCAGGGCCAGTACGCCGACGTCCAGACGAAGTACACCGCCGCGGTGCAGTCCGGTTCGACCCCGGACCTGCTCATGATGAACGACGTCTCGACCGGCTTCATGGTCGACTCCGGGCAGACCGTCGCACCGTCGACCTTCGCGAAGGAGACCACCACGGGCGGGAGCATCGTCCCCGCCGCGAAGGCGTACTACAGCGCCGGCGACGGCCTCGCCGCGATGCCGTTCTCGGTCTCGATGCCCGTGCTGTACCTCGACAAGGCGATCGTCCAGCGCGCCGGACTCGACGTCACGAAGCCGCCGACGACCCTCGACCAGGTCGCGCAGTGGGCCGACCAGATCCACCGCACGACCGGCCTGTACGGCATGAGCATGAACATGGCCGACTCGTGGATGCTCGAGGAGCTCAGCGCCTCGGGCGGCCAGCCGTTCTGCACCCCGTCGAACGGCCGCACGGGCAAGGCCGTCACCGGCGTCTCGCTCACCTCGGACACGCAGGTCGCCTTCATGACGACGCTGCAGGGGCTGTACCAGGACGGTGCCGCGCTGAACCCGGGCACCGACTCGGCGGCGCAGAACTCGGCGTTCTCGAGCGGCAAGGTCGGCATGGTCCTCACCTCGTCCGGTGCCTACACGACCCTCGACCCGACCGGCACGAAGTCCGTCGTGTCCACCTTCCCGACCACCTCCGGCGCGAAGGACGCCGGCGCGGTCATCGGCGGCAACGCCCTGTGGATCTCCGGCAAGGGCCACTCGTCCGCCGAGCAGCGCGCCTCCTACGACTTCGCCGCGTGGCTCGAGACCCCCGAGGTGCAGGCCGAGTGGGCGAAGGCGACCGGCTACCTCGCGGTGAACACGGCCTCGAAGGACACCGCGGTCGGCAAGCAGTCGCTCGCCGACCCGAACGCCGCGACGATGTACCGCCAGCTCAGCGACGACCCGACGAGCACCGCGAGCGCGGGCTGCGTCACCGGCGCCTTCCCGACCGTGCGCGCGACCGTGATCGGCGCGTTCAACAAGGTGGTCGAGGGCGCGGACGTGCGGTCCACGATGCGGGCTGCGGAGACGCAGGCGAAGTCGCAGATCGCGTCGTACAACGCGGCCGCCGGCAAGTGACGCTGCCGGACTGGCGGACGGGAGGCACGGGGCGCGTCCGCCCCGTACCTCCCGTCGTGCGTCGGCGGGTGCCATGATGTCGCTGTGTCGGACACGAGCGCGCTCCTGGTCATCGACCTCCAGCGCGGGGTCGTGCGGGACTGCTTCGACGCGGACGGAGTCCTCGCCCGCACGGCGATCCTCGTCGACCGCGCTCGGGCGAGCGGTGCGCCGGTGGTCTGGGTGCAGGACCACGGCGACTTCGCCGAGGGCTCCGCGGACTGGGAACTGGCAGCGCCGTTGCACCGTCTGACGGACGAACCCCTGGTCCGGAAGGAGTACCGCGACTCGTTCTCGGACACCGATCTCGGCGATGTCCTCCGGTCACTGGGTGTGCACCACCTCGTGGTGGCGGGAGCGCAGAGCGACTACTGCGTCCGGACGACGACCCAGGCCGCTGCCGTCCGCGGCTTCGACGTGACCCTGGTCTCCGACGCGCACACGACGACGGACGCCGAGCACGACGGGGTCCGCATCAGCGGCGAACAGATCGTCGCGCACACGAACATGTACTTCAGCGGTCTCCGGTACCCGGGGCAGCAGCACGCCGTCGAGCGGCACGACCGCGTACAGTTCACATCGCTCGGCTGACGCAGCGCACCCAGCGCTCCTCGTCGAGCCCCGTGCCGGGGTCGGTCCTGGGCTCGCCGAGACGCGAGAAACCGTGGCGAGCATAGAAGCGCTTGGCTCGCTCGTTGACCGAGAAGACGAGCAGATGGGCTGCAGCTCGCCCGAGCGCAGCGTCGAGCAGCTGGTCCGACACCCCGGTGCCCTGTGCGGCTGCATCGACGTAGAGCGTGCAGAGCTCCATCGCGGGCAGGCCGGGCTCGCTCGACCGTGAGGTTCGCGACACCCCGAGGACGACGTCGCGGGCGCTCGCGAGCAGGACGCGACGCTCGCCACGGCGGATCCGTCCAGCCCAGCGCGCGCGGCGGTCCTGCGAGCTCGGGGCGTCGAGGAACGTGTCGGGGACGAGGCCTCGGTACGTCTGCTCCCACGCCCGGACCTGGAAGGCCGCGACGGCCTCGGCGTCGTCGAGTTCGGCCACGCGGATCTCCATCGTCCGATCCTGCCGTACCGCACGACGCGTCAGGAGCAGCGCTCGAGCGCGAAGGACGTGCCGCCGCCGAAGGACCGACCGGGGGCCGCGTCGGCGAAGGTCGAGCCCCAGCGCTGCACGACCCGGCAGCCGAGGTCGGCGGCGGCGCGGCGGACGGGATCGGTGGCGGCGGCGCTCGACGCGACGACGAGCAGGTGGGTCCGACCCGACCGGACGATCGACTCCACCTGCGCTGCGGTGAAGACCGGGACCCGGCCGGAGAACCCGCCGTCGGTCAGGACCTCGTCGCCGGTGTCGCCGATGACGTCGGCGGCGATCCGCCACGAGTCGGTGAGGAACAGCGGCGCCCCGTCCTGACCACCACCGGCACGCCGGGCCGCGCCGACGAGGGCGGCCTCGTCGGCGGGCAGCCGGGTGTGGCCGCCGACCACGTCCGGAGCGGAGATCGTGAACGCCGCGGTGCCGGCGGACCGACCGCCGGCGGACGAGCCGCCGCCGCGGCCGAGCGCGAACGCCCGCTCCGGGGTGCCGCCGCGGGCGAAGGCGCCCTGCCCGACACCGACCGACGCGTCGCCGCCGCTGCCGTCCCGTGCGGCGTCGAGGACCTGCAGCGAGAAGCACGCCGGTCCGAGCACCACCGCGGCGACGAGCAGCCCCGCCGCCGTCCGCCGCCCGCGGGTCGACGCCACGATCGGGTCGCTCCGACGCCAGCGGACGACGAGCAGCACGAGCGTCACCACGGTCGCCCCGACGGCGATCGCCCCGAGGAGCGCCGGCTCGGACGAGGCTCTCGCCAGCCACGCCCACCACGCACCCTGGACCACGAGCAGGCCGACGGGCACGAGCCGCATCCGGCGGTCGGTCGCGTCGACGAGGCTCGCGGCACCCCACCAGCCGAGCGCGCCGAGCGCCGCGAGCTGCACGCCGATCCCGGCGACGTACGCGGTGTGCGGGAGCCGCAGGACGGACAGCACCGCTACCGCCGTGACCAACCACACGACCAGGGCGACGAGCGTGGCGGCGGGGACCCGTGCCTCCCGTCCGGCGGTCCGGCGCCACCACCGGGCCGCACCGATCCCGATGCCGGTGAGCGCAGCGGGCCACGACCAGCCGACCTGCGACGCGTACCGCGGCGAGAAGAGCTGCAGCAGCGAGTGCCCGCCGCCCCCGCGGCCGGCGGTCGCCGTGCGCCACGCGTCCGCGACGTGCGTCCCGGCGTGCCCGACGGCGGCACCCAGCGCGCCGACGGCTCCCGGCCACAGCCCGGGCAGGAAACGGTCGACACCGTTGTAGCCGAAGACCATCGCGAACACGCTGTCGTCGGTCGACCCGTCGAAGTACGGGTGGTCACCGGTCGGCAGCAGGCCGAGCACGACCGACCACGCGAGGCTCGCGACGATCGCGGCGCCGAGCAGCGCGGCGACGTGACCGGTGGCACGGCGCCACCGCGCTCCGGGACCCGCGGTGGCGATGACCGTGGCGAGCACCAGGGCGGGCAGCACCATCCAGGCCTGCAGCATCTTCGCCTGGAAGCCGACCCCGACGAACAGCCCGGCGAGCAGCAGCGGCCACCACGTCCGGGTCAGCGCGGCCCGCTGCCACCACACCAGCGCGACGGCGAGCGACATCGTGAGGAGGCCGTCCTCCATCGGGTGGCCGAACATCGACACGAAGATCGGGGTGCTCGCGGCCAGTGCCGCGGCGACCAGGCCGGCCCGGGCGCCGAGCCAGCGGAGGGCGACCACGGCGACGGCGAGCGTCGTGACCGCGCCTTCGACCACCTGCGGCAGGGCGAGCGACGCGGTGGACATCCCGAACAGGTGGATGCTGATCGCCTGCGGCACCGCGAAGCCGGCGAGCTTGTCGAGCGTCACCGTCGCGCCGGGGTCGAACGATCCGGACAGGAACGCGGGCAGCGACTCGGACATCGACCGCGCGGCTGCGGCATAGAAGGACATGTCGCCGCCGCGGGCGAGGTTCCAGCTCGTCAGGACCGCGCCGAGCACGACGATCGCGGCCAGTGTCGTGCGCTGGGGGACGGTCTGGTGCCACCACCGTGCGGGCCGTGCGGCGGCGGGGTCGCCCGACGTCGGGGCGGGGTGGTTCGGGTCCATGCGCCGAACATCGCGCCGGAGTCGATGAAGGAGCCTGGGGTCGCCGGTCCGCAGGACTCCGGTTCGTTCAGGAGCGGTACCAGGATGCCCATCGATAGGGTTCCCGGATGCGTCCTCGTCACTCCGCTCAACGTGCTGCGCTCCTGCTCGCCGGCCTCGCTGCCGTGTCGGTCGTGGTGGCCGCCGCCGCCGAGCACCTGGCCTGGCCGGTCGCGCCGGCGTTCCCGTGGGCGCACGGCGGGTCGTACTCGTACGTCGCGGTCCGGTCCGGCGAGGCCGTCGCGCGCGTCGCCCAGGTGGTGGTGTGGGGGTCGTCGGCGCTCGCCGTGGTGCTGTCGCTGGCCGCGGCGGTGGCGGGCGTGGTCGCCAGCATCGCTCGGCGGACAGACGGGGCAGCACGCTCCTGACGGCGCGCCGATCCGCTGCTATGTTCGGCCGCACAACAAATCCCGCCCGACGCCGGTGTCGACGGGTGCCGGGGAGTGGTCGGGATGCACGGAGTGGTCGGTTCTGAGGGAGCACCGCAGCACGCGGTCGCGCACCGCACGGGCACGGCGGTCCTGACCGTCGTCGACCGCCACGGCGAGCCGCTCCGCGACGCCGAGGTCACCGTCGAGCAGACCCGGCACGCCTTCACGTTCGGCAACATCGGGTTCGACTTCATCGGCCTGGCGAACGGCGAGCGGGAGCCGATCGGCACGGGCGACCCCGACCACCTCGCGGACCTGTTCACCGACGTGTTCACCACCGCGACGCTGCCGTTCTACTGGGGCACCTTCGAGCCGGAGCCCGGCCGTCCCGCGACCGACCGCCTGCGTCGCACCGCGGCGTGGTTCCGCGACCGCGGTCTCGACGTCAAGGGCCACCCGCTCGTCTGGCACACCGTGCAGCCGGACTGGCTGCTCGGCCGGCCCCTCGACGAGGTCGAACGACTCCTCCGCGAGCGCATCCGCCGCGAGGTCGGCACCTTCGACGGGCTCGTCGACACGTGGGACGCGATCAACGAGGTCGTCATCATGCCCGTGTTCGACAACGGGCCGAACGCGATCACCCCGCTCGCCCGGGCGAAGGGCCGCATCCCGATGGTCCGGCTGGCGTTCGAGGAGGCCCGCGCGGCGAACCCCCGGGCGACGCTCCTGCTCAACGACTTCGACCTGTCCAGCGCGTACGAGTGCCTGATCGAGGGCGTGCTCGAGGCCGGGGTGCAGCTCGACGCGATCGGTCTCCAGACCCACATGCACCAGGGTTACTGGGGCGAGGACACGATGCTCTCGATGGTCGACCGCTTCGCCCGGTACGGCCTGCCGCTGCACCTGACCGAGACGTCCCTCGTCTCCGGCGAGCTCATGCCCGCGGACGTCGTCGACCTGAACGACCACCGCCTCGACTCGTGGCCGTCCACCCCGGAGGGCGAGGCACGACAGGCCGACGAGCTCGAGCGGCACTACCGCAGCCTGGTCGGGCACCCCGCGGTCGAGGCGATCACCTACTGGGGCATCACGGACGCCGGGGCCTGGCTCGGTGCGCCGATCGGTCTGGTGCGGGCGGACGGAACGCCGAAGCCGTCGTACGCGGCACTCCGTCGGCTCGTCAAGGACGAGTGGTGGACGCCGCCGACCGTGCTGCGCACGGACGACCGCGGGCAGGTGCGGACCACCGGGTTCCGCGGCGCGTACCGGGCGACCGTCCGCGGGACGGCGACGGACTTCTCGATCGGTCGGCAGCCGACGGAGGTCACGCTCACGACGTGACCGGAGGACGGACGGGAGGCACGTGGCGGGTCCGCCACGTGCCTCCCGTCCGTCGCGGCCCGCGTGCCCGCCGGACGCGAGACGCCGCCACCTGGGCGGGACGCCGCCGGGATCCGCGGCGTCTCGCGGCCACGAGGGCATCTCGCGGCCGTCCGCGTGGATCCCGGCGTACCGTCCGCTCCGTGGACGAGATGCTGATCGGGATCGAGGAGCACTGGACGTCGGAGCCGGTCGACAAGGCGTTGCGGGCGCTGTCCGGGAACGACGCCGACGCGAGCCTGGTGCTCAACGACCACGGGGACGTCGCTCGACGGCTGGCCGACCTGGGCGAGCTGCGGCTCGAGGCGATGGACCGCCAGGGCGTCGACGTGCAGGTGCTCTCGCTCGCGCCGCCCGGGGCGCAGGTGCCCGCGGCGGCCGACGCCGTCGCGCTCAGTCGGGACGCGAACGACCGGGTGGCCGACGCGGTCCGGGCGCACCCCGACCGGTTCCGGGCGATGGCGACGCTGCCGCTCGTCGATCCGGTCGCGGCAGTGGCCGAGCTCGAGCGCGCGGTCGCGTCGGGCCTGACCGGTGTGATGGTCTACGGCCGCGTCGGCGACGTGATGCTCGACGACCCGCGGTACGACGACCTCTGGTCCGTGGCCGAGCGACTCCGGCAGCCGGTGTTCATCCACCCGCAGGTCCCGCCCCGGGCCGTCCGCGACGCGGTCTACGGCGGGCTCGGGGCGCCGGTCGACCTCGCACTCGCGACCTTCGGGTGGGGGTGGCACCTCGAGGCCGGCACCGCTGCGCTCCGGTTGATGGCGAGCGGTGCCCTGGACCGGCACCCGGACCTGCAGCTCGTGCTCGGGCACTGGGGCGAGCTCGTGCTGTTCTGGCACAGCCGGGCGGACGGCGTCGCCCGGATGGCGGGCCTCGACCGGTCGGTGACCGAGTACCTCCGGCAGAACGTCTGGATCACGGCGTCCGGCATGCTCGACCCGGCGCTGCTGCACCACGCGCTCGCGGTCACATCGGCCGATCGACTGCTGTTCTCGACCGACCACCCGTTCCAGGACCCGTCCGCGGCGGAGATCGCGGCGTTCCTCGACGCCTTCCCGGACGACGGCAGCCGGCGGGCGTTCGCCTCGGGGAACGCCCGCCGGCTGTTCGGCCTCAGCTGAGGTCGAGCGTCCGCTCGAAGGTGCGGGTCACCGGCGGACCGGCGA
Organism: Curtobacterium citreum; assembly: GCF_006715175.1. Taxonomy (NCBI): domain Bacteria; kingdom Bacillati; phylum Actinomycetota; class Actinomycetes; order Micrococcales; family Microbacteriaceae; genus Curtobacterium; species Curtobacterium citreum. The sequence continues at coordinate 3,196,391 of NZ_VFMQ01000001.1, read as the reverse complement.
GCACCTGGGCGAGGGCGTTCGCGGCCCCCTCCGGGGTGGCGCGCCACGCGACGTAGGCGTCGTGGTCGGCGGCCGTCGTCCAGCGCTCGAGCACGACCGCGCGGTGGGCGTCGGCGTCGTCGACGAGCACCTCGAGGGACTCGTTGCCGGGGAAGCCCGCCGTCTGTGCGAGGGTCTCGCGGACCACCGAGGCGATGGTGTCGTGGTCGACGTCGTCGCGGAACTGGACCTCGAGGAAGACCGTCTGGGTCACGGGTGCACCTTTCGTCTGCGGGCGGCCGGCGTTCGGCCACCCGTCGAGCCAACCGCGCGGTGCTCCGCGGTGTTCCACGCGAGGATCACGGGTAGTTGAGACGTTTGCGGCGGAGCCCCTGCTCTCCGAGCGCCATCACGAAGGGTGGAGCGACCGAGCCCAACCGGTGGATCGAGCGTTCGTGCCGGAGACAGAGATCTCCCATGGCCTCGCCGGTCAGCTCGCCCCGCACGAAGGCGATGATCCGGGCCTCGTGCATGTAGATGGCACGGGCCTCGAGCGGCCGGCTCGCGACCCGGTGGTCCTTCGCGAGCAGGAGGAACCCCGAGCGGGTGCCTTCGGCGATCCACTCCTCGTCCGGCATCGCCTGCGCGCGACGGTCCCCGTACTCCTCAGCCAGGGTCCGGGCGTCCCACCCGGCTGCGCGGAGACGTGCGACCAGGATCCGGCCACCCACGGAGCGGTCGAGCAGGAACCGTGCGGGTGTCACGGTCAAGCGGCTTGCACCAGGATCGACCGCAGCTCGTCGTCCTCCAGCGAGAAGTCCGAGGCCACGTCGCGCATCCGTTCCCCTGCTCGGACCCGGCTGACGACGTCCTCCACGCTGACACCGATGCGAGCGATCGTCGGTCGGCCGGAGTTGCGACGCGGGTCCACGACGACCTCCGCCCGCTCGTAGGCGGGCAAGCGGAGGAAGTCCACGAACCCGTCACGGTAGGAGATGGTCTGCAGGAACTCGGCGACGACGTCGCGGAAGACACCCTGACCGTTCCGCACGACGACGAGCTCCCGGTCCCCGTTCTCGATCAGGATCTCCGCGCCGTCGGTCCGGAGCCGCTCGCTCAGGAGTGCGTACTCAACGCCGATCTCCTTCCGGAGAGCATCGATGGCGGGCCGGATGCGCGCCATCGGGAGTCCGGCTCGGCGGAACGTCTCGACGATGTAGCCCTCGGCGAGGGCGTTGAACGGGACGGTGTACCCCCGGCCGTCGCTGACTCCGGTGAGGATCGGCTCGCTCCACCCCCACGCATCAGCCGCTCGCTGGCGGAAACGGTGCCCGTGGGACCAACGGGCGAACGACGTGGACGGCGCCCGGACGATCTGCGCGGCCTCGGTCAACGAGTAGATGGGCGTCGTGTGCGCGACATCGTCGATCGACGTTTGCATGCAAACACCCTACCTCGGCGCTGTACGCTGCCGCCGTGACCGCTGCGGACGAGGCCGGCCCCTTCTTCCACGGCTCCCGGGCGGAACTCCGCCTGGGAGACCTGCTCGTGCCCGGACGCCCGTCGAACCACCGGCCCGAGGTGGTGATGCGGCACGTGTACTGCACGGCGCTGCGGGACGGTGCCGGGCTCGCAGCCGAGGTCGCCGTGCTCCTGGTGGAGATCGCCGGCGGCGACGCGTCGACCGTCGCTCCCCACGTCTACGAGGTCGAGCCCCTCGGATCGCTCGAGGACGACCCGAACGTGACCGACCAGAAGTTCCCCGGCAACCCGACCCGCTCCTACCGCTCGACCGAGCCACTTCGGGTCCTCCGCGAGGTCCACGACTGGACGCCCCTGACACTCGAGGCCCGCGCGCTCTGGTGCACTCGACTCCTGCGGATGCGCGACGACCCCGCCGCCGTCATCCGCAACTGAGGCACCCCGGACCCTCCTCCTCGCACGACGCAACGTGGGCGGTTCCTCGCAGTGACATCCCGCTGTGAGGAACCGCCATCATTGCGTTCCGCGGTCTGCCGGGACGTGTGACGACAAAATCCTTCCGTTGCAAGGTTTTCGATGCTAGCTTCTGCTTCACCTAGCAGCACTAGGTATTCAGAGGGCCTCGCGCCCCCGATGACTCGAGGAGGAGTCATGTCGACACCGACGTCGAAGGAAGAGCCCCAGACCGGGCTCGCCGGAACCGCCAACCCGCCGGTCACCGCGGCCGCCGGGGCGACGAGCACCGACCCCGCAGCCGCGTCCCGCGCGTTCTCGGTCGAGGGCATCACGCAGTCCGTCAGCACCATGCGCGTCGGCGCCGGGTACATGTGGGCGCTCAGCCTCGCGCAGTTCGGCCTCTTCGCCGCACTGCTCACCCCGGTGTTCGTGAGCATGGCGATCAAGGCGACGGTGCTCAACCCGACCAGCCCCGAGACGATCGTCGGCTCGGTCCTGCCGTTCGGTGCCCTCGGTGCCCTGCTCGCGAACCCGCTCGCCGGTGCGCTGTCCGACCGCACCCGGACCCGCTGGGGTCGTCGCCGGCCGTGGATGGTCATCGGCGTCGTCGTCTTCGTCGTCGCCCTCGCCTGGCTCGCCTTCTCGCCGGACGTGCTGCAGCTGACCTTCGCGTGGGTCCTGGCGCAGGTCGCCGCGAACGCGGTCCTCGCCACCCTGACCGCGAGCTTCGCGGACAACGTGCCCGAGTTCCAGCGCGGCAAGGCGTCGAGCGTCATCGCCCTCGCGCAGAACATCGCGATCCTCGCGGGCCTGTACCTCGCGGTGTACCTGACCGGGAACCTGCCGGTGCTCTTCATCGCGCCGGGCGTGCTCGCGATCGTGGTCATCCTCGTCTACGCGTTCGTCGCCCGTGACGAGCTGCCGACCCGCGCGATCAAGACGTTCAGCTGGGTCAACCTCATCTCGTCGTTCTGGACGAACCCGATCAAGCACCCGGACTTCGGGCTCGCCTGGTGGGGCCGCTTCCTCATCACCTTCGGCACGTTCATGTTCACGACGTACCGCGTGCTGTACATGCAGGAGCACCTCGGCATCAAGAGCCTGGCGGAGGCCACCGCGACCGTCGCCTTCGGCGTGCTGCTCTACACGATCGCCCTCCTCGTCAGCGCCGCCGTCTCGGGCTGGGTGTCGGACCGCGTCCGTCGCCGCAAGGTCTTCGTCTGGGGCTCCACTGCGCTGACCGCGGTCGGCCTGGTGATCCTCGCCCACGTCGACTCCGTCGGCGGGTTCTACTTCGCCGAGATCGTGCTCGGCTTCGCGTTCGGCATCTACGCCGCGATCGACACGGCGCTCGTCGTCGACGTGCTGCCGGACCCGGAGCGCCCGGGCAAGGACCTCGGCGTCATCAACATCGCCAACGCCCTGCCCCAGTCGCTCGCCCCCGCGGTCGGCCTGTTCCTGCTCGGTATCGGCGGTGGGCAGAACTACACGCTCATGCTCTGGGGTGCCGGTGTCGCCGTGCTCCTCGGCGCACTCGTCATCCTCCCGATCAAGAAGGTCCGGTGACACCCGTGATCCCCACCGTCTCCCTGCAGCTCTACACGGTGAACGCCGCCCTGGAGCCCGACCTCGACGCCGGCGTCGCCCGGCTCGCCGCGATCGGCTTCGACACCGTCGAAGCGTTCGCCTTCGTCGACCGGGCCCCGCAGCTCAAGCAGGCGTTCGACGCGCACGGCATCAGCGCGAAGACCGGCCACGCCTTCCTGGTCGAGGAGTCCATCCCGCTGCCGGACGGTTCCGTGATGACCGCCCCGTCGCACGCGGACACGTTCGCCGCGGCGGCGGTGCTCGGCATCGAGATCGTCATCGACCCGTTCGTCGGTCCGGACGCCTGGACGACCCGCGAGGGCGTCGAGCGCGTCGCCGCCCGGCTGAACGCCGCCGCCGAGGAGGCAGCGGCGCAGGGCATGCGCGTCGGCTACCACAACCACGACCACGAGCTCCGTCCGCGCATCGACGGCAAGCCCGCGCTCCAGGTGCTCGCCGAGCTGCTCGACCCGCGCGTCGTGCTCGAGCTCGACCTGTACTGGGCGTCCGCCGCCGGCATCGACGTCCCCGCCTTCGTCGCCGAGCTCGGGGACCGCATCGTCGCCGTGCACGTGAAGGACGGCCCGATGCGCGAGGGCATCTCGACCGCGTCGGTCCCGACCGACCAGACCCCGGCCGGCCAGGGCGACGTCCGGCTCGCCGAGGCCCTGGCAGCTGCGACCGCGCTCGAGTACGCGGTCATCGAGTTCGACGGCTTCGACGGGGAGATCTTCGACGGCGTCGCGCAGTCCCACCGGTGGCTGACGGAGACCCTCAGCGCGGCCGCCACCCCGAACAAGGACGAGGTACACGCCTGACCCGCACCGGCCGCGTCGGCGTCGGCTTCATCGGCGCCGGCATGATCAGCGAGCAGTACCTGACGAACCTCACGACGTTCCCCGACGTCGAGGTCGTCCGGATCGGCGACATCGACACGGCTCGCGCCGCCGAGTCCGCCGCGAAGTGGGGCGTCCCCGCGTCCGGCAGCGGCGAGGACGTCCTCGCCGACCCGGACGTCGAGATCGTCGTGAACCTCACGCTGCCGGCCACCCACGTCGAGGTCTCGACCGCGGCCCTGCGCGCCGGCAAGCACGTGTGGAGCGAGAAGCCGATCGGTGTCGACCGCGAGAGCGCCGCCGGCCTGGTCGCCCTCGCCGACGAGCTCGGCCTCCGCCTCGGCATCGCCCCCGACACCGTCCTCGGCACCGGCTGGCAGACCGCCAAGCGCGCGATCGAGGCGGGCGCGATCGGCACCCCGCTCACCGCCGTCACGAGCATGCAGTGGCAGGGCCCGGACGTCTTCCACCCGAACGCGTCGTTCCTGTACGCGAAGGGCGCCGGTCCGCTCTTCGACATCGGCCCGTACTACTTCACCGCGCTCGTGCACCTGCTCGGCCCGGTCGAGTCGGTCGTCGCGACCGGGTCGCGGTCGCGGGAGACCCGGCAGCTGGTCGTCGGCCCGAACGCCGGGCAGGAGTTCCCGGTCGAGGTCCCGACGCACGTGTCGGTCCTGACGTCGTTCGAGCGGGGCGGGAACGCGCAGTCGCTGCTGTCCTTCGACACCCCGCTGTTCCGGCACGGCGTCTTCGAGGTCAACGGGACCGAGGGCACGATCGTCCTGCCGGACCCGAACACGTTCGGCGGCGGTCACCCGATCCGCATCGCCCGCCCGCTCGGCACGGACGTCTCGTTCCCGTTCGAGCAGGACTGGGAGACGCTCTCGGACGAGGAGCCGACGGTCGGTCGCGGCCTCGGTGTGCTCGACATGGCCCGCGCGATCCGCGGTGGCGGCTCGCACGTCGCCACCGGCGAGGTCGGGTACCACGTCCTCGACACGATGGTCGCCGTCGAGGAGTCGATCGCGCGCCGCGCGTTCGTCCCGGTCGCGTCGACCGTCGCGCCGATCGCGTCGCTGCCCGAGGACTTCGACCCGCTCGCCGCGACCTTGGAAGGCGCGCCCGCCTCGGTGTAGGTGAGCGGTGACGGACGGGAGGCACGGTGTCGGTCGGCACCGTGCCTCCCGTCCGTCACGTGGTGCGTCGCGGACGCAGGACGGCCTCGTAGACCGCCACCAGGTCGTCGACCCGCTGCTCGACGCGGCCACGCGCCGCGACGAGCGCGGCACTCGCCCGTTCGAGCCGCTCCGGCTCGTCGTGCAGCGTGCGGACCACCGCGGCGATGCCCGCGGCGTCCGGGGTGGGGGTGGTCCACCCGCCGCCCGCGGGGACGACCTCGGCCAGGTCGGGGTCGCAGTGCACGACCGGCAGCCCGGTCGCGACCGCCTCGAGCATCACCATCGGCTGGTTGTCGAAGTCCAGGGAGCTCGAGACGAGCACGTGCGCGTCGCGCATGGCCGCGAGCACCCGGTCGTGCGGGGTCGAGCCGTGCAGCGACACCGGGGTCCCGGACGCCGCGCGGGCGACCGCGGTGCGCGCGACACCGTCGCCGAGCACGTCGACGACCGTGCCCGCGGGGAACGAACGGGTGGCCGCGACGAGGACCTCCGGGCGCTTCTCCGGCGACAGCCGACCGACCCACAGCACCCGCAGCGGCTCGCCGGGTGCGCGCGTGCGGACCCGGGCCGGGCCGATCGTGTCGAGGACCGTCGGCTCGATGCCGTTCGACAGCACCGACACGGGCGTGCGCACGCCGCGGTCCACGAGCTTGTCCGCGAAGTGTTGCGACGGCACGACCACGTGCGCGCTCGCCCGGGACTGCGCGAGCATGACCCGCCACATCCGCCGGGCCGTGCGCGTCCGGGTGAACGGCCGGTCCGGGGCGACGGGGATCCCACGGTGGTCGACCTGGGTGCGGTGCAGGAACGCGAGCAGCGCGGTGGTCACGGCCGGGACGGGCAGGACGTTGCGCGTGTAGACGTCGATGCGGCCGTGCATCGTGTGCACCACCGGGAGGTCCAGGTCCTGCGCGGCGCGGATGCCGGCGAGGGCCGCGAACATCTCGGAGTGGGTGTGCACGACCTCGGTGCGCCGGGCGGCGAGCTCGCGGCGCAGCACGGCACGGACCCGACGGGGCGGCCAGGCGAACGGGTAGCCGTCCGGCCGGAACACCCGGGAGACGGGCAGGCCGACGACCTCGTGGGCGCCCTCGTGCCGCGGGACCGCGGGGTCGTCCGGGCAGTAGACGGTGACCTCGTGCCCGGCGGTCGTGAGTGCCTCGGCCAGGGAGCGCACCGCCGTCTGGACGCCACCGAGCGTCGGCAGGTAGTAGTCGGTGACCAGGGCGATCCGCACGTGCCGAGCCTAGGGGCCGGGTGGCAGGGCCGCCGGGTGCCCCTAGGATCGGTCGGCATGGGGCCAGGGTCGTCGGAACGTGTCCTGGTCACCGGTGCGAGCGGATTCGTCGGCGGGCACGTCGTCCGGACGCTCCGCGAGCACGGCTACCGGGTCACCGCCGCCGGCCGACTGGCCGACGCACTCCCCGAGGGCGACGTGTTCGTCGGGGACCTCGACGACCTCGGTCGTGCCGAAGTGCCGGCGGACGTCGTCGTGCACTGCGCTGCCCTGTCGTCGCCGTGGGGGCGGTGGGCGGAGTTCGAGCACGCCAACGTCACCGGCACCGCGCAGGTCCTGCGGTACGCCCGCCGGGTCGGGGCGCGGCGGATCGTGCACGTCTCGTCGCCCGGGATCTACGCAGCACCCCGCGACCGGCTCGCCATCCGCGAGGACCAGGTCGACCCGAGCCGCCCGATGAACCACTACATCCGCTCGAAGCTGCACGCCGAGGCGCTCCTGCGCGCCGCGGTCGGCGACCCCGACGGGCCGGAGATCGTGGTGCTGCGGCCCCGCGGGGTGATCGGCGCCGGCGACACCGGGCTCGTCCCACGGCTGCTCCGGGTGCACGAGCGCGCCGGGGTACCCCTGCTGCGCGGCGGTCGCGGGCTCGTCGACCTGACCGCCGTCGAGAACGTCGCGCACGCCGTCCGGCTCGCGGCCGAGGTGCCCGAGGCGGCAGGACTGGCGTTCAACGTCACGAACGGCGACCCCCGGCCCTTCGTCGACCTGCTCGACCAGCTGCTCGCCGGACTCGGGCTCGACCCCCGCCACCGGTCCCTGCCGGCCCGTCCCGTGGCCGCGCTCGCCGGGGCGCTCGAGGCGGTCTGCGCCGTGCTGCCCGGCCACCCCGAGCCGCCGGTCACGCGGTACACGGTCTCCACGATCACGCACTCGCAGACACTCGACATCACCCGGGCCCGCAGCGTCCTCGGGTACGCGCCGCAGGTGTCCCTCGACGACGCCCTCGCGAGCTACGCCGGTGCCCGTGGCTGAGGCGTCGCTGCACGCGTACGCGTGCGGGTCCACGACGCACGACGTCGGGCAGCTGCTCCGCGGGGCCCCGCGGCAGCGCCGGGTGTTCCCGGCGACCGTGTTCCTGTTCCGCACGGGGGACCGGCAGGTGCTGTTCGACACCGGGTACGCGCCGCTGCCGTGGCGGACCGGGATCGCTGGACGTCTGTACCGACACTTCCTGCCGCCCGTGGTGCCGGCGGGGGCGACCCTCGCCGACGTCGTCGACACCGCTGCCGTGACGGAGGTCGTGCTCTCGCACCTGCACCCGGACCACGTCGGCGGCCTCGCGGCGGTCCCGCACGCGCGGGTGCTCGTCAGCGAGGGGACCCGCCGCCAGCTCGCGCGGCCGAGGGTCCGGGACGGGGTCCTGCGCGGCCTGCTGCCCGACGACCTGGCGGACCGTCTCGTGGTCGTCCCGGACGCCGCGTTCCACCCGGGGCCCGCTGCGCTGGCCGGACTCGGGCTCGCCGACCCGTTCGGCGACGGGCGCTTCCGGCTCGTGCGGCTCCCCGGGCACACCGACGGACAGCTCGGTGCCCTCGTCGACGGCCGGGTGCTGCTCGCCGCCGACGCCGCGTGGTCCCGGGACCTGCTCGGGCACGAGGACCGGATCCGTGCCCTGCCCCGGGCCGTCGCCCACGACGCCGGTGCCCAGCGCGACACCGCGCAGCGGCTCCTGGCGCTCGAGCGCGCGGGTGTCAGACTGCTCTTCAGCCACGACGAGCATCCGACCGGGGTGGACCTGCTCGCCGAGGACGACCGAGGGGGATCATGAAGCACTGCGCCATCGCCGGCTGGGGGACCGTCCTGCCGGAGCGGACCGTGACGTTCGGCAGCGGGGACCGCACGGTCACCCGCCACCGGATCGCGGACGACGTCTCGCACCTCGACATGCTCGCCGGCGCCGCCGAGCGGGCGATCGCCCACGCCGGGATCGCCGCCGACGACCTCGACCTCGTCCTCGCCGCGTGCGCCGCCGGGGTCCAGCCGATCCCGTGCACCGCGGCACTCGTGCAGGAGCGCGTCGCACCGGGGGCCCGGGCGGCCGCGTTCGACGTGAACTCGACGTGCACGAGCTTCGTCACGGCGCTCGACGTCGCCTCGCGCTACCTGGAGGACGGCGACCACGAGCGCGTGCTCGTGGTCTCGGGCGACGTCGGCTCGCGCTTCCTCGACCCGGCGCAGCGCGAGTCCGCCGAGCTGTTCTCGGACGCCGCGGCGGCCGTCGTGCTCACCCGCGGCGACGGCACGCAGGGGGTCCTGTCGGCGCTGCAGCAGACCTGGCCCGAGCACGCCCACGACACCGAGCTCCGGGGTGGGCTCTCGCGGTTCCCGGCGCAGGCCTTCGCGGACGGTGACCCGGCGGACTACCTGTTCGACATGCACGGGCGGCGGGCGCTCATGGGGATGCTCCGCGTCCTGCCGGGGTTCTTCGAGCGGTTCTTCACGCGCAGCGGCCTGACCCTGGACGACGTCGACCTCGTGGTGCCGCACCAGGCGAGCGGCGCACTCGGCATCGCGATGCGCCGGATCGGCATCCCGGAGGGGAAGTACGTCGACGCGGTCGCGGAGTACGGCAACATGGTGTCGTCCTCGGTGCCGTACACCCTCGCCCGGTGCCTCGACGACGGACGGCTGCGGCGCGGGGACACCGTGCTGCTGTGCGGGACCGCCGCGGGCCTGACCGCGAACGCCCTGGCCCTGCGGCTCTGACCGCCGCCGCGGCAGCGCGCCGCCGACCGCCGACGTCGACACCGGCCACGATCACGTCCGCGACGTCGCGCCCGGACGCGACGACGCCCCCGTCGCGTCCACGACGAAGGCGTCCCGGTGGCCCCTGATCCCCGGCCACCGCTCGCGCGGGGGCGTCCAGCACCGGACGGCCCCCGCGGGGTCAGCGGGTCAGCGGGTGGCGCGACCGGCGCGCGGCAGGAGCACACCGAGCACGATCATCGCTACGGCGAGGACCGCGTGCAGGGCGTTGTCCGCGACGTTCAGCGGCACGAAGTTCGCGCCACCGGCCATGCCGGCGGTGAACAGGCCGTAGACGAAGAGGACGGCGTAGACGATGCCGCCGATGAGCAGGTAGGAGCGAGCCCCGCCGGCGGTGCGCGCGGCGAGCAGGCCGACGACGCCGAAGAGCAGGTGCACGATGTTGTGGAGCACCGAGACCTGGAACAGGCCGAGGAGCATCGCCATCGAGCCGTGGCCGGCCACCGACATCGTGCCCATGTCCATGGTGAGGCCGGGGATGAAGCCGGCGATGCCGACGATCAGGAACACGACCCCGAACAGCAGGGCGCCCTTCTGCGTCAGCGTCGAGCCGTAGCCGGTGTTCCGCGTTGCTGCATTGCTGGTCATGATGAGTCCTTCCGGATGTGTTCGTCGGTGCCCGGTCCCTTCCGTTCGGGGAAGGCGCACCGTCGTACAGGGGTTTCGGAGTCCCTGTGTAGACGGTTTGGGTCGACTTGCCAGCGATTGTCCATCCTGCGCTGCTCAGCGCGACCGATCGCCCCCGAGCTGGGGGAGGCGGGGCGGGTCATCCCGGGGGATGATGCCCGGTCTCCCCCCTGCGGGGGACGCGTCGGCCACCGGTGCGGCAATAGCGTGACGACGTGATCGAGATCGAGCATCTTTCCAAGCGGTACGGCGCCAAGCTCGCCGTCGACGACATCTCGTTCGTCGTGCGGCCCGGCAGCGTGACAGGCTTCCTCGGCCCGAACGGCGCCGGCAAGTCCACGACGATGCGGATGATCATGGGCCTCGACCAGCCCACGGCGGGACGCGCGACGGTGAACGGTCGCCCGTACACTTCGTTCCGCGATCCGCTCCGGCAGGTCGGGGCCCTGCTCGAGGCGAAGGCCGTGCACTCCGGTCGCAGCGCCTACAACCACCTGCTGTCCCTCGCGGCGACGCACGGCATCCCGAAGTCCCGGGTGCACGAGGTCATCGAGCTCACCGGTCTCGAGTCCGTCGCGAAGAAGCGCGTCGGTGGGTTCTCGCTCGGCATGGGGCAGCGCCTCGGCATCGCGGCGGCACTCATCGGCGACCCGAAGACCCTGATCCTGGACGAGCCGGTCAACGGCCTCGACCCGGACGGCGTGGTGTGGGTCCGCCAGCTCGCCCGGCACCTCGCCGCCGACGGTCGCACGGTCTTCCTGTCGAGTCACCTCATGAGCGAGATGGCGCAGACCGCCGACCGCGTGGTCGTGCTCGGCCGCGGCCGCGTGCTCGCCGACGCCCCGATCGCCGAGTTCGTCGCCGGGGGATCCGCCGGCGGCGCCGCACGGACACTCGTGCGCACCCCGCAGCCCGACCAGCTCTTCCGCGCGCTCGGCTCCGCCGCGTCCGGGATCACCCAGCGCGAGGACGGCGCCTTCGAGGTCGTCGGCCCGGACGCGCAGCACATCGGCACCGTCGCGGCGCAGACCGGTTCGGTGCTCCACGAACTCACCCCGATGGGTGCGAGCCTCGAGGAGGCGTACATGGCCCTCACGAGGGACGACGTCGAGTACCGGGCGGAGGCCACCCGATGAGCGCCGCGACGACGACGGCGCCCGGCAAGGTCGGCCTCGGCTTCCCGCGCCTGGTCCGCAGCGAGTGGATCAAGTTCCGCAGCATCCGGTCGACGATCTGGTGCTTCGCGATCCTCGTCGCCCTGACGATCGGCCTCGCCGCGCTCCTCGGGGCGCTCGTCGAGCAGCCCGAGGGTGCCGGGACGGTCCCGCAGGCCGTGGCCAACGCGCAGATCGTCATGATCAACACCGTCGGGGTCGGGTTCTCCGCCCTCGTGGTCGCGGTGCTCGGTGTGCTCATCATCACCGGCGAGTACACGACCGGGCAGATCCGCTCGACGTTCACGGCCGACCCGGGGCGACTCGGCGCGGTCTTCGCGAAGGTCGCGGTGCTCGCCGTCGCGACGTTCCTGGTGAGCGCCGTCGCGACGTGGATCGGCGTCGCGATCTCGGTCCCGCTCCAGGCGGCGAAGGGCGTGCAGGCCGACCTGGCGGACCCGGCGGTGTTCCTGCCGATCCTCGGGTCCTCGGTCTACGTGACGCTCCTGGCCGTCCTCGCGTTCGGCATCGGGCTGCTCGTCCGGTCGAGCGCCGGCGGCATCGCGATCACGCTCGGGCTCATGCTCGTCGTGCCGATCATCCTGCAGCTCGTCGGCGGACTGCTCGGCGTGCAGTGGGTGCTCGACTCGATGCAGTTCCTGCCCGAGCAGGCCGGTCGACAGCTGTACGCCTACGAGTCGTCCGGCGCGACGACCGCGGCGCCCGGCACGACGACCGAGGGCCTCGTCCTGAACGGCTGGGGCGGCTTCGGGATCCTCGCGGCGTGGGTCGTCGCCGTCGGTGCCGTCGCAGTGTCGGTCACCAAGTCGCGCGACGTCTGAGACGCGACCGGAGACGGACTGGAGGCGCGGTGCCAGCTGGCACCGTCCTCCCTCGCAGGCTCGGTCGGCGCGCCCCGCGCAAGGCTTCGCCTTGCCACAGAGCGGGGCGCGCCCGTCCGTCTCGTGGTCGCATCGGACGCGACCGTCCCCGCGGTCAGGACCGACGCGGGAACAGCGCCTGCAGGGCGCGCGCCAGCAGGCCCGGCCGCACCTGCGGCGCGACGACCTGCACGGCACGCGTCGGCGTGCGGAACGCCAGGTCGTGCAGCATGTTGCGCTTCGACCCGTCCCAGTTCGCGAACAGGTACGAGCCGCCGATGAACGACATGCTCCGGACCGGGGTGCGCTTCCAGGAGTCGGCGCGCACGTAGTACCCGGCGTGGCCGGCGTGGATGTGGTCGATGACGGTGTCGACGTCGATGACACCGGTCGTGGTGACGACGGCGGTGATGCCCGTCTTGTCGCGGGCGACGTACTCGATGAGGTGTTCGGTCACGGCGTGCTCTTCGGTCTGCTCGACTCGCGGGACCCGTTCGCACGACCCCTGGGTGTCGGGGCACGGCGTCTGCGGGAACGGCGAGCGAGGGCGCTGCTGGATGACTGGAACCGCCGTTGCTTCCGGCATCGATGGTACGCCCCTGCACCGATGCACAGCCGGTCGAGCCGCACAACGCAGCGGCCGGAGGAGCAGGCTGGACCACATGCGCCACACCAGCACCACCCGTACCGCCGGAGGGCTCCTGCTCGCCGCGACCACGATCGCGCTCCTCGCCGGGTGCTCCGGCGGCGGGACGCCGACGCAGACCGCCACCCGGACGGTGACGGCGACGCCCTCGTCCTCGGCGTCCGCGACACCGGTCGACGGCACGGCAGCGACGCCCTCGGCGACCGCGACGTGCGGACCGTCGGACGGTGCCGCGGCGGCCGCGGGCCCGATCGCCGACCTGGCGCTGCCCGCGGGTCTGGAGTCGGCCCGGTGGGACGCGTCCCGTGCCGACACGTCGCAGTACGACGGGTGCGCGGCGCTCTCGGCCGTCACGGTCTCGGTGGCGGACGCGACCGCGAGCTCGCCCGTGGCCGTGCTGCTCTTCCACGACGGCACGTACCTCGGCACCGCGACGAAGCTGCAGTACCCGTTCGTCCCCGACGTCAGCCGCCCGTCGGCCGACGCCGTCCGGGTCGTCTACCACTTCCCGCAGGGGCAGGACAGCAACGCGGACCCGACCGGCCGCGCGACGGCGACCTACACGTGGGACGCTGCGGCGGGCCGGGTGGTCATGACGGGCGACGTGCCCCCGACACCCTGACGGTCGGCGCCGGCGGGCAGCGACCGGGTCGCGGCCGCGCCGCGCCGCGGCGCGCCCCCGGGTGGTGGGATGCTGGTCCGCATGCCCTCCCGTCAGACGGTCGCCGCCGCCCTGCCCGGCCTCGCCGCCGCCCTGGTGATCGGCATCGTCGCGACCCTGGTCGGCCGGCTCGTCCCGGTCGTCGGCGGTCCGGTCCCCGCGGTCGTCCTCGGCGCGCTGGTCGGTGCCGTCCTGCGACGGCGACGCGGTGCGGGTGACCTCGGCCCCGTGCAGCCCGGCGTCAAGTTCGCCTCGAGCCGGGTCCTGCAGGCCGCCGTCGTCCTGCTCGGCGCGCAGCTCTCGATCGGCGAGGTCGTCCGCATCGGCGGCGAGACCCTTCCCGTGATGCTCACCACCCTCGTCGTGTGCCTGGTGGCCGCGTGGGGTCTGGGTCGGTTGATCCGGGTCTCGAGCGCGCTCCGCACACTCATCGGCGTCGGGACCGGCATCTGCGGCGCCTCGGCGATCGCCGCCGTCACCCCCGTCATCGGTGCCGCCAGCGCCGAGGTCGCCTACGCCGTCTCGACGATCTTCCTCTGCAACATCGCGGCCGTCTTCGTCTTCCCCGTCGTCGGGCACGCCCTCGGACTCTCGCAGCACGCGTTCGGCGTCTTCGCCGGGACCGCGGTGAACGACACGTCCTCGGTCGTCGCGACCGCGACGATCTACGGTCGCCAGGCGACCGACACGGCGGTCGTCGTGAAGCTGGTCCGGACGCTCATGATCATCCCGATCGTGGTCGGGCTGGCCGGCCTGGAGGCACGCCGCACCGCCCGCACCGACCTCGCCCCCGCCTCGGGGCCGGGCCGGGCCGGGGGCGTCCGCGTGCTGCGGCTGGTGCCGTGGTTCCTGGTCGGGTTCCTCGTGGTCGTGCTCCTGCGCACCGTCGGGGTGCTCCCGTCGGCGGCCGCCCCGGGGTTCAGCACCGTCGCGACGTTCCTCATCACGGTGGCGCTCGGCGCGATCGGGGTCTCGACGGACTTCGGCGCACTGCGTCGCGCCGGGTTCCGGCCGATGCTGCTCGGGATCGCGCTCTGGGTGCTCGTCGCGGGGACGAGCCTGGGGGTGCAGGCGGTCCTCGGCCAGCTCTGAGCTGGCGCAGGCGCGTCCGCGCCGCCGTCGGTGGAGCAGGAAACGTCGAGTGGCGCGAGGCAACCCGACGTCGTCTGCTCCATGGACGCGCCCCGCGCGCCCGCGACCGCACGACGGAGGGGAGGCACGGTGCCAGCTGGCACCGTCCTCCCGTCCGGCCCGCGGCGTCAGCCGCGCAGCGCCTCCGTGAGCTTCACGCGACCGCCCGTCCGGAGCAGCGCGTTCTCGTAGACGCGGGCCCCCACGAGGACGACCACCACCACCGAGACGGCGACCACGAGCAGCGACAGGACCGGCTCCCACCACTCGGCCGTCCCGAGGAAGATCCGCATGGGCATGCCGATCGGCGCGCTGAACGGCACGTAGGACATGATCCCGACGACGGTGGGGTCGTCCGCGGCCACCACGATCAGGATGTACGGGATCATCACGAGCATCATCACCGGCATGGTGACGCTGCCGACGTCCTCCTGGCGCGAGACCAGCACGGCCGTGGCGGCGAACATCGCGGCGATGAGCACGAAGCCGACCGCGAAGAAGGCGACGAACCACAGCACGCTCGGTCCGAGCATCGAGAACATGTTGTCCTGGCCGGTGACCGCGAGGGCGACGGCGGCGGCGATCGCCACCGCGACGATCTGCGCGAGGGCCATCACGCTGTTGCCGAGCACCTTGCCGGCCAGCAGCGCCCGCGCCGGGATCGCCGCCATCAGGATCTCGACCACGCGGGTCGACTTCTCCTCGACCACGCTCTGCGCGATCGACGAGCCGAACGTCACCGCCGAGGCGAAGAACACCACGCCGAACATGATCCCGATGAGCGAGACGAGCCCGGCGGGCAGTGCGGCCGGGTCGAGCAGCTCCACCCGCGGCGTCTCGCTCAGCGCGGTCACGACACCGGTCGGGGCGTCGTCGAGGGCGACCACCGAGTAGCCGAGCGCGTCGTCCGCGGGCACGATCGCCGCGTCGACATCGCCGCTGCGCACCAGCCGCTCGGCCTGGGCGACGGAGCTGGTCGGCGTGACGTCGAGGCCCGCCGTGGACTGCAGCGAGACGCCGTCGACCACGGCGACCGGGGTGGTGTCGTCGGCGGTGGCCTTGCCGACGACGCCGCCGATCACGATCGAGGCGACGACCGCCACGAGCAGGATCGCGGCGGAGACGATGAACGCCTTGCTGCGGATGCGTGCCTGGATCTCGCGGACGGTGACGAGCTGCACCGCGCCGAGGAAGGAGCCGTTCACCGGACCACCTCGCGGAAGACCTCGCTGAGACGGGGGACCCGCGGCGCGAACGACCCGACGGTGCCGTGCTGCACGGCCCGCTGGAGCACGGCCTGCGCGGTGGCGTCGTCGGCCTCGAACACGGCGTAGCCGCCGTCGAACTCGCGGACCGTGACGCCGGGCTCGGTGCGGAGCCACGCCAGGTCCCCGTCGACCAGGAGCTCCCACGCCGCCGGGCCGGCCGCACGGCGCAGGTCCTCCTGCGGTCCTGCGGCGCGGATGGTACCGTCGGCGATCACGACGACGTCGTCGCACAGGCGCTCGACGACGTCGAGCTGGTGGCTCGAGAACAGCACCGGCACGCCGCGGGCAGCGGTCTCGCGGAGCACCCCGAGGACGGTGTCGACGGCCATCGGGTCGAGGCCGGAGAACGGCTCGTCGAGCACGAGGACCTCCGGGTCGTGCGCGAGCGCCGCGGCGACCTGGACCCGCTGCTGGTTGCCGAGCGAGAGCTTCTCGACGGCGTCGTCGGCGTGCTGGGTCAGGTCGAGCCGCTCGAGCAGCGCGGCCGTGCGCTCCGCCGCGGTGCGCTTGTCGACCCCGTGCAGCCGCGCCAGGTACGTGACCTGCTCGGCCACCGGCATCTTCGGGTAGAGCCCGCGTTCCTCGGGCATGTACCCGAAGCGGCGCCGGTCGGCCGGACCGACGGTCGTGCCGTCGATCGACACCGTGCCGGCGTCCGCCTGGAGCACGCCGAGCAGGATCCGCATGGTGGTCGTCTTGCCGGCGCCGTTGCCGCCGACGAACCCCGTCAGTCGGCCGCTGCCGACCGTGAACCCCACGTCGTGGAGTACCCGGCGGTCGCCGAAGTGCTTCGTGACGCCTGCGATGGTGAGCATCGTCGTTCCCCTTCCGTCGACGGTCCTCGCCGACGGCTCGACGCTACGGGCCAGGAGGCGCGGGGCACCTCCGGCGGGAGACGGGACTTCCCGACGTGGCGGCTCCACCGCACGGGGGAGCAGGGGGCGTCAGCTCGAGGCGGTGATGCCGCGCTCGAACGCCCACACGACCGCCTGGATCCGGTCGCGGACGCCGGTCTTCTGGAGCACGTTCGACACGTGGGTCTTCACGGTGGCCTCGCCGACGTAGAGCGTCCGGGCGATCTCGGCGTTGCTCAGGCCACGGGCGAGCAGGCGCAGCACCTCGGTCTCGCGCTCGGTCAGGCCGACCGCGGCGATCGCGGCGGCGCCGGTGTCGGTCGCGCGGTCGCTTCTGGTGCCGGTGGCCGGCGTTCGTACTGGGTCGGGGGCGTGCGCGGCAGCCGCGGTCGTCGCGGTTGCCCGGCTGATCACCCGGCGCGTGACGTCGGGGTCGAGGAGCGCGTCCCCGGCCGCCACCGTGCGGACCGCGTCGATCAGCCGCTCGGGGGAGGCGTTCTTGAGCAGGAACCCGCTCGCCCCGGCCTCGAGCGCCGCGAACAGCGCCCCGTCGTCGTCGAAGGTGGTCAGGACGAGGACGGCCGGCGGGTCCGGGAGCGCGGCGATCCGCCGGGCCGCCTCGAGCCCGTCGACGCCCGGCATCTGCACGTCCAGGCAGACGACGTCCGGACGCAGCGCGAGGACGGCGTCGACCGCGGCCGCTCCGTCCGGGGCCTCGCCGACCACGCGGAAGCCCGGCTCGGACTCCAGGATGACGCGGAAGCCCGCGCGGACCAGGTCCTGGTCGTCCGCGAGCACGATCGTCAGGTCGTCGGTAGCCATGCCCGCACCAGGTACCCTCCCCGAGCCCGCGGCCCGATCTCCACGCGGCCGCCGACCGCCGCGACGCGCTCGCGCATCCCGACGTGCCCCAGGCCGCTCCCCGTCGCCCGGCGGACCGCGCGCTCGCCGTGTCCGTCGTCGGCCACCTCGACCTCGATGCCGTCGTCGAGGTACCGGAGCCGCACGTCCGCACGTGCCGTCGGACCCGCGTGCTTGAGGACGTTCGTCACGGCCTCCTGGGCGATGCGGAAGGCGACGGCGCCCACGGTCGGCGGGACGGGACGTTCGTCGCCGACCACGACCAGGTCCGCGGCGTGACCGGCCGTCCGGACCGCGTCGACCAGCTCGGGCAGTCGTCCGAGTCCGGCGGTGCTCGGTGCGGTGTCCGGTCGGTCCGACAGTCGGCCGGTGTCGTCGGCGCGCAGGGTCCCGAGCATCCGACGGAGTTCCTCGACCGCCGTGCGCGCGCTGTCCTCGACGACCCCGAGCGACGCCGTCGCCTGGGCCGGGTCGCGGTCGACCACGCGCCGTGCCGCACCCGCCTGCACGCCCATGAGCGAGACGTGGTGGGCGACGACGTCGTGCAGTTCGCGGGCGATCCGGACGCGCTCCAGCGTGACCGCCTGCGCCGCCGTCCGCTCCCGCTCGGCCGCGAGCTCCGCCGTGCGCTCGTCGAGCTCGTGCTTCGCGACGGCCGATGCCCAGGCCCGGTTGCCGGCGTACCAGGCGCCACCGAAGTAGATGACGTTGATCAGGATGTTGAGCAGCGAGTACGCCACGTAGGGCGCGATGATCGCGTCCCGGTCGTTCGGCAGCGCGTTCGGGACCGCCCACCCGAACGAGATCGCGAGGAACAACCACACGAACATGCCGACGATGACGACCCACCGCACGACCTCGGCCCGCACCCGGTCCGAGCACCACGCCCCGACCGTGTACAGCGCGATGAACAGCGTGAAGTTGACGAGGAAGACCTCGGGCACGTGGAGCAGCTGCGTCGCGGCGAACGCCAGGGCCGACCAGACCGCGACGGTCATCGGCCAGCGGCGGCGCAACGCGATCGGGACCGTGTTGGCGAGGATCATCAGCCCGGAGACCCACCACGCGGCCTGGTCGTCCTCGTAGAAGCCGGACGCGCTGTACAGCGTCGTCGTCACGACCATCCCTGCGGCCAGGACCACCGCGAGCAGCGCGTCCTGCCGGTGCTCGCGCGGGCCGACCGGCAGCCGTGCCCAGTCCGTCGTCGCCCGCCCCATGCGGACCACGGTAGCGGCACGGACTCGCCGCTCACCAGTCGCCGAGCGTCTGCCCCACGAGCAGTGCGGCGAAGACCAGGGTGGCGATCGCGATCACCACCCACGCTGCGGCGGAGCCCCACCGCCGTTCGACGAGCCGCGACCGCACCTGCACCGCCGATGCCGCCGCGACACCCGTGATCGCGGCGAAGCCCGCCCAGTGCGACGGCAGCACGAGCGACGGGAGCAGCTCGCCCACCACCCGCAGGACGAAGGCCAGGGCGGTCAGCCCACCGGCCACGAGGAACAGCGACTCGGCCAGGTCCGGCGAGGTCCGAGCACGCACGGGAACGTCCATGATCTTGCGGTACCGGTCGACCTCGGGCAGCAGCTCGACGACCTCGGCCGGCAGGTCACCCTCGCCGGGGAGCACCAGGAACCTCCGCAGGTCCGGCCGTGCGACGCCCGACGACGCCAGCAGGCGCGCAGCCCGGTCCCGCTCGACGGCCGTCGCGACCCCCGGGAGGCCGATCGCCCAGCGCCCGGCCTGGTCCGGGTGCCCCATCGACCGGTACCGCTCGACGAGCGCGAGGCGCCGCGCGGTGTCCTCCGGCGCTGCCTCGACCATCCGACGGAGCAGCAGGAGCGCACCCCGGCGGTCGCCGTCGGCCCAGAGCCGGTCGGCGTCCTCGGTGGTCGGGTCGACGTGCACGCGACCATCATCCGGTCTCGGCGGCTCCGGTGACGACGTGCTGGCGTCCCCGCGGGTGCAGGCGTACCGTCCCGGACGACGGCGTGGTCGACGAGGACGGCGCCGCACCGAGCAGGGGAGTACGCCGTGCAGTTCCTTCTCAACGTCATCGACGACGGACAGTCCCAGGTCGCCGGGCGCACCGCGTCCGCCACGCAGACCGAGTCCGACGCCGTCGACCGGTTCAACGCGACACTCGGCGACGCCGTGGTGTTCGCCGCCGGGGTGTCCGCGCCCGCGGACGCCACCGTCGTCGACGGCCGCGGCGGGCAGGAGTCGCACACGTCCGGTCCGGCGTCGAACACCCCCGGGTACGTCGCGGGCTTCTGGGTGCTGGAGCTGGCGGACGCCGAGACCGCGTTGCGCACCGCGACCGAGGCCTCCGCGGCGTGCAACCGACGGATCGAACTCCGACCGATCCTCTGACCCGCGGTCAGGCGGTCCGCGCCGGACGCCGCCGTCGCGCCAGGGGCAGGACGGCGGCCAGGAGCACGACCACCGCGGCGGCCGTGCACGTCGCGTCGGTGCCGAGCGGCCCGACGAACGAGCCCGCCACGGCGGCGCCGACCGCCTGCCCGGCGACGAGCAGCACGAAGAGCATCGAGGTGCCGGCCGCCGCGTGTGCGGCGTCGACCTCGGTGGTCCAGGCGATGAGCGCCCCGGTCGCCGCCGTGTAGCCCCACCCGAACACCGCGCAGGCGACCAGCACCACGGGCGCGACGCCGGGTACCGTGCCGATCGCGAGCACCGCGGCGGCGGCCACGGCGGTGATCGCCCACTGCCGCCCGGCGGTCAGCCCGGACGTCCACCGCGCGGTGACGGTGACCGCGGCGCCGCCGAGCCCGATCGCGACCCAGGCGACGATCGTCACCGCCACCGGTAGACCCGCGTCGACGAGGGCCGCCCGACCGAAGGTCCAGACGACGGCGGACCCGGCGCCGAACGCCAGGGCGGCGACGACCGGGACGCGGTGCGCGACGACCCAGCGTCGATCGGGCCACCGGCCGGCCGACGTCCCGCTGCTCGGGTTCTCCGTCGCCGGTCGTCCGCTGGGACGCCCTGCCGCGAGCAGCGTCGCCGCGCCGACCAGCAGGGTCACGGCCCCGGCCGCCGTCCATGCGGCACGCCACTCCGGCAGCAGCAGCAGCGCGAGCAGACCCGCGACCACGAGTCCCGGACCGGTCCCGGCGTTCACCACCGCCTGCGCCCGCGACCGGCCCTCGGCCGCGACCCGTTCGCGCACGAGCTGCACGAGTGCGGGGGAGGCCAGCCCCGCACCGGTCGACGCCACGACCGCGGCGGCGCCGAACACGAGCGCGGTCGGCGCTGCCGCCATCACGACCGCGCCGAGACCCGCGGCCAGGGTGGCCGCGGCGACGAGTCGGCGCGCGGAGCGTCCGGCGGACACGAACCCCACGAGGGCACCGACGCAGTAGAGGACGGACGCACCGGAGGACACGGCGCCGCCGACCGCCGCACCGAACCCGAGGTCGCGCTGCACGTCCGGCAGGAACAGCCCGAGGGCCAGGCGGACGAGGCCGTACGTCGCGGCGATGGTCCCCAGTCCGGTCGCCACCAGGATCCGGTCGGTTGACGAAAACGATCGTTTCACTTCTGCGATCGTAGGCTGGCTCCGTGGTCATGCGTCCAGGTACCGAGCAGCGCGTGCTCGACGCCGCCGAGGAGCTCTTCTTCTCGCGGGGCATCGCCGCGACCCCGATCGACGTGGTCCTCGAGCGCGCACACGTGTCGTCCGCGACCCTGTACCGCGGGTGGTCGAGCAAGGAAGCCCTGGTCGCCGCCGCCCTCGACCGCCGTCACGACGACTGGGTCGCCACCTGGGACCGTGCGGTCGACCGAGCACGGGACGACCGCGGACGGCTCCTCGCGGTCTTCGACGCCCTCGACGACTACCGCGCGACGCCGGCAGGGTCACGCTGGTGCGCGTTCCTCGGCACGGCCGCCGAGTACGTGGACGCCCCGGCCGACGTGCGCGCCGTCCTCGACCGCGAGACCGACACGCTGCGTCGACGGTTGGCCGAGGCGGCCCGCCCGCTCGTGGGCGGACGGGCGTCGGCGCTCGCCGAGCAGCTCCTGCTCGTGGTGTCCGGGTCCCTGGCGATGCGCCTCCGGGACCCGGCGGCCGGGACGGTGACGGCCCGCGCGGTCGCCGACGCACTCCTGCCCTGACGCGGGCCCGGCAGTGACGCCGGCCCGGCGCGCGGACGCGCGGACGCGCAGACCGGACTGGAGGCACGGTGCGGGTGACGCGCGCTGGTCACCCGCCACGCGCCTCCAGTCCGTCACCGCCGCGCAGACGGCGGGACCGGTCGTCGGATCAGCGCGTCGCGACGCTGAGCGCGTCGACGGCGGCGAGCACCTCGGCCACCTCGGTGCGCGTCGTGTAGTCGACGTGCACGTCCGCGAAGCGGACGACCCCCGAGTCGTCGAGGACGAAGACCGAGGGGAACGGGACGGCCGCCGTGTCGTCCGCGTTGCTGTCGGCCACGTCGAAGCCGAGCTGCGTGTGCGCCGCCCGCGCGGCGGCGCTCGGTTCGGTGACGATGCCGAACCGTCCCGCGAGGACGTTCTCCGGGTCCGTGAGCACCGGGAACGCGAGCTCGCCGTTCGCGATGGACTGCTCCGCGGCCGCCGGCGTCTGCGGCGAGACGGCGACGAGCTGCACGCCGCGCTCCTGCAGCGCCGGCAGGAGCTCCTGCTGGTACGTCCGGAGCGTGATGTTGCAGTAGGGGCACCAGGCGCCCCGGTAGAAGACGAGGACGGTCGGGGTGTCCCCACGCACCGCCGGCAGCGAGGTCGTCTCGCCGGTCGGGGTGACGAGCGGCCCGTCGGGCGCAGCGTCACCCACCGCGACGACACCGCCGGGCACACCGGCGCTCCGCAGGTCGCGCTGCTCGCCGTCGAAGACCGCGGACAGCTCCGGGCCGATCTGGGCCGTGAAGCCCTCGTTGAACTCGTCCACCTGGCGGGCGATGGTCTGGTCGGTCACGGTCGGCTCCTCGGGTCGGGCGGGGCGGAACTGCGGCGTCGGTGCCGGTGCGTGGAGCGTAGGCGCGAGCGATCGACGCCGGTACCGGCTGCGTCACGGGAGGTCACGGAGTGCAGCCGCATCAGATCTTCGGGGGGCTGACGATCGGGTCGTCCCAGACCGGGAACGGCGGGTACTCGCCGGGCAGGGACTCCTCCGGGTGGACGCCGTCGTTGCGGCCACCGACCGCCTCGGAGAGCGCGTCGCCGTCGTTGGTCCAGAAGGGTTCGCTGTACACGGTGAGGACGTATCGGCCGTTGGGTTGGACGACGTACTCGATCTGCCAGCCGTCGTCCGTCTTGGCCCAGGTGTCGTGGTCCCGGCCGGGGTGGCCCTCGCGGTGCCGCCAGCCCTGTTCGTCGAAGTAGTCGATCATCGGTTGCAGGTCCCGAGCATCACCCGTGGCTCCCGGGGGCTCCCAGATCCGATCGGTGCGGAGGAAGTAGCTGTTCACGGCGTCCGAGCCCGCGAGCGGGGCGACGCCGTCGCCACCGACCTCTGTGCCACGATCGCTGCCGGTCCAGTCCCACGGGCCGTCGTTGACCGCGCGTTGTGCGCCCGCTAGTAGCTCCTGCATGTGGTGGTAGTGCTGGCGGTAGGCGTCGAACTCCTCGTGGAGGGACATCGCGGCGACGTCTTCCTGGGTCAGGCCGGCGGCGTCGGTGGGCATGGGGCCTCCTCGTGTCGAGCACCCGGTGAGCAGCAGTGACACCACGAGGGTCGTGCCGACGAGCGCGAGCCGCTTCGACCGGCGCATCAGATCTTCGGGGGGTTGATGATCGGGTCGTCCCAGTCCGGGAACGGCGGGTACTCGCCCGGCAGGGACGCCTCCGGGTAGACGCCGTCGCTGCGGCCGCCGACCGCTTCCATGAGCGCGAGGTCGTCGTTGGTCCAGAAGAGTTCGCTGTACACGGTCAGGGAGTACCTGCCGTTGGGTTGGACGACGTACTCGATCTGCCAGCCGTCGTCGGTCTTGGCCCAGGTGTCGTGGTCGCGGCCGGGGTGGCCCTCGCGGTGTCGCCAGCCCTGTTCGTCGAAGTAGTCGACCATCGGCTGCAGGTCCCGAGCATCACCCGTGGCTCCCGGGGGCTCCCAGATCCGATCGGTCCGCAGGTCGTAGCTGTTGAGCGTGTCTGCGCCCGGGAGCGGCTCGAGGCCGTCGCCACCGATGCCCGGCACACGGTCCCCGCCGATCCAGTCCCAGGGGCCGTGGTTGACCGACCGTTGTGCGCCCGCCAGCAGCTCTTGCATGTGCTCGTAGTGCTGGCGGTACGCCTCGAACTCCTCGTGCAGGGACATCGTCGCGACGTCTTCCTGGGTCAGCCCGGCAGCGTCAGTCGGCATGGGTCCTCCTCGGTTCGTGCAGCCCGTCAGGGTTCCGACGAGCAGGGCGGCGGTCAGCAGGGCGCAGAGTGATCTGGCGCGATTCATCGAGGGGCTCCCGTGGCGATGATCGAGGCGATGTTCTGCTGCGCGGTCGCGTCCGGACTCAGGTAGCCGACTTGGCCGTCCCTCTCGGGGAACATGTCGTGGCCGGTGACGGCCAGCGTGCCCGCGGCCGCTTCGGAGCTGAACACCTGGACGCCCGGAACGTCCCGGGGGTCGGTCCGGCCGATGCGCCCCCAGATCGCGGTGTGGTCCGCTTCACCCTCCGTCGCGAACACGTGGCGGGCGCGCAGGTGTTCTGGCTTGGTCGCCTCCGTGAAGCCCACCGACCCGTACGTGACGAAGGTGTCGACCGGGTACCGCACCTGCTCGAGTGCCTCGGCAACGGTCGTCGAGCCGTACGAGTGGCCGAGGACCGACAGAGAACGAGGTGTGGTCCCTCGACTGTCGTGGATCCCGTCCAGGAAGGACGCGAGCGTCGCGCCGCCGGCCGCGGCGCGCTGCTGGGCGGGCACTTCGGCGAAGGCCGGCGCGCGGTACCCGAACCAGGAGACGACTGCGAAGGAGTCCGTTCCGCTCTTTCTGGCAGCCGCCCTCAGGAGCGCGGACGCCGCCCGGACCTTCTGGCCGCTGCTGTCGAGGGTCGTGGTGGCGCCGGGCACGTTGACCGTCAGGTTCGTCGCGGTGTCGAGGTTGCCGACCGAGATCGCTGCGACCGGCGCACCGTTCGCCACGCCGAAGCCGACGAGCTGGGCGACGGTGTCCGATGGTGTGTCCAGGTCCGCCGCGAGTTGGTCGGCCTGCCGCAACCCCGCCGCCAGAGCCTGCACCTGCTCGGTGAAGTCCTCGAGGCTCACCGCGCCGTACGTGTACGCCAGCCCGAACACCCGGTAGAGCCGGCCGGGATCCCGGAGCGCTGCCGCGAGCACCGCACGCGAGACGACGTCTCGCGACGCCGCCGGGATTCCGTCCAGGGCCGCCACCCGGATCTGGGTCGTCAGCGGGAGCGCCCGGAGGTCGTCGGCGGTGAACCCCAGCGCCCGCCACCGCTCGGCGACCTGCGCCGGGGGCAGTGACGGATCGAGCAGCCGCTCCACCGCGTGCGGCAGCGTCGAGCTCCCGGCGGCATCGAGCACGGCGTCCGCGAGCGTCCCACCGCCGGCCGCTGCGAACGCGTCCGCGATCCGCTCGGCCCAGCCCGCGTCTTCCTCGTTCTCCGCCAGGAGCTCGCCGAACCCGAGCGGCAGGGTCGCGACGTCGATCGGGACCCACGCGCACCGGCTCATGAACCCAGACCAGGCGTTCCGCACGCGCACGAGGTCCTGCTCCATCGCGCCGTCGAGCGCCCGGGTCGTGGCAGCGAACCGCCGGAGGTGCTCCGGGTCGGCGCTGCTCCGACCGCCCGAGTGCCCCGCGGTCCGGGGCCGACGCCGGGGACGGAACGCGGCGGACACCGGCGTCGGACGGACCGGCGCGTCGGACGGCTCGGGGTCGAGCACCGCGGCACCCGCGTCGAGCACGGGCTCCCACACGGCGCCGACGCCCACCAATGCGCGTTCGCGGTCCGCCGTCCGCGCGCGCCAGGCAGCATGATCAGCGAGCCGGCGCCGTTCCTGGTCCGCCTGGTGCCGCACGATCCGCACCTGGTCGGCCAGGTCGTCGAGGGCCGCGGCGAGCCGCACCCGGTCGCCGGACTCGATCACCCGAGCAGCCTCGAAACACCTCGCGTACCCGCCCGCGAAGTCGCGGAGCGCGGCTTCCACCGCTCCGCGGCGCGGCAGCGCGCTCCCGCGGAGCGCCAGCGCGGCCTCCGTCGCGCACGCGACGAGCCGCGCTGCCGCGGCCTCGTCGAACTCGATCCCCATCGCCCACCCCCATCGCCATCCAGCAATGTGTGGAACGTAGCATTTCAGAGGAGCGTGAACCAAACATGTTCATTCCGGACGGGAGGCACGGGGCGGGCCCGACCCGTGCCTCCCGTCCGTCAGCAGCGCACGCTGGTGCGCTCCGCACAGCGCCGCGCACGCCGCACCATGGGCCGACGCGGTGCGACGTGCTTCCGGTTGTGCGGAAGCACGCCGCACCCATTTTCTGCCGCGCGCCTCAGGCGCGACCGCGGTTGCGGCGCCGGATCTCCTTCGGGGCACGCCCGGCGGTGAACGACCGCGCGGGGTCGACGAGGAACGCCTGCCGGAGCGCCTGGCGCCCCACGAGCATCCGGAAGCCCATCTGGTCGCGGTTGCTCAGCGTGACCTCGGCGTCGACCGTGACCCCGGCGAGGGTGATCGGCGTGAGCACGACGATGCGCTCCTGGGTGTGGCCCGTCGAGCTGCGGACGATGCGGCGGTCGTGCACGGCGCACTCGTAGGTGACGGCACCGGCGTCGGAGTCCTGCCACGGGTGCACCGAGAAGCGCACGCGGTCCCCGGGGAGTTCCTCGAGGTCGAACGCGTGCAGCGCCGAGCTGCGGGCTCCGGTGTCGAGCTTCACCTTGATCCAGGGCAGCTCCAGGGCGGGCAGGGCAGCCCACTCGCGCCATCCTGCGATCGTCGGGTTCCGGGCCATGCGCCCATCCTGTCGCATGCTTTGATTGAGCGTCGCCGTCGACGTCCTCGAACCCCCGTGGAGCACCCCGATGAAACTCGCCATCCTGTCGCGCGCCCCGCACGCGTACTCGACGCAGCGCCTGCGTGCCGCGGCGATCGACCGCGGGCACGACGTCAAGGTGCTGAACACCCTGCGGTTCGCGATCGACCTGACCGCCGACGAGCCCGACCTGCTCTACCGCGGCCGGCTCCTCAGCGACTACGACGCCGTGCTGCCCCGGATCGGGAACTCGATCACGTACTACGGCACCGCGGTCGTGCGGCAGTTCGAGCAGATGGACGTGTACACGCCGAACACCGCCACGGGCATCACGAACTCGCGCGACAAGCTCCGGGCGAACCAGATCCTGTCGCGCCACCACATCGGCATGCCCGCGACGACGTTCGTGAACAGCCGCGCGGACGTCCGCGGCGCGATCGACCGGGTCGGCGGCGCGCCCGTGGTGATCAAGCTGCTCGAGGGCACGCAGGGCATCGGCGTGATCCTGGCGCCGGAGGCCAAGGTCGCCGAGTCGATCGTCGAGACGCTGCACTCGACGAAGCAGAACGTCCTCATCCAGTCGTTCATCTCGGAGAGCCGCGGCCGGGACATCCGCGCGCTCGTCGTCGGCGACCGCGTGGTGGCCGCGATGCGACGGAGCGCGAGCGGGGACGAGTTCCGCTCGAACGTGCACCGGGGCGGGACCGTCGAGAAGGTCACGCTGTCGCCGGAGTACGAGGAGGCCGCGGTCCGCTCGGCCCAGATCATGGGACTCCGGGTCGCCGGCGTCGACATGCTCGAGGGCAACGAGGGGCCGCTGGTGATGGAGGTCAACTCGTCGCCGGGCCTCGAGGGCATCGAGCGCGCGACCGGCCTCGACGTCGCCGGGGCGATCATCGACTTCATCGGCAACCAGGTCGCGTTCCCGGAGATCGACGTCCGCCAGCGCCTCAGCGTCTCGACCGGGTACGGCGTCGCCGAGCTGCTCGTGCACACGAACGCGGACCTGGTCGGCAAGACGATCAAGGAGTCCGGGCTGTGGGACCGGGACATCACCGTGCTGACGCTGCACCGCGGTGCGACCGTCATCCCGAACCCCCGCAGCGGCGTCGAACTGCAGGCGAGCGACCGGCTGCTGTGCTTCGGCAAGCTCGAGGAGATGCGCTCGATGATCCCCGACCGCCGCCGCCGTCGGAGCAAGGTGCGCAAGCTCCCGAAGGACGCCTGACCCTGCGTTCCGCGGAGACGGACCCCACACCCAGCCATGATGCGGAAGTATGAGCCGGTGACGATACTCGCTGACCGCCCCGTCGACCCCACCCCGAACGACGACGTGGAGCGCCCGGGCAACGCCACCGCCAAGCACCACAACGTGTCGCTGCTGTCGGTGGCGACCACGACGGCGGAGCGCGTCACGACCTCCGCCGACATCGAGGCACGCCTCCGTGGTGCCCTGCGCCGCCTGCGGCTGCCCATGGGCCTGCTCGAGCGGGTGGCGGGTGTCACGGAGCGCCGCAACTGGGGCGAGGGCCAGACGTTCCAGGACGCCGCGATCGACGCCGGCCGCCGTGCCATGGCCGAGGCGGGCATCCGCCCCGAGGACGTCGGGCTGCTCATCAACACCTCGGTGACGCGCCCGCACCTGGAGCCGAGCGTCGCCGTCCGCCTGCACCACGGGCTCGGACTGCCGTCGTCCGCGATCAACTTCGACATCGCGAACGCCTGCCTGGGCTTCGTCAACGCGATGAGCGTCGCCGCGGGCATGATCGACTCCGGCCAGATCAAGTACGCGCTGGTCGTGGACGGCGAGGACGCCGACCAGGTGCAGCTCAACACCATCGACCGCCTCAACCAGGGTGGTCGGAACCGCAAGGACTTCATGAGCGAGTTCGCGAGCCTGACCCTCGGGTCGGGTGCCGCGGCCGCCGTGCTCGGCCCGTCCGACGTGCACCCCGAGGGGCACCGGATCGTCGGCGGCGTCACCCGCGCGGCGACCCAGTGGTACGACCTGTGCGTCGGCAGCGTGGACGGCATGTTCACGGACGCGAAGATGCTGCTCAAGGGCGGCATGGAGCTCGTCGTCGCCGCCTGGAACGAGGCGCGTGCGCACTTCGACTGGGCCGACATGGACCGGTACGTGCTGCACCAGGTGTCCGACGTGCACACGAACGCCTTCGTCGAGGCGATCGGCATCCCGCGTGCCAAGGTCCCGACGACGTACCAGCGGTACGGCAACGTCGGCCCGGCGTCCATCCCGATCACCCTCGCCGACGAGGTCGCCCGCGGCGGCATCGCCCGCGGCGACCGGGTGTTCCTGGGCGGCGTGGGCTCCGGCATCAACACGGCGATGATGGAACTGCGCTGGTGAGGTCCGTCCTCCCGCGCGTCGCCGCCGCAGCGGCTCCGGCGACGCTCCCGCCGCCCCTGCCCGGACTCGACCCGGCCTGGTCGCGACTGGTCACCGTGCCGGGTGGCACGGACCGGCCTGGAGGACCGGATCGCCCCGCGCGGACGTGGCACCTCCTCGACACGGCGGGCTCCCTCGACGCCATCGGCGTCACCCCGGTCGGCACCGTCCTGTGCGTCCACGGGAACCCGACGTGGTCCTACCTGTGGCGCTCCGTGGTCACGCGGACCCTCGAGGTCGCCCGCGCCGGCGGTCCGGCCTGGCGCGTCGTCGCGGTGGACCAGCTCGACATGGGCTTCTCGGAGCGCACCGGCACGCTGCACCGGCTGGCCGACCGTGTCCGGGACCTCGGTGCCCTCACGGACACGCTCGGGCTGACCGGTCCCGTCGTCACCCTCGGACACGACTGGGGCGGCGTGGTGTCCCTCGGTTGGGCGGTCGACCACCCGGGTGCCGTCGTCGGCGTCATGACGTGCAACACCGCGGTGCACCAGTCCGACGACGCCCCGATCCCCGCGCCGCTCCGGCTCGCGCTCCGGCCACAGGTGCTCGGCCGCGGCACCGTCCTGACGCCCGCGTTCCTCGAGACCACCCTCGCGATCGCGCACCCACGGCTCGACCGTGCGACGGCGGACGCCTACCGGGCGCCCTACCGCGGCGCCGCACGGCGCGGGGGGATCGGCGGATTCGTCGCCGACATCCCGGTCGACGCGGCGCACCCGAGCGCGGTCGAGCTCGACCGCATCGCCGCCGGGGTCGCCGCGCTCGACGTCCCGGCCCTGGTGCTCTGGGGCCCTCGTGACCCGGTGTTCCTGGAGAGGTACCTCGACGACCTCACCGCGCGGCTGCCGCACGCCGACGTCCACCGCTTCGAGGGCGCCGGGCACCTGCTGCCCGACGACGCCGACGTGGCGGGCGCGGTGACCGACTGGCTCGGCGACCACCTGCCGGACGGAGGGCCGCGGGACGGAGCCGGCCCGCGCCTCCCGTCCGTCGATGCAGACCCCGCGGCGGACGCGGGCCGCCCGCTGTGGGCCGCACTCGACGACCAGCGCGCGTCCGACGGCCCCGCGCTCGTCGAGATGGCCGCACCCGGCGGCCCGCGCACGGTCTCCTGGCGTCTGCTCGCCCGGCGCGTCGACGAGATCGCGGTCGGGCTCGCCGACCTCGGCGTCCGGCACGGCGACCGCGTCTCGCTCCTCGTCACCCCGGGCGCCGACCTGACCGCAGTCCTGTACGCGTGCGTCCGGATCGGTGCCGTCGTCGTGGTCGCGGACGCCGGACTCGGCCTGCGCGGTCTGACCCGTGCGGTCCGCGGAGCGCGACCGGACTGGATCGTCGGCGCGCTGCCCGGTCTCGCCGCGTCGCGGGCGCTCGGCTGGCCCGGCCGTCGGATCGCGACCCTCGCGCTCCCCGCACCCGCTCGTCGGGCACTCCGCGTCGAGCACTCCCTGGCCGAGGTCGCACGTCGCGGCGCCCGCCTGCTCGCGTCGGGGCGGGCCCTGCCGGCCGAACCGTCCGCCGACGACCGGGCCGCCGTGCTCTTCACGTCCGGTTCGACCGGGCCGGCGAAGGGCGTCGTGTACACGCACCGGCAGCTCGGCGCCGTCCGGGACGTGCTCGCGGCGCAGTACGGCGTGGGCGTCGGGACCGGGCTCGTCGCCGGGTTCGCGCCGTTCGCGCTCCTCGGACCGGCGCTCGGCGCGCGCTCGGTGGCGCCGGACATGGACGTCACCGCGCCCCGGACGCTGACCGCGCGGGCGGTCGCGGACGCCGTGGCCGCGGTCGACGCGACGGTCGTGTTCCTGTCTCCGGCGGCGCTCGCGAACGTGGTCGACACCGCCGGTGCGCTGACCGACGCCGACCGGACCGTGCTCGCCGGGGTGCGCCTGTTCCTGTCCGCCGGGGCGCCGGTGTCCGCGACGCTGCTCGAGGCCGCCGCGCGCCTGATGCCGAACGCCTCCGCGCACACGCCCTACGGCATGACCGAGGGCCTGCTGATGACCGACGTCGACCTGGACGGCGTGCGCGGTGCCGCCGCCGGGAGCGGTTCGGGTGTCGCGGCAGGATCCGGTGTCGGGTCCGGGATCTGCGTCGGCGTCCCCGCGCCGGGCGTCCGGGTCCGGATCGCGCCGCTCGACGAGCACGGGGTGCCGACCGGCGCGCCGACGGACGATCCCGGGGTGACGGGCGAGGTCGTCGTCGCGGCGCCGCACGTGCGCGACCGGTACGACCGGCTCTGGCGCACCGACCGGGTCTCGCGCAACGGGGTCGACGACCCGCGCGGCCACCGCACCGGGGACGTCGGTCACCTGGACGCCGAGGGGCGCCTGTGGATCGAGGGGCGCCTGCAGCACGTCGTGACCACGCCCGCCGGCGTCGTCACACCGGTCGGACCCGAGCAGCGGATCGAGGGCGTCGACGGGGTCGGCCGTGCCGGGATCGCCGGCATCGGACCCGCCGGCACACAGCAGGTCGTCGCCGTCGTCGAGACCGTCCCGCCGGTCCGCCGACCGGGACCCGCGTCCGCCGACCTGTCCGCCGCCGTCCGTGCGGCCGCCGGGGTGCCCGTCGCCGCGGTGCTCGTCGTCCCGGTGCTGCCGACGGACGTCCGGCACAACTCGAAGGTCGACCGTGCCCGGCTGGCGCGCTGGGCGGCGGGGGTACTCGGCGGTGGTCGGGTGCGCGACCCGCGACGGACCCGCCCGTGAGGGTCCTGGTCACCGGCGCGAGCGGGTTCCTCGGCGCCGCGACCGCGAACGCCGTGCGGGACGCCGGACACACCGTGCGCACGCTGCAGCGCCGGCCGTCCGGGGTCGAGGGCGTGACGGACGTGCTCGGCTCCGTGACCGACACCGACACCGTCCGCGCGGCCGTGGCCGACGTCGACGCCGTCGTGCACCTCGCGGCGAAGGTGTCGCTCGCCGGTGACCCCGCGGACTTCGCACGCGTCAACGTCACGGGGACGCAGTTCCTGCTCGACGCGGCACGAGCCTCGGGGGTGCAGCGCTTCGTCGCCGTGTCGTCCCCGTCCGTGGCGCACACGGGGTCGTCGCTCGCCGGCGTCGGCGCGGGGCCGGCGGAGCCCGAGGCCGCGCGCGGCGACTACGCCCGGACGAAGGCCGCGGCCGAGCTCCTCGCGCTCGCGGCGGACGGCCCCGGGTTCGCGGTCGTCGCGGTCCGCCCGCACCTGGTCTGGGGGCCGGGGGACACCCAGCTCGTCGGACGGATCGTCGAGCGGGCCCGAGCCGGTCGGCTGCCGCTCCTCGACTCCGGGGCGGCGCTCATCGACACGCTCTACGTCGACAACGCAGCCTCGGCGATGGTCGCGGCGCTCGAGCACGCGGCCGACCCGGACGTGCACGGCAACGCGTACGTCGTGACGAACGGCGAACCGCGGCCGGTGGGGGAGCTGCTCGCCGGGATCTGCACGGCGTCGGGCGTCCCGGCACCGCGGTGGCACGTGCCCGCCGGGCTCGCGCGGGTCGCAGGTTCCGTCGTCGAGGCCGTGTGGCGGGTCCGACCGGGGGCGGACGAGCCGCCGATGACACGGTTCCTGGCAGAGCAGCTGTCGACCGCGCACTGGTTCGACCAGCGGCGGACCCGGGCCGACCTGCAGTGGGCGCCGACGGTGTCGATCGACGAGGGGCTCCGGCGGCTCGCCGGTCGCTGAGCCGCGGGCGTGTCCACGCGCACAGCGACACCTCACGCGCGTCGACGCGCGTGAGGTGTCGCTGAGGCCGTGGAGTGGCGGTCAGGCCGTGCCCGGCAGCACGGGGGAGCCGCGGCGAACCCGTGTTCGGGTCACGGGCTCGCCGCGGCGGTCAGGGAGGTCAGCCGGTGAAGCGCTGCCAGAGCTCGGTGACGATCGGCCACACGTCACCGGCACGGTCGGCCGAGGCGATCGCCACGGTGACGACCGGGTAGGCCGTCACCGCCAGGCTCACCAGCACGGCGAGCACGACGGCGAACACGGTCGTGACGGTGTGCCGTCGGGTGAGCCCGAGGACGACCAGGGCGAGGACGACCACCGCGCCGAGCAGGGTCACGAGGGTGACCCGCAGGAACGGGAAGGGCACGAGGCCCGCGGTCGTCGCGGTCACGCCCCCGAGGAACCCGACGAGCGGCAGGTACGCGCCGAGGGCGATCGCGAGCACCAGGACGATGCCGATCCCGGAGGTGATCCAGACGCCCCGCGGCCGGGGCCGGGGCGGACGGGACACACGGGCCCGCCGACCCGACCACACGGCGCTCATCGTCCGGCCTCGGCTCCGCCCGTGTCGGCGTCGTGGTCACGGCGGGTGTCGGCCTCGTCACGGACGACGTCGGCGGCGTGCTCGATGCGGTCGGCGGCGTCGTCGAGGGCATCGGCGACGCGCTCGTCGGTGCTCGCACCGGCGGCGTCGCCGTCCCCGGCATCACGACCACGGACCGCGTCGGCGGCGGAGTCGGCGGCGTCGGACGCGGCGGCGCCGGCGTCGGCCGCTGCGTCGGTCGCGGCGGCTGCGGCGCCGGAGGCCCGGTCGCGGACCTCCTCGGAGGCGGAGACGGCGGCGTCCTTCGCGGCACGCACCGCGTCCTTCGCGGCGTCGCCGGCCTCGGACGACTTCTCGGCCGCACGCTCGGCGGCGTCCGACGCGGTCGACCGGGCTGCGTCCACGGCGTCGGCAGTGCGCTCCCGTGCCGTGTCCGCGGCGTCGGCGATGCGGTCACCGGCGTCGGCGGCGGCATCACGGGCGCGGTCGGCGACGTCACCGGCGGCGTCCTTCGCCTTGACGGCGGCCTCGCGCGTGGCGTCGGCGGCGTCCTGTGCGACGTCCTTCGCCCGCTCGGCGACCTCGGCAGCGCCCTCGCGGACGTTCTCCGCGGCACCG
Organism: Curtobacterium citreum; assembly: GCF_006715175.1. NCBI lineage: Bacteria > Bacillati > Actinomycetota > Actinomycetes > Micrococcales > Microbacteriaceae > Curtobacterium > Curtobacterium citreum. The sequence goes on along the minus strand of NZ_VFMQ01000001.1, from coordinate 3,162,475 downwards.
GCGACGGCGTCCTTCGTGCGGTCCACGGCGTCGCCGACGGCGTCCTTCGTGCGGTCCACGGCGTCGCCGACGGCGTCCTTCGTGCGGTCCACGGCGTCGCCGACGGCGTCCTTGGCCTTGTCGATCGCGGTGGGCTCGTCGTCGAACGGCCCGTGCACGTCGAGCACGCGGACGTCGACCGTGGTGGGCTGCCCGGCGCCGAGCTGCGAGACCGCGGCGGTCACCTGACGGCGGACCTCCTCGGCGACCTCGCGGACGGGCTGCGGGTACGTCACGACGAGCGACACGGTGACGTCGAGCGTCCCGTCGACCTCGTCGACCTGCACCCCCGGCGCCCCGGCGGAGCGCCCGAGCTGGGAGCGCACGCGGTCGGCTGCGCGCGCGACGAGTCCGCCCAGGTGGTGGACGCCCGGCACGCCGAGCGCCGTCTCCGCGGCGGTCCGCGCGGCGACCGCGAGGGGGCCGGCGTCCTCGGGGAGCGGAGTGGTGAGTCCGGACGGCAGGTCGACCTCGGTGATCTGCGTCCGGGCGTTCGGATCGTGCTGCATGGCTTCCTCCTCGAACAGGACGGCCGTCGCTCCCGTGACGGGAGCGACGGCCGTCGGCTGCTTACTTCTTGAAGACGTCCTTGATGTCCTCGCCGGTCTGCTTCGTGCTCGCGGCGGCCTGGTCCTTCTTGCCCTCGGCGACCTTGGAGTCGTCGTTGGTGGCGTTGCCGAAGGCCTCCTTCGCCTTGCCGGCGACGTCCTGAGCGGCGTTCTTGATCTTGTCGTCGAGTCCCATGGTGGGTTCCTTCCTGTGTGTGCGGGTGCGCCTTCCGGACGCCCCGGTGGTGGTGGTGCGCTGAGCGGATGGTCCTAGTGGACGCGGGTGGTCTTGGCCAGTGCGGTTCTGGTGCCGCCGGTGAGGTGGACCAGGACCGGGAGTTGCTGGCCGAGGGTGGTGTCCAACGTGTTGACGGCGTGGTCGACGGCGTCGAGGACGCTCACGGCGTCACCGCCGCGGCGGACGTGGACCCGGATCCGTGCGGCGCGCTGCTGCTTGACCGTGTACGTGTCGACCTTCGCGGCGACGACGTCGTGGACGCCGTCGAGTTCGTGGTCGATGACGTCCCGCACGAGGGCGACGTTCACGGTGACCTGGTCGTCCCCGGTCTTCGTCCGGGCAGCGACACTGGTGCCGCCGCCGCCGCGGGTGAAGACCACGATCAGCGCCAGGACGATCACGACCGCGCACACGGCGGCGATGATCCACAGCGACGCCGCCGGGACGGTGACCTTGTCGGGCAGGGTCAGGGAGGGCTGGAGGGCGTCGCGGACGGGGGTGAGGACCCCGGCGCCGATGGTGACCCCGACGATGACCGCGACCAGGCCCAGCAGCAGCAGGATGATGCGGTTCAGGGTGCGGTTGGTGGTGGTCATGCCAGCGTTCCCTTCTGCTCCACGTGCACCTTCACGTGGGTGCCGTGCTTGCCGCCGAGCCGGCCGAGACGGTCCTGGACGGCTTGCTGGACGACGTGGGTGTCGACGGGGATGCCGGACAGGGGCACCACCCGCACCTCGGTGCGGTGCCCACGTGCCGACGCGGATGCGTTGGACTCGGGGACGCCGGCGGCGAGGGCGGCCGCGTTCGCGGCGGTCGAGGCCAGGATCCTCGTGTCGATCACGACCGCGCCCCGGTCGTGGTCCACGACCGAGCGGGGCTGCCGGCCGGGCCCCAGGGCCAGGACGATCAGGACGATCCCGGCGATCACGAGGACGGCGGCGGTCACCTCGGCGATGGTCGTGAACGCGGCGTCGGGCTGCAGGGCGGCGTCGACGATGGTCTGCGGGTCGGCCAGCAGGGGGCGCTGGCCGATGGCCTTCAGGACCGCTTCGACACCGATCCACGCCGCGACCAGGGCGGTGACGATCAGGGTGATCGCGACCGCGGTGGACCGGGACCGGTGCACGCTCCGGCGGCGCAGGCGCCGCTCGAGCGAAGAAGTGCTGCTCATCAGTTCCTCCTGTTACCGGACCCGGTCCTCGTGCTCACGCACGATCCCGGTCAGTTCGATGTGGGCACTGCCCACCTGCCGCCCCGACAACTCCGACACCCGCGAGCGGACCCGCTCGGCGGCGGCCGAAGCCGCCCCGAGGACGTCCGCCTGGGCACGGATGGGGCCGGTGACGTCCAGCGCCAGGGCGCCGGCGTGGTCACCGAGCCCGACACGGACTCGCTTCGCGGGAGCGCCGAGCCGTTCGGCTGCGACTGCCCGGGCGAGGGCGGTCAGTGCACGAGCGGTGATCTCGACGCGGCCCGGGACGGAGCTCTGGGCGAGGCCCTCCGGGCCGGCGTTCACCGGGAGCTCCGGCGTCCGGTCAGCACGTCGGTCAGGGCGCCGCGGTCGATCTTGCCCGAGCTGATCGCGGCCACGAGGGCACCGATCGCACCGAACACGATCACCAGGACGAAGCCCCAGAAACCGAACTGCAGGGCCACGACGGCCAGGATGGCGCCGATCAGGGCGCCGACGAGTGTGTTACTCAACGCGCGACTCCTTCTTGTCCTCGTTGTCGTCGTCGTCACCCGGGATGTGGACGTCCTGGACGGTCACGTTGACCTCCGCGACCTCCATGCCGACGATCTGCGTGAGCGCACGGGCGACCGACGAGCGGACACCGTCGGCGACCTGCTGCAGCGACACGGGGTACTCGGCGACGATCACCACGTCGGCAGCGACCTGCTTCTCGCCGACCTCGACCTTGACGCCCTGGCCGTAGTCGCGCTGGCCGATCGCGTCACGCAGGGCGCCGATCGCACGGGCCGCGCCGTTGCCGAGGGAGTGCACGCCGTTCACCTCGCGGGCGGCGATGCCGGCGACCTTCGAGACGACGGTGTCGTCGATCGTGGTCTTGCCCGAGGTCGAACCCGAAGCGTGCGAGCCGGTCGCGCGAGCGGCGGTGGTGGCGGGGGTGGTGTTCGTGGTGTCAGCCATTGGTTGCTCCTTCCGAGGTGTCCGCCGGGCGATCCCAGCGGATGCTGTTCACGAGTGGGACGGACTGCCACCGAGGTTCGTCACGCTCGGTTCAGCGGTTCCAGAGAACTTCCAGCCAGGACGCCAGAACGGCGGTTCTCGTTGTACCCCGTGAGCTGAGGCTCAGGCCCGGCCGCCGATTCCGGCCCGGGTGTTGCGCCGTGCAGCGGAGCGGAGGGCGCGCACGTAGGCCATGGGGGACTGCCCGCACTCCTCCTGGAAGAGCTGCTGCAGCCGGCGAGGTCGGACACCGGCGGCCGCCGCGATCTGCTCGACCGTCAGCTCTGCGTCGACGTGCCGTTCGATGTGCGCCACGGCCCGTCGCACCCGCCAGGACGACCGGCCCATCTCGGGCTGCGCCGCGCGCGACGCCCGCAGGGTCGCGGCCGGGTCCTCGCCGAAGCGCTCCCGGTACGCCGCAGCGAAGCGCCCCGGGTTCGTGAAGCCCCACTGCCGCGCGATCGGGGTCACGCCGTCGTCGCCGGCGGCGTGCAGGAGTGCACGGCGGACGCAGTCCAGGCGGTGGTCGCGGAGGAACCGGTTCGGCGTCGTCCCGAGGGTGCGCGCGAAGACGTCCTGCAGCCCGCGCTGGCTCAGGCCGCACGCGGCGGCGATCTCGGGCACCGAGGGGCGGTCGGCGGCGTGGGCCTCGACGTACCGGATCGCGTCCCGCAACCGGTTCGCGACGGGGATGTCGTCCCCGCGGTCCCGCACCGGGAAGGTGTCGAGGACGACGGTCGCCAGCCGTCGGTTGAGCGCCGTGCGCATCGGACCGACCACGCGGTCGTCGAGGAGCGCCGGCGCGAGGTCCTGCACGAGCCGCCGCAGTGGTTCACGCTGCGCGACGGCCTCGTCCTGCTGGTCGAACAGGAGCGGCCCGGACGGCAGCCGGTAGCCGAGCTCGTCGCCGACGGACCGCAGGAAGGCGTCGGACAGGTGCAGGCCGTTGTAGACGGTGTCCGCCGACTCGAACTGGTACGCCTCGGACGCCGACGCGATGTAGGCGCTCCCCGGCTCGATGATCCGGGAGCGGTCCGCGAAGTGCATCTCGAGCAGGCCCTTGGTGAGCCAGAAGACCACGTGGTCGTCGCGCGGCCCGATGACGCCGCCCCGCCGTCCACCCTCGGAGCGCATGGTCCGCAGCGTGAGGTCGTCGTCGCCCACGATCGTGTACTCGTAGTGGGTCCCCTCGGTCACGAAGGTGTCCGTCCCGAGGTCGCGACCGTTGTACTCCGCGGAGAAGATCCGCTCGTACGAGGTGCCGTCGCCGTCGGTGAACCGCAGTCGGCGGAATCCGTTCGTCGACGAGGTGCTCACCCGCGCATCATGACAGCACTGTCCGGGAACCGCGCTGACGACTACGGATCGCGGACCGCAGACAGGCCCGGACACCCCCGGCCGGGAGGCACGTGGCGGGCCCGCCACGTGCCTCCCGGCCGATCCGCACCACCTGCGCGACCGCACGCGGAATACCCCAGGGGGGTACCGTGTTGGCCATGCCGGAGGACAGCATGCACGACCACGCGCACGTCGGGTACATCGACGACAAGGACGACCTGCTCAAGCGGCTCCGCCGCGCGGAGGGGCAGGTGCGTGGCATCGCGCGCATGGTCGAGGACGAGACGTACTGCATCGACGTCCTCACCCAGATCTCCGCGGCCAACCGCGCGCTCGAGCGCGTGGCGCTGTCGCTGCTCGAGGACCACCTGCGGCACTGCGTCGCCGAGGCGGTCGCCGAGGGCGGCGACGCCGCCGACGTCAAGGTGCGCGAGGCGAGCGACGCGATCGCACGCCTCGTGCGCTCCTGACCACCCCTGCTGACGATCACTGATCCACCGACCGGAAGGAACCCCATGAGCACCGAGACCCTCGCCGTCACCGGCATGACCTGCGAGCACTGCGTGGCGAGCGTCACCGAGGAGGTGTCCGAGCTCGAGGGCGTCACCGACGTCGCGGTCGAGCTCGTGCCGGGCGGCTCCTCGGCCGTGACCGTCACCTCCGACCGTCCGCTCGACCCCGCGGCCGTGCGCGCCGCCGTCGCCGAGGCGGGCTACGAGGTCGTGGCACGGTGAGCGACGGGGTCGTCGAGCTCGACATCACCGGCATGACCTGCGCCTCGTGCGCGAACCGGATCGAGCGCAAGCTCGGCAAGCTCCCGGGGGTCACGGCGACGGTGAACTACGCCACGGAACAGGCGCAGGTCGAGGTCGCCGGCCCGGACGCGGCGGACACCGCCGCCCTCATCGCCGCGGTCGAGGCCGCCGGGTACGGCGCGACCGTGCACGCCCCGGCGGCACCCGAGTCGGACGGCGACGTCCCGCCCGCTGATCCGACCGCGGCCCTACGGCAGCGACTCGTCGTGTCCGCGGTGCTCGCGGTTCCCGTCGTGCTGCTCTCGATGGTGCCCGTGCTGCAGTTCCCGAACTGGCAGTGGGCAGCGCTCGCCCTCGCGGCTCCCGTCGCGGTGTGGGGTGCCCTGCCCTTCCACCGTGCGGCGTGGACGAACGCGCGGCACGGTGCGGCGACCATGGACACCCTGGTCAGCGTCGGGGTGGGCGCGGCGTTCCTCTGGTCGCTGTACGCGCTGTTCCTCGGCGACGCCGGGCGGCCGGGGATGCACATGGCGTTCTCGTGGTTCGCGACCGACCCCGAGGCGAGCGACCTGTACCTCGAGGTCGCGGCGGCCGTGACCGTCTTCATCCTCGCCGGGCGGTACATGGAGGCCCGGGCCAAGCAGCGCTCGGGCGAGGCGCTGCGTGCCCTGCTCGCCCTCGGGGCGAAGGACGCCTCGGTGCTCCGCGACGGCCCCGGCGGCCCGGTCGAGCAGCGGGTCCCGGCCGCCTCGCTCGTCGTCGGCGACGTCGTGGTCGTCCGACCGGGGGAGCGGATCCCGAGCGACGGCGTCGTCCGGGACGGCTCCTCGGCGGTCGACATCGGCATGCTCACGGGCGAGTCCGTCCCCGTCGAGGTCCGGCCGGGCGACCGGGTGACCGGGGCGACCGTCAACGTGGGCGGTCGGCTCGTGGTCGAGGTCACCGCGGTCGGCGCCGACACCGAGCTCGCGCGGATGGGCAAGCTCGTCGAGGACGCGCAGACCGGCAAGGCCGCGGTGCAGCGCCTGGCCGACCGGGTCTCCGCCGTGTTCGTGCCCGTCGTCATCGGACTCGCCGTCGTCGCCTTCGTCGGGTGGCTCGTCGCGGGCGGCTCGGTGACGGCCGCGTTCACCGCGGCCGTCGCGACGCTCATCATCGCCTGCCCGTGCGCCCTCGGCCTGGCGACCCCGACGGCGCTGCTGGTCGGGACCGGCCGGGGGTCGCAGCTCGGCATCCTGATCGGCGGGCCGCAGGCACTCGAGCGGACGCGGACGGTCGACACGATCGTGCTCGACAAGACCGGCACCGTGACGACCGGCGTGATGGCGGTCCGGGACGTGCGGGGCGTCGCGTCGGCCGACACCGCCACGGTGCTCGCGCTCGCGGCGTCCGTCGAGGACGGCTCCGAGCACCCCGTCGGCCGCGCCGTGGTCGAGGCGGCACGCGCCCGGGGGCTCGACGTGCCCCGCGCGGTGGACTTCCGCGCGGTCCCCGGTGCCGGCGTGCAGGCGCTCGTGGGGACCGAGGTCGTGCTCGTCGGTACCGCGTCCTGGCTGGCGTCGGACTGGGCGATCGCGCTCCCGGACGACCTCGCCGCCGCCGTGTCCACAGTCGAGACCGCCGGCGGCACCGCGGTCGTGGTCGCCCGCGGCGGGATGGCCCTCGGGGTCGTCGTGGTCGGCGACACCGTCAAGCCCGAGGCCGCCGACGCGGTCCGGCGCTTCCGGGAGCTCGGGCTCCGACCGGTCCTGCTCACCGGTGACAACGCGGGTGCCGCCCGTGCGGTCGCCGAGCAGATCGGCATCGACGAGGTGCACGCCCGGGCCACGCCGGCGTCGAAGCTCGAGACCGTCCGGCGGTTGCAGGCCGAGGGACGGACCGTGGCGATGGTCGGCGACGGCGTGAACGACGCGGCGGCCCTGGCGGCGGCCGACCTCGGGATCGCGATGGGCGCCGGCACCGACGCGGCGATCGCGGCGAGCGACATCACGGTGGTGAGCGGCCGACTGACCGTCGTCGCCGACGCGGTCCGGCTCGCGCGGGCGACGCTGCGGACGATCCGGGGCAACCTGTTCTGGGCGTTCGCGTACAACGTCGCGGCGATCCCGCTCGCGATGGCGGGGCTGCTCAACCCGGTGCTGGCCGGTGCGGCGATGGCGTTCTCGTCGGTCTTCGTCGTGACGAACAGCCTGCGGCTCCGCCGGTTCGCCGCTTGGTCCTGACCGCAGCGACTCCGGGTGTGGGCGGTCGCGCGCGGTGCGCGGCTCCACCTGCGGGCTGGTCGCGCCTGGCGGTCGGCTCCCACGGACCGGTCGCGGACGTCCTGGCGGCGCTGCTCGCGTGACGCGCGCGGCGGACGCTGGTCGTGCCTCCCGTCCGGCGGTTCCTGCCCATCGCACGTGACGTGGGATGCAGGACCGCGCGTCGGAGGACGAAAGGTCCGGCACCCGATGCGCGGAACGGTCCGCCACGAGCGGAACGGCCGCTGTGCGCGCGCCTGTACGGACGGCACTACGCTCGGACGTGGTCCGCGACGCAGCGCTGCGGTGACCCGCGGGCTCGATTGATCGAACGCGATCCCAGGAGGACCGAAGTGACCGAATCTGCTCCCGTCGACCCCACGTCGACCGACGGCTGGAAGAAGCTCGCCGGCATCGCCGACGGCTTCACCCCCGACCTGCGCGGTTGGTTCGACAGCGACCCCGGTCGTGCCGAGCAGTACACGTTCCAGGCCGCCGACCTGACCGTCGACCTGTCCAAGGGCCTCGTGACGCCCGAGATCCTCGACGCGCTGCTCGAGGTCGCGAAGGACACGAAGGTCGCCGAGCGTTTCCGTGCGATGCTCGCCGGCGAGCACATCAACGTGACCGAGGACCGCGCCGTCCTGCACACCGCGCTCCGTCGTCCGAAGGGCATCGAGCCGGCGCTCGTCGTGGACGGCCAGGACGTCGACGCCGACGTGCACGCCACCCTCGACAAGGTCTACGCGTTCGCCGAGCAGGTCCGCTCCGGCGCCTGGACCGGCGTCTCGGGCAAGCGCATCGAGACCGTCGTGAACATCGGCATCGGTGGCTCGGACCTCGGCCCGGTCATGGTCTACGAGGCCCTGAAGCCGTACGTGCAGCCCGGGCTCGAGGCGCGCTTCGTCTCGAACATCGACCCCGCCGACATCTACGAGAAGACCGCGGACCTCGACCCCGAGACCACGCTCTTCATCGTCGCGTCGAAGACCTTCGGCACCCTCGAGACCCTGACGAACGCCCGCCTGGCGCGCCAGTGGCTCTGGGAGCGGCTCGGCCTGACCGACGCGTCCGAGGACGAGAAGTCGAACGCCGTCGCGAAGCACTTCGTCGCCGTGTCGACCGCGCTCGACAAGGTCGCCGCGTTCGGCATCGACCCGGAGAACGCCTTCGGGTTCTGGGACTGGGTGGGCGGCCGCTACTCGGTCGACTCCGCCATCGGGACCTCGGTCGTGATCGCCATCGGCAAGGAGAACTGGGAGCAGTTCCTCGCCGGGTTCCACGCCATCGACGAGCACGTCCGGACCACCCCGCTCGAGCAGAACGTCCCCGTCCTGATGGGCCTGCTCAACGTCTGGTACACGAACTTCCTCGGCGCCCAGAGCCACGCGGTCCTGCCGTACACGCAGTACCTGCACCGCTTCGCCGCGTACCTGCAGCAGCTCACGATGGAGTCGAACGGCAAGCGCGTCCGCTGGGACGGCAGCCCCGTCACGACGGACACCGGCGAGGTCTTCTGGGGCGAGCCCGGCACGAACGGCCAGCACGCGTTCTACCAGCTCATCCACCAGGGCACGCGCCTGATCCCGGCGGACTTCATCACGGTCGCGAAGCCGGCCCGTCCGCTCAAGGACGAGTCCGGCGACGGGAAGGCCGTGCAGCCGGGCCAGGACGTGCACGCCCTGTTCCTCGCGAACTTCTTCGCGCAGACGAAGGCGCTCGCGTTCGGCAAGACCGCCGACGAGGTCCGCGCCGAGGGCACCACGGACGAGGGGATCGTCGCGGCCCGCACCTTCACCGGCAACAAGCCGTCGACGTCGATCCTCGCGCCGGAGCTCACCCCGAGCGTCCTCGGCCAGCTCATCGCGCTGTACGAGCACATCGTGTTCACCGAGGGCACCATCTGGGGCATCGACTCGTTCGACCAGTGGGGCGTGGAGCTCGGCAAGCAGCTCGCGCTGCAGATCGCCCCGGCGGTCGACGGCGACCAGTCCGCGCTCGACGCGCAGGACTCGTCGACCAAGGCGCTCATCGCGAAGTACCTGGAGCTGCGCGGCTAGGTGTACCCGGCCGTGACGTTGGTGACACTGCGGGGCTTGTGACTCAGCGAGGCCTCCTGGCTTGATGGAGCTGTCTAGTTCTGCCATCGCCAGGAGGCCTCTGTGTCCCACGCTAATGCCCGTCTGACCCTGCACGGCCGGCGGCTGCTCATTACTCGCGTCATAGATGACCGTCGTCCCGTCGCGCACGTTGCCAAGGAGCTCGGCATCTCGCGTCAGTGCGCGCACCGGTGGGTTCGTCGGTTTCGGGCTGACGGCGCCATCGGATTACTGGACCGGTCAAGCCGCCCGCTGCGGACACCGACGAGAACGAGCCCGGAGCGTGAGGCAGCGGTCCTGACCGCGCGGGCCGAGCTCCGGTTCGGCCCCGCCAGGCTCGCCGCTGCGACCGGTGTTCCCGCGCGGACGATCTCCCGCATCCTTACCCGCCACCGTGTGCCGCCGCTGGCCTGGCTGGACCCGGTCACCGGGACGCTGATCCGCGCGACGAAGGCAACACAGAACCGGTACGAACACGAGCATCCCGGCGACCTGATCCACGTGGACGTGAAGAAGCTCGGCCGGATCCCGAACGGCGGAGGCTGGCGGGTCCACGGCCGCCGCGAGGAGTTCCGGGGGCGCGGCATCGGGTTCGACTACGTCCACGCGGCCGTCGATGATCACACTCGACTCGCCTACGCGGAGATCCACCCAGATGAGAAAGGCGCGACCGCAGCAGCGTTCCTGACACGCGCGGCGGCCTACTTCGCTGAGCACGGCATCGCAACGATCGAGCGCGTGATCTCGGACAACGCGTTCGCCTACCGGCACTCGGCCGCGTTCAAGGACGCCGTCGCCGCGCTCGGGGCGAAGCAGAAGTTCATCAAACCCCACTGCCCATGGCAAAACGGCAAGGTCGAACGATTCAACCGGACCCTCGCGACCGAGTGGGCCTACCGGCAACCTTTCACCAGCAACCAAGCACGCGCCGACGCGCTTGCGCCCTGGATCGAGCACTACAACACTGGCCGGACCCACTCAAGCCACGGACTCACACCTGCAGCCCGAGTGTCACCAACCTAACGGCCTAGTACAGCTAGACCGCGTCACCCCGAGACGGACTGGAGGCGCGTGACGGGTCCGCCACGCGCCTCCCGTCCGTCTCGTGGGGGTCAGCGACCGAGCGGATCGAGGTTCAGCGACGTGTCCTGGTAGAGCTCCTGGTCGTCACCGAAGACCTGCAGCCCCTGGTTCAGCCAGACGAGGTCCTTCACGGTGATCCCGAACCGGAGCGCGACGTCCGCGATGAGGTCCCCGGACCGCACCGTGTAGGCCTTCGGCGCTCCGGACGCCGTCGTCGCCGTGACCGGACCCGAGGCGTTCGCCCGCACGCCGCCGTCCACCGGGTGCACGTTCGTCTGCCGAGCGGGCACGGACCACCGCACCGTCGAGACGGCGAGCACCTTGTCGAGCGCGATCTCGACGGGGACGTCCTGCCCCTGCGCGGCGGCCGAGGCGACGACGAGCTCGGTGAGTCCGGACGGGTCGACGCCGGAGCCGTCCAGCGGGACGTCGACCGACTGCGGCCCGGACGTCGGTCCGCCGAGGACGTGGTCCCCGACGCCGTGGTAGGTCAGGGCGTCGCCGACCTGACGGGCCTTCTCGAAGAACCCGACGCCCACGGGCACCGGCAGCGTCGAGGTGAAGCCCGTGTACTGCGCCGTGAAGGTGTCGTCGCCGTCGGCCACGACCCGGAGGTGGAAGTGGATGCTGCCCTTGGGCGATGCGACGTCGGCCTCGGTGAGCACGGTCCCGGCCGGGATCGGCGTGAGCTCGGGGTCGGGCGCCGCGGCCTCGGTCGGGGCGGGGGTCGGCACGCGCGGGGTGGCGGAGGCGGCCAGTCGCTCGGTGTCGGACGTGCCGTCGGCGGTCGCGGACGGCGTGGGGGTCGCGGTGGCCGACGCCGTCGCCGGGTCCGAGGGCGCCGGGAGCGCTCCGTCGGACCCGCGCAACAGCGAGCAGCCGGACAGTGCGACCAGGGTCAGTGCAGCGACGCTGATCGCGGCCGTTCGGTTCATGATTCCCCCTCGGGTCCGAGCGTACCGAGCCGCTCGCGACTGCACGAGTCCGAGGTGCACGGATGTGTCGCCGGACCCATGCTGTCGGTCGGAGCGGCTACCGTCGAGGGCATGGACCGCCACGAGATCCTCGCCGCCGCCGCAGCCGCCCACGCCGCACGGATCGCGGCCGCCGGCGGGGACGCCACCGACGCCCGACAGCGTGCCGAGGCGGTCGCCGGTCGGGAGCCCGGGTCGGACGCCGCCGACGCTGCCCGGTCGGTCGAGCGCCGTCGCGCGGGAGAGGTCGAGCGCGCGGCCTCGCGGACCGAGGGCGCCCTGTCCGACTGGCACCGGATGGGCACCCGCCGCGGGGTCACACCGGACGACCAGCTCCGGAGCGCGTGGGCCGTCACCGGCGTCCCGGAGTCCGGCGACGCCCGGGCGCTCGCGAACGTCCTGCTGTCCACCGCCGGGCACGCGGGACGGGTGGCGGACGCCGCACGGCGGAACCCGGCGCTCGCGGGGGCTGCGAGTGCCGCGGCCCGTCGGACGGTGCGGCGGTACACGGACCACGGAGCGGGGATGGCCTCGCTCGGGGACGTCCTGGGCGACGGGGCGACGGCGGCCGAGTAGCGCGCCGTGGTGCGGCGACGGTCACGGCTGTGCGGTGCCGTGCGTCTCGACTGGACCGAGGTGCGTTGTGACTCCGCACAACCGGAAGCAGCTCGCGCCACGGGCTTCCGTGGCGCGACGTGCTTCCGGTTGTGCCGAACGTCCCGGCCGGGTCGGTCGGCTGCCGACCGATCGACCGACCACCCGCCGGCCGTGGCGCGCGCCCGGGTGATTGGACCGCGCCCGCGCTGATCGGGGCTTTCATGGAGCGATCCACACGTCAGATTGGCTTAATGTGTGATTGACAGGACATGGATCGGGGCTACCATCGGTCCCACGCGAAGACGCGCGATCACCCGACGAAGGAGTCACCGCATGGTCGACATCAAGCCGACAGCACCGAAGGTCGCACTGCCCCCGGTGGGCACCGGCCCGCACCGTCGCCGCCTCGGCGTCCTGGCCCTCGTCGCCACGTTCGGCGGCCTGCTGTTCGGCTACGACACCGGCGTGATCAACGGTGCTCTGCTGCCCATGAAGCAGGAGCTCGGGCTGACGAACCTCACCGAGGGCGTCGTGACCAGTTCCCTGCTGTTCGGGGCCGCGATCGGCGCGATGCTCGGCGGTCGGATCGCCGACGGCTGGGGGCGTCGCAAGACGATCATCCTGCTCGCGGTGACGTTCTTCGTCGGCACCGTGGTCTGTGTCGCCGCGCCGGCGTTCGGCGTCATGGTGATCGGCCGAGTGCTCCTCGGGTTGGCGGTGGGCGGTGCCTCGACGGTCGTCCCCGTGTTCCTCGCCGAGCTCGCGCCGTACGAGATCCGCGGATCCCTCTCCGGTCGCAACGAGCTGATGATCGTCATCGGGCAGCTCGCGGCCTTCGTCGTGAACGCGATCATCGGCAACCTCTGGGGCGAGGGCAACGGCGTCTGGCGCGTCATGCTCGCCGTCTGCGCCCTGCCGGCGATCGCGCTCTTCGTCGGCATGCTCCGCGTCCCCGAGTCGCCCCGGTGGCTCGCGTCGAAGGGCCGCAACGACGAGGCGCTCGAGGTCCTCGGACAGATCCGATCGCGGGAGCGTGCGGTCGCCGAGCTCGACGACATCAAGCGGACGAACGAGTTCGAGGCGAAGGTCGAGCGGGTGAGCGGCTGGCGCACCCTGCTCGGCAACAAGTGGCTCATCCGCATCGTGCTCATCGGGGCTGGCATCGGCGTCGCGCAGCAGCTCACCGGCATCAACTCGATCATGTACTACGGACAGACCGTCCTGATCGAGTCCGGCTTCCAGCAGTCGGCAGCGCTCATCGCCAACATCGCACCCGGCGTCATCGCCGTGGTCGGCGGTGTGATCGCCATCGCCAACATGGAGCGGATCAACCGTCGGACGACGCTCATCATCGGGTACTCGCTGACCACGGTCTGTCACTTCCTGATCGGGATCGCGTCGATGACCCTCGTCGAGGGCAACCCTGCCCGGCCCTGGGTCATCCTGTTCCTGGTCGTCGCGTTCGTCGGATCGATGCAGACCTTCCTGAACATCGCCACCTGGGTCATCCTGTCCGAGATCTTCCCGACGCAGATCCGGGCGCTCGGCATGGGCATCGCGGTGTTCTGCCTCTGGATCGCGAACGCGTTCCTCGGGCTGTACTTCCCGACGATCGTCGCCGCCACCGGGATCACCGGGACGTTCTTCGGCTTCGGCATCGTCGGCCTGCTGGCGCTCTTCTTCATCTGGAAGTTCGTCCCGGAGAGCCGCGGGCGCACCCTCGAAGAGGTCGAGGAGGGCGTCACCACCGGCAACATCTTCGTGGTCGACAAGAAGCAGACGCGCGCCTGAGGCGCGCGCACGGGACGGACGGGAGGCGCGGTGCCAGCGGGCACCGCGCCTCCCGTCCGTCTGCCGGTCACCCGGGGGACGCGAGCCCGGGAACCGACATCGGCGGTGTCGGTACGCTCGGCGGTTGTACGGGTACAACCATGCGCGGAGGGTGGACAGGGTGACCGGACTGCAGGTGGCGGACCTCCCGCCCGCGCTCACGGCCGTCTGCGCCGTCCTGCTCGTCCTGGCGGTCGGCTGCGCCGCGTTCGTGGCCGTCGACGTCGTCCGCCACCCACCGCACATGCGGGTGATGGCGCTCGTCTGGCCGCTCACGATGCTGTTCGGCAGCGTCGTGTGGCTCGTCTTCTACCTGCGCCGCGGCCGGGCGACCGTGGACGGACACGGCCGCTGGGCGGGTGCCGCGATCGACACGAGCCATTGCGGTGCCGGGTGCGCGCTCGGCGACCTGGTGGGGGAGTTCGGGCTCGTCGCGTTCCCGGCGCTCGGCACGCTCGTCGGGCTCGGGTCGCTCTACGGGGACCCGATCTTCGCGGGCTGGATCATCGACTTCGTGATCGCCTTCGTGGTGGGGATCGCGTTCCAGTACGCGGCCATCGCCCCGATGCGCGGGCTCGGGTGGCGGGACGGGCTCGTCGCCGCGCTCAAGGCCGACACCTTGAGCATCACGGCGTGGCAGGTCGGCATGTACGGCGTGATGGCGCTGCTGCAGTTCGCGGTGCTGCCGGCGGTCCTGGGCGGTCGGCTCGCGGTGACGACGCCCGAGTTCTGGGTCGCGATGCAGCTGGCCATGGTCGCGGGCTTCGTGTGCTCCTACCCGGTGAACGCGCTCCTGGTGCGGTGGGGGCTCAAGGAGGCGATGTGACCGCCTGCCAGGATGAGGGCATGTCGGAGCACGCTGTCCAGGGGATCGACGAGGTCCTCGCCGCCTCCCGGGGGCTCCTCGGGGTCGTCGCCCGGTCCCTGGCCCCCGCGCTCGAGGACGTCACCGTGCCGCAGTTCCGGCTCATCGTCCTCGTCGTCTCCCTCGGGCCGACGCGCTCCGGCGACCTGGCCGACCGGCTCGCGGTCGGCCCCTCGACCCTGACCCGGAACGTCGACCGGCTCGTCGCGGGCGGCTGGGTCGAGCGGCGTCCCGGCGCCGACAACCGGCGCGAGGTCCGCATCGCCGCGACCGACCGCGGGCGCGCCCTGGTGGACGAGGTGACCGAGCGCCGCCGTCGTGAACTCGAGGCGATCGTCGCGGGGATGCCCGAGCAGGACCGGGTGGTCGCGGTGGCGGGCATGGCGGCGTTCCGCCGGGCGATGGGGGAGCCGGCGCCCGAGGAGGTCTCCGCCTTCGGGGGCTGACGCCGACCGCTCTTGTGAGGAGCAACAGTTGCGTGCGTACAATCATTGCTTGTATGCAACTGATCGGAGGACCGTGCCCGCCCGCTTCCCCACCGTCCACGCCCACGTCCGGCTCGCCGGCACCCGCTTCGGGTCCGCCGCGCTCCGCCTCGCCCTCCCCGCACTCGTCGTCGGCGCCGGCGCCGGGGTCGCCGCCGTCGTCTTCCGCTGGCTGATCGAGCACGCGACGCTCCTGTTCAGCGGCCACGCCGACTACGCCGCGATGACCGGGCACCCGCCGAACCCCTGGGTCCCGTGGCTCGGCGCCGGGTTCGTCGTCCTCGCGCCGGCCGTCGGTGGACTCCTGTACGGACCGCTCATCCAGCGCTTCGCCCGGGAGGCCCGCGGCCACGGTGTCCCCGAGGTGATGTTCGCCATCGCCCGGAACGGCGGCCGGATCCGTGGCGGCGTCGCCGTGGTCAAGGCCCTCGCGAGTGCGATCTGCATCGGGTCGGGCGGCTCGGTCGGCCGTGAGGGGCCGATCATCCAGATCGGTTCGGCGCTCGGCTCGACGATCGGCCGGTGGATGCGGATGCCCGAGGGTCGGCTCCGCACGCTCGTGGCCTGCGGTGCGGCCGGGGGTATCTCGGCGACGTTCAACGCCCCGGTCGCCGGGGTGTTCTTCGCGCTCGAGCTCCTGCTCCGCGACTTCACCCCGACGTCGTTCGGGGCGGTCGCCGTCGCGAGCGTCACGGCGGCCCTGATCGGTCGCGCGGCCTTCGGGGACACGGCCTTCCTGCACCTGCCGACGATCGGCGCCGTGACCCCGCCGGAGTACCTGCTGTTCGCCCTGCTCGGGTTGCTCGCGGGCGCGGTCGGCATCGGCTTCACGCGCGTGCTGTACCTGGTCGAGGACCTCTGCGACGTGGCCTGGCGGGCGACCCGGGGCCCGGAGTGGCTGCGGCCCGTGGTCGGCGGGCTGCTGCTCGGCGCGCTGCTCCTGGTGCTGCCGCAGATGTACGGCGTCGGCTACCCGGTGCTCGAGGACGGGGTCGCCGGTCGGTACGCGCTCGGCTTCCTCGCGGTGCTCGTGGTCGGCAAGGTGCTCGCGACCTCGTTGACGCTCGGCATCGGCGGCTCCGGCGGGGTGTTCGCGCCGTCGCTGTTCGTCGGCGCGATGACGGGTGCGGCCTTCGGCGAGGTCGTGGCGTCGGTGGCGCCCGGGATGCACGGTCAGGTCGGTGCGTTCGCGGTCGTCGGGATGGGTGCGGTGTTCGCCGGGTCGACGCGGGCGCCGATCACGGCGGGGATCATGTTGTTCGAGCTGACGGGTGACTACGCCCTCGTGCTCCCGCTGTTCGTCGCGATCGTCGTCGCCACCGCGGTCTCGCGGGTGCTGTCCCGCGACACGATCTACACGCTCAAGCTCAGCCGCCGCGGGGTGGACCTGACCGACTCGGCACCGCTGCCGACCGAGGGTGCCAGGTCGGACGTGCCCGTCGGTGCGGCGGTCCGGCCGCTCGGACCGGTGCTGCCCGCCACGGCGACCGCGGACGAGGCACTCGCCCGGCTCGGTGCGGCGGACGCGGGGGCGCTGGTCGTCGTGGACGCGGACGGTCGCCTGACCGGGGTGGTGACGGCGCGGTCGGTCGGTGACGCGCTGCTCGCCGACGAGGGCTTCGGCACCCGCGTGGTCGGGGACGTCCTGGCGGACGTCGAGGCCGTCCCGGCCGACGCGCGGCTCGCCGACGTCGTCGAGCGGGTCGTCGACGCCGACGGCGGGACCGGACTGCCGGTCGTGGACGGCGACGGTCGGCCGGTCGGGTGGCTGGGCACCACGGACGCGCTGCGGGCCCTGGTCCCGACCCCGTGACGGACTGGAGGCCCGTGGCGGTCTCGCCACGGGCCTCCAGTCCGTCTGTGGTCCGGACCCGCTACGGGCGCAGGAGGACCTTGCCGACGCGACCGGCGGTGTCGCTGGCGCGGGCGGCGTCACGGGCGTCCTCGAAGACGAAGGTCTCGGAGACGGGGAGCGTCAGCGAGCCGTCGAGCACGCGCGTGATGAGCTCGCCGAAGAGCTGGCCCTTGAGCTCGGCGGGCATCGTCTTGCTGACGACCGCGCCCCAGAAGCCCTTGACGGTGAGCTGGCCGAAGATGACCTTGCCCGACGGGATCTCGAGCGTGGGGGAGGCCATCGCACCGAACACGACGAGCGTGCCGTTCTCGCCCAACACCGAGGCGATGTCGCCGGCGGCCTTGCCGCCGACGGACTCGACGCCCGCGACGATCGGGGCGCCGCCGGTGATGGCCGCGACCCGGTCCTTCCAGTCGTCCGCGTCGGTGGCGACGATCCGGTCGATGCCCTGGGCGCGGAGTTCCTCGACGCCCTCGGCGCGACGGACCAGGCCGATCACGTTGATGCCGCGGGCCTTGCCGAGCTGTGCGACCATGCGGCCGACGGCGCCGTTCGCGGCGTTCTGGATGATCCAGTCGCCCTCGTGCAGGTCGAGCGAGTGCAGCAGGCTGATCGCGCTGAACGGCATCGAGACGAGCTGCGCGGCGGACTCGTCGTCCATCGCGTCGGGGACCGGGACGAGCCCGGCGGCGTCGGCCACGGAGTACTCGGCCCAGACGCCGAAGGTGCCGCCGGCGACGCGCTGGCCGACCTGCAGGCGGTCGACGCCCTCGCCCAGGGCCTCGACGACGCCGAGCGCCTCGGTGCCGCTGGCGGCGGGCAGCTCGGGCTTGAAGCCGTAGGTGCCGCGGATGGTCCACAGGTCGTGGTTGTGGATCGGGGAGAGGACGGTGCGGACGAGCACCTGGCCGGGGCCGGGCTGCGGGACCGGGCGCTCGGCGACGGTCAGGACGTCGGCGGGCTCACCGAAGGTCTCGTGCACGACGGCGCGCATGGTGGTGGGGGTGGTGTCGGTCATGGGTCAGTCCTCCGAGACGACGATGGTGACGTCGATGTTGCCGCGGGTCGCGTTCGAGTAGGGGCAGACCTGGTGCGCGGCGTCCGCGAGGGCCTGCGCGACGTCGTGCTCGACGTCCGGGATGACGACCTCGAGCATGACGGCGAGCTGGTAGCCGCCCTGGCCGTTCGGGCCGATGGACACGCGGCCGCCGACAGTCGAGTCGGTGATCTTCACCTTCTGCGCGCGGGCGACGCCCTGCAGCGCGGAGTGGAAGCACGCGGCGTAGCCGGCGGCGAAGAGCTGCTCGGGGTTCGCACCGTTGCCGGAGCCGCCCATCTCCTTCGGGATGGCCAGGTCGTGCTCGACGCGGCCGTCGCTGGTGGCGACGTGGCCGTTGCGGCCTTCGCCCGTGGCGAGGGCCTCGGCGGTGTAGAGGACGTCCATGTGGGTCCTTCCTTCCTTCGTGGGGGTCAGTGGGCCGGCGACGGGGCCGGCCCGAGTCTCGGGGTGGGCGACGAGTCCCGCGTCCGTCAGCCCGAGACTCGTCGCCGAGAGCGCGACTCGGGGCCGGGACCGGCTGTGGGTGCGGGGCCGGAGGTGGATCCGGGGGCCGGTGCGTCGGCGGCAGCGTGCATGGTGGCCGTCAGGCGCTGCAGGTTCGCGATGAGCTCGAGCGCGGCCTGCTCGTCCGGCAGGCCCATCCCGGCGGCGATGCGCGCGGGGACGTGCGCGAGTTCGGGCCGGATCGAGCGGCCCCGGTCGCCGAGGGTCACGGTGACGACGCGCTCGTCGGTGCTGCGGCGCTCGCGGCGGACCAGGTCGGACTGCTCCATGCGGCGGAGCAGCGGCGAGAGCGTGCCCGAGTCGAGCTGCAGGTGCTCGCCGAGGCTCGACACGGTCTGGTCGCCCTCGATCCACAGGGTCACGAGGACGAGGTACTGCGGGTAGGTCAGGCCCCAGGGCTCGAGCAGCGCGCGGTACGCCTGGGTGGTGGCCCGGGACGCCGCGTACAGCGAGAAGCACACCATCTCGTCGGTCACCGGCATGCCCCCAGTGTGCCACGCAATCCAGTTGTGCACAACCCAATTGCGCGCAGTGCTGAGCTGTGGCGGGTTGCGCTTCCGCAAGACGCGATGTGGGCGGTTCCTCGCAGCGACATTCCGCTGCGAGGAACCGCCGAGGTTGCGTTTCGCGGGGGAGGGGCGGGTCAGGCGGGGGAAGCGGCCGAACGGGCGGTCGGCTGCTCGTCCGGGGTCGGGTCGGGGCGACGGAGCCGGAGCGTCGCGGCCAGGCCGAGCACGAGGAACCCGGCGGCGGACCACGCTGCGGCACGGGTCCCGTCGCTGAAGGCCGTGGCGGCGACGTCGGCGGTCGCTGCGTCGCGCTCCCGGAGGCCGGCGATCGCCCCGCCGGAGGAGGTCACGACCGCGTCGGACACCCGGGACGCGACGCCGGACGGGGTCCCGGCGTCCTCGAGCCGCTGCTGGACGAGTCCGCCCGTGCTGGTGAAGAGCACCGTCCCGAGCACCGCGATGCCGAGCGCCGACCCGATCTGCCGCGCGGTGCTCTGGGCGCCGGAAGCCTCGCCGCTGCGCTCCACCGGGACGTCCTGCAGCACGACCCCGGTCAGCTGTGCGGTCGCGAGCCCGACGCCGAACCCGTAGACGAACAGGCACGGCACGACCGCCCACCACGGCGTGTCCGCGGAGACGACGAACCCGATCGCCGCGACCCCGACGATCTCCGCGGCGATGCCGATCCGGACGATGGGGAGCGGGCCGATCCGTTGGCCGGCGGTGGCCGCGAACCCGCTCGCCACGAACGAGCCGATCGCCAGCGCGAGCAGGACGAAGCCGGTCTGCAGTGCCGAGTAGCCGAGCACGTTCTGCAGCCAGAGCGGCAGCGACAGGACGATCCCGAACTCGCCGAGCGACACGATCAGGGCCGCGATCGAGCCGTTCCGGAACGACCCGATGCGGAACAGGTCGAGCGCGATCAGGGTCGAGCGTCCCGAGCGCTGCCGGCGTCGGGACCAGGCGACGAAGGCGATCCCGGCGACGATGGTCAGCGCGAAGGCGAACGGGATCGGGGAGGTGCCCGCCGGCCACGCCCAGCCGCCGACGCGGAAGCGCTCCGCGGGTGTCCACCACCCGTACGTCCGCCCCTCGATCAACCCGAACACGAGCGACGCGCTCGTCAGCACGCTGAGCACGGCACCGACCACGTCGATCCCGCCGGCGTGTGCGGTGTCCCGGGACTCCCGGACGGTGAAGAACGCACCGACGACGATCGCGATGCCGAGCGGCACGTTGATCCCGAACGCCCAGCGCCACGAGAAGTCCGTCGTCAGCCAGCCGCCGAGCAGCGGGCCGACCGCGACCATGCCGCCGATGGTCGATCCCCAGACCGCGAAGGCGATGCCACGCTCACGCCCGGTGAAGGTCGCGTTGACGAGCGACAGCGTGGTCGGGAGCACCATCGCGCCGCCCAGGCCCTGCAGGATCCGGGCCGCGACGAGCAGGTCCCCCGTCGGGGCGATCGCCGCGAGCACCGAGGCCGCCACGAAGACCGAGACGCCGATCGTCAGCAGGCGCCGCCGTCCGTAGCGGTCGGCGAGCGAGCCGAACACGAGCAGCAGCGCGGCGAACACCAGGGTGTAGCTCTCCTGGACCCACTGCACGAGCGTCGAGTCGATGTCCAGGTCGGCGACGATGCTCGGGATCGCGACGTTCACGATCGTCGAGTCGACGATGATCAGGGAGACCGCGACGCTGATGACGACGAGTCCCGCCCAGCGGCGGCGGTCGGGGACGGACGGGGTGTGCACGGGCCCTCCTGGTGGTCGGCAGACGGAAATCGTCAGCATGCTGACGACAATGTACGCCTGCGGCCCGTGCGCGTCCGGGTCGATGTGTCCGGGGGTACGTCCGGCCGGCGCACACGTCCCGCACCGCCCGCGTCCGGTTAGGCTGACCTGAGCCACGATGACCAACCACGACACCGACCGCACCGCGACCCCGCACCCGGGCACCACCCTCCGCCCCGGGACCGGGTCCTCCCACGGCAAGACGATCCTGATCGGCGAGCACGCCGTGGTGTACGGCGTACCCGCACTCGTGCTGCCCGTCCTGGACGTCCGCGTGACCGCGACCGCGACCCCGGTGCCGTCGACGTCGGGCAGCGCACTCGAGTCCACCGTGCACACCGGTCCGCTCGACACCGCGCCCGCCGCCGTGCTGCCGACCGTCACGGCGGTCACGGCCACGCTGCGGCACCTCGGCGCCCCCGGGCAGCACCTGCACGTCCGCGTCGACAGCGCCGTGCCGACAGCCCGCGGCATGGGGTCGAGCGCCGCGGTCGCCGCCGCCGTCACGGCCGCCGTCGCCGACGTCTTCGGCCGGACCCTGGACGCGCAGGAGCACCACGAGCTCGTGCAGGAGTGCGAGCGGGTCGCCCACGGCCGACCGTCCGGGCTCGACGCCCGCGGTGTGGTCGCCGACGTCCCGGTGTGGTTCGAGGACGGTGTCGTCGAACCCGTCCCGCTCGGCGCCGCGTTCACGTTCGTCGTCGCCGACACCGGCGTCCCCGGGCACACGCGCGAGGCCGTCGCCGCCGTGCGGGAGCGCCACGACCGCGACCCGCAGGCCGTCGACGCCGTGGTCGCGGCGATCGGCGACCTGGCCCGTCGCGCACGGGGGACACTCGTGGACGGCGACGCACAGGGCCTCGGTGCCACGATGGACGCCGCGCACGGACTGCTCACCGAACTCGACGTGTCGAGCGCGGACCTCGACCGGCTCGTCGACGCCGCACGCCGTGCGGACGCCCTCGGCGCGAAGCTCACCGGCGGTGGGCGCGGCGGATGCGTCCTCGCGCTCGTCGCCGACGCCACGCACGCCGACCGCGTCGCGACGGCCCTCCGTGCCGCCGGCGCGACGGAGACCTGGACCACCACGATCGGAGCCCGCGCTTGATGACCGCCACCGCCGTCGCGCACCCCAACATCGCGCTCGTGAAGTACTGGGGCAAGGCCGACGCGCAGCTCGCCCTCCCGGCCACGGGCAGCGTGTCGATGGGCCTCGACGTGTTCCCGACGACCACCACCGTCACGCTCGACGGTGCCGCGGCGGCGGACTCGCTCGTGCTGAACGGCGGCGCGGCCCCGGACGGCGCCCTGCTCCGCGTGCAGCAGTTCCTCGACCTCGTGCGCCAGGCCGCGGGGTCGTCCGTGCACGCCGCGGTGGTGTCGGAGAACACCGTCCCGACCGGCGCCGGGCTGGCGTCGAGCGCGTCGGGCTTCGCGGCGCTCGCGACGGCCGCGGCCGCCGCGTACGGGCTCGACCTGTCCGAGCGCGACCTGTCCCGGCTCGCCCGTCGCGGCTCCGGCTCCGCCACCCGGTCGATCCCCGGCGGCGTCGCGGTGTGGCACGCTGGCGACGACCAGGCGTCGTTCGCCGAGCGCGTCCCCGCGCCGCCGATGGCGATGGTCGTCGTGACGATCTCGGCCGGCGAGAAGGCGATCGGGTCGCGCGAGGCGATGCGCCGCACGATCGCGACCTCGCCGTTCTACCCGGCGTGGGTCGAGTCGACCACGGCCACCGTCGACGACATGCTCGCCGCGTGCGCCGCCGGGGACTTCGCCCGCATCGGCGAGCTCACCGAGAGCAACGCGCTCCGTATGCACGCCACCATCGAGGGCGCGTTCCCGCCGATCCGCTACCTGAACGCCCGCAGCGTCGCCGTGTTCGACGCCGTCGCCGGACTCCGTGCCGACGGGCTGACCGCGTACGCCACGGCCGACGCCGGCCCGAACGTCGTCGTGCTCACCACGCCCGAGGACCGCGGCGCCGTCGCGGCCGCCCTCGCCGACCTGGGAGACGTCATCGAGTCCGGCACCGGACCAGGCGCGCACCTGCTCCGCTCCGAAGGAACGGAGGCACCCGGAGCGGGTGCCGTCCGACCGGAGGAGACCGCCGAGTGATCGAGTTCCGCGCCCACGGCAAGCTGTTCGTCGCGGGCGAGTACGCCGTCGTCGAGCCCGGGCAGCCGTCCGTGCTCATCGCCCTCGACCGCGCCATCACGGCCCGGGTCGCCGAGGGCCACGGATCGGGCACCGTGCACTCCGAGGAGTACGGCCACCTGCCACTCACCTGGACCCGCGCGGACGACGGGCTCGCACTCGACCGCGAGCACCACCCGTACGACTACGTGATGGCGACGATCGACCTCGTCGAGAAGCTCCGCGCCGAGCGGGGGATCGCCCCGCGGTTCCACGACCTGCGGATCGAGAGCCAGCTCGACGACGCCAGCGGCCGGAAGTTCGGACTCGGGTCCTCCGCCGCCGTGACCGTCGCGACCGTCGGCGCGCTCGACCGCTTCTACGGCATCGGGCTGTCCCAGCGTGACCGCTTCCGGGTCGCCCTGCTCGCCACCATCCGGGTGAACCCCCGGGCGTCCGGCGGCGACCTCGCGGCGAGCACCTTCGGCGGGTGGCTGCGGTACAGCGCGCCCGACCGGGAGCGCCTCGCGGGGATGCTCGGCGGCCGGACGGTGTCCGAGGTCCTGGCCGACGCGGACGCGTGGACCGGGTTCGACGTCGAACGGCTGCCGGCGCCGAAGGACCTCGAACTGCTGGTCGGCTGGACCGGTTCGCCCGCGTCCACGACGAAGCTCGTCGACGTCGTGCGGCGCCACCGCAACGGTGGCTACCCGGCGTTCCTCGACGAGAGCCGGACCTGCGTCGACGACCTGACCACGGGCCTCCGGTCCGGTGACGCGGCGCAGACGCTCGACGCCCTGCGACGCGCCCGCACGCTCCTGCAGGGGCTCGGCGCGTCGGTCGGGTCGCAGATCGAGACCGAGCGCCTCGCGACCCTGTGCGACGTGGTCGAGGCGGCCGGCGGGGCGGCGAAGCCGTCCGGCGCCGGCGGCGGCGACTGCGGCATCGCGCTCGTCCCGGCGGACACCGACCTCGCCGGCATCCACCGCGCCTGGGAGGCGCACGACATCAGACACCTCAGCGTCGCGGTGCAAGCGCCCGAAGGGAGCGTCGAATGACCGACCTGCTGACCCCGATCCCCACGAAGTGGGTGGGGCCGATCCGCGTGAGCGGCAACGCCGTCGAGGGCGAGCACGAGGTGCCGCTCGCGACGTACGAGTCGCCGCTCTGGCCGTCCGTCGGCCGCGGCGCCCGTGTCTCGCGGATGGTCGAGGGCGGGATCGTCGCGACCGTCGTCGACGAGCGCATGACCCGCTCCGTCGTCGTGAAGGCCGACAGCGCCGCCGCCGCGCACATCGCCGCGGGGCGGATCCTGGCGCGCCAGGACGAGCTCGAGCAGCTCGTCGCCGGGCAGAGCCGGTTCGCGAAGCTGATCGAGGTGCACCCGGAGATCGTCGGCGACCTGCTGTTCCTGCGCTTCGCGTTCACCACGGGCGACGCCTCCGGCCACAACATGGTCACGCAGGCGGCGGACAAGCTGCTGCCGGCGATCCTCGCGTGGGAGCCGGGCCTGCGGTACGTCAGCGTCTCGGGCAACTTCTGCACCGACAAGAAGGCCACCGCGGTGAACGGCATCCGCGGACGCGGCCGGAACACCATCGCCGAGATCGTCATCCCGGGCGAGGTCGTCGAGAAGCGGCTCCGGTCGAGTGCCGCGCGGATCGCCGAGCTCAACGTCGCGAAGAACCTCGTCGGGTCGACGATCGCCGGTGCCCTGCGCTCCGCGAACGCGCACTACGCGAACATGCTGCTCGGCTTCTACCTGGCCACCGGGCAGGACGCCGCGAACATCGTCGAGGGCTCGCAGGGCATCACCTACGCCGAGGCCCGCGGCGACGACCTGTACTTCTCGACCGCGCTGCCGCACCTGATCGTCGGCACGGTCGGCAACGGCAAGGGCGGCGACCTGCCGGTCGTCGAGGACGCGCTCGTGCGGCTCGGCTGCCGCGAGGAGCGCGAACCCGGCGCGAACGCCCGACGCCTGGCGGCCCTGTGCGCCGCCACGGTCCTCTGCGGTGAGCTCTCCCTGCTCGCCGCCCAGACGAACCCCGGAGAACTGATGGCGGCCCACGTCGCCATGGAACGCCGGGGCTCCCGGCCTGCAGGAGGTGCAGCATGACCGCGCAGCAGCCGCTGAGCATCGGCATCCACGACATCGCGATCGCCACCGGCCACCACGTGCTCGAGCTCGACGACCTCGCCGAGCGCCTGGGTGTCGACCCCGCGAAGTACCACGTCGGCATCGGCCAGGACGCGTTCAGCGTGCCCGCGCCCGACGAGGACATCGTCACGATGGGGGCCGCCGCCGCCAAGGAGGTCATCGACCGCCACGGCGTCGAGGGCATCCGCACGGTGCTGTTCGCCACCGAGTCCGGCGTCGACCAGTCCAAGGCCGCCGGCGTCTTCGTGCACGGGCTGCTCGGCCTGCCGCAGTCGGTGCGCGTCGTCGAGCTCAAGCAGGCCTGCTACGGCGGGACCGCGGCCGTGCAGCTCGCGCTCGGCATCGTCGCGCGCGCCCCGCACGAGCGGGTGCTCGTGATCGCCGCCGACGTCGCGCGGTACGACGTGGACACCGCCGCGGAGCCCACGCAGGGCGCCGGTGCCGCCGCGATCCTGGTGTCCGCGGATCCGGACCTCGTCGAGCTCGAGCCGGCCGCCGGTGTCTTCACCGCCGACGTCGACGACTTCTGGCGTCCGAACGACCGCTCCACGGCGCTCGTCGACGGGCGGCTCTCGGTGAGCGCGTACGTCGACGCCTTCGTCGGCGCGTGGGACGACCTCGCCGCGCAGGGCGGTCCCGCGTACGCCGACATCACCCGCTTCGTGCACCACCAGCCGTTCACGAAGATGGCCCTCAAGGCGCACCGGAAGCTGACGCAGCACGTCGGGGAGCCCTTCGACGAGTCCGAGCTCGCGATCGGCTTCACCTACAACCGGCAGACCGGCAACACCTACACGGCGTCGATCTGGATCGGCCTCGCGGCACTCCTCGACCTGGACGACGAGCTCGGCGGGCAGCGCATCGCGATGTTCAGCTACGGCTCCGGCAGCGTCGGCGAGCTCATGACGGGCATCGTGCAGCCCGACTACCGGTCGCACCGCCGCGAGGGTCGCGTGCGCGCGGTGCTCGATGCGCGCGTCCGGCTGACGGTCGACGAGTACCGCGCGCTGCACGCCGGCGGCGCCGCCACCAGCGAGGACGTCGAGCGTCCCCGGGTCACCGCCGGCCCGTACCGGTTCGCCGGGGTGCGCGGTGGCGCACGCCACTACGAGGCGGTCGCGCAGGACTGAGCGGGTCCGGCCCGCCAGGACGCGGACGGGAGGATCGTGGCGGGCCCGCCACGATCCTCCCGTCCGTCGTCCGCCACCCCGCGACCGCGCGCGCCGACGTCGGGACCGCACCGCCCGCCGCGTGGATCCGGGCCGGTAGGCTGTCCGCGGGACGAGGGGGAGTCGATGGCAGGGCGGAACGTGACGAGGGTGGTCGCCGACCTCGTGCGCACGCTGCCGACCGACCCGCGTCTCGACGACGTCGTGGCCGCGGTCGCCCGCACGGTCGGCACGCCGACACGCGTCGTCGACGTGGACGGCCCGTCGTGGGGCAGCCTCACCGCACTCGTCTCGCAGGCGCCGCACGAGAACCTCGTGCTCGTCCCCGCCGCCGTGCCGCCCCTGTACCGCATGCACTGCGTGCTGCACGAACTCGGGCACCTGCTGCACGGCGACGCCGGGGCGCCGACGCCCGCGTCGGTCGCGTCGCTCGCCGCGGGGACGAACGTGTGCCAGCGGGACGTCGACGGCCGGAGCGCGGCGCACGCGGACGACCCGACGCAGACTGCCGGGCACGGGCTCGTGCGCGTGTCCGGCGACGACGAGCACTTCGCGGAGCGCTTCGCGTACGAGGTCGCCACCGTCCTGCTCGGCGCGGGGTCGTCGGACGAGCGGGCCTACGGCTGATGGGTGCCCTGCACGCCGCCACCTTCTGGTGCGCGGCCCTCATCTTCGTGGCGCGGACGCCGTCGGTGTGGCGGAACCCGCGCGGTCGCGCGGCCTGGGCGGCGACCGGGGTGGGCGCCCTCGGGCTCCTCACCCTCGGCAGCGTCGTGCCGCAGACCGTGCTCGACGGGTGGCTCGGCGGCACGAACCTCATCAACCTCGTGCAGAACGTCTGCGCGACCACCGCCTTCTGGCTCATGCTCCGCGCGTCCACGGGCGACCTGCCGCGCCGACCGGTCCTGGCGCACCCCCTCGCGCTGCTCGCCGTGGTCACCGCGTTCACGATCCCGTTCGCGTGCATCACCGACCGGGGCACGACCGCGTTCCACTTCATCGTGCTCGGCATCGACCAGACCGCGATGTGGCTCTACGCCTCGGTCTACATGGCCTGCGTGGCCGCGATCACGGTGACGACGCTCGTGCGCGGGCTGCCGACCGGGCGCGGAGCCCTCGGGGTCTTCCGGGTCGGACTCGTCCTCGTCACCCTGGCCAGCGTCGAGGAGATCGTGTCGCTGACGGCCGACCACCTCGGCCTGGCCACCCCCGGCGTCCGCGACGCGTTGCGGTTCGCGTTCGACCCGCCCTTCTACCTCGGCATCGTGCTCGTCGTGGTCGGCATGGCCTCGTTCACGGTGCGCCGGTGGGTCCGCGACCTGCGGCTCGGTCGGCACCACCGTCGGCTCGCCCGCGTCGTCCGACACCACGGCCTGCGGCCCGTCGAACGGCGCGCCGACCTGCGGGTGCGGACGTACGACCTCGTCATCGCGATCCGCGACGCCGAGGTGCAGGGACGGACGATCGACCCGGGCGAACTCGCGCACGTGCGGTCGGCGGAGCGGGTGCTCGCTCGGAACCTCGGAGGATGACGGCATGACGGTCGTGGTGTGGGTGCTCGTCGCCCTGGTGGTGCTCGTGGTGGTCGGCGGGCTGCTGGCCGTCCGTGCGGTGGTCGGCAAGATCGTCCTGCCCGGGCGGCACCGGTGGACGCCGGTGCTCGACGCGGACGCCGACTCGGTGCAGCTGCCCCTGACCGCCGACACACTGCGGCCGGGGGAGTACGGCCTGTGGCACGAGGGCGACGGGCACACCACGGTCGGGCCGGTGCTCGAGGTCGACGAGGCCGCCGGCACCGTCCGCCGCGCCGTGGTCCGGACGACCGGCGCGGTGTCCGCCCGCATCCGGTGGAGCGGTCACGTGCACCCCGACCCCGCCGCGATGGAGGTCGACTGGTCCGAGGTGTCGATCCCGACCCCGCTCGGCGCGGCCCCGGCGTGGGTGGTGCGCCCCGCCCGCCCCGACGACGACGCCGCGGCCACGTGGGCCGTCCACGTGCACGGCATCCGGACGACCCGGGTGACCGCGCTCCGGACCGTCCCGGCGGCGCTCGAGGCCGGCTGGACCTCGATCGTGCCGTCGTTCCGCGGGGACGGTGAGGCGCCGTGGGAGGGACGCGCGTCGCACCTCGGTGCCCGGGAGTGGGTCGACGTCGAGGCAGCCCTCGACCACGCGGTCGCGAACGGTGCGCGGCGGATCGTCCTGGTCGGCTGGTCGATGGGCGCCACGATCACCCACGAGCTGCTGCTGCGCTCGGCCCACCGCGACCTGGTCACGGGCGTGCTGCTCGTGGCGCCGGCGCTCGACTGGGAGGCGGCCGTCCGCTTCCAGGCGGCCCGCACCCCGGTGCCCGGGTTCGTCGTCTCCGCGGCCCTCGCGGCGATGCGCACGCCGCTGCTGCACCGCGTGGTCGGGCTCCGTGCGCCGGTCGACGTCCGGGCGCTCTCGTGGCTCCGGGTCCCGCCGCCCCTGCCGCCGACGCTGCTCGTGCACTCCGACGGGGACCGCACCGTGCCGTTCGCCGTGAGCCAGGAGTTCGCCGCGGGGGAGCCCGACCGGGTGACCCTGGTGGTCAGCGGCTCGGCCGAGCACGCGTGGGAGCGGAACCTCGACGCGGCGTGGTTCGACGCGCAGGTCGCCGGGTGGATCGCGGGGCTGCCCGCGCGCTGAGGGCGCTGCACCGCGTCGCGCTGATCGGGTGGTGACCCGGGGACGGACGGGAGGCCCGTGCCGGTGCCGCCACGGGCCTCCCGTCCGTCAGCCGGTCGCGTGAGCGATCCTTCCCATCGCCTCCGTCCTGGGATGCCGATCCGCGCGTCGGAGGCCGGAAGGAACGGCCTCCTCCGAGCGGAACGGCACCCGACGCGCGGAAGCGCCTTCCACGCGCGGATCGGCACCCCGCGCGGGTCAGTAGACGTCGCGGACGTACCGCTTCGCGCGCCGCAGGTCGGCCAGGTACCCGAGCGCGTCGTCGGCGCCCCGGCCCCGCTGCTCGGCGACGACGTCGAGCAGCGCCTGCTCGACGTCCTTCGCCATCCGCGAGGCGTCGCCGCACACGTACACGAACGCGCCGTCCTCGAGCCACCGGTACAGCTCGACGGCCTGCTCCCGCATCCGGGTCTGCACGTAGACCTTCTCGGCCTGGTCGCGTGAGAACGCCAGGTCGAGCCGGTCGAGCACGCCGGACTCCCGGAACGCGGTGAGCTCGTCCTCGTAGACGAAGTCCGTGTCGCGGTGCTGGTCGCCGAAGAACAGCCAGTTGCGCCCGGTCGCCCCGGCGGCCGCCCGCTCGTGCAGGAACCCGCGGAACGGGGCGATCCCGGTCCCGGGGCCGATCATCACCATCGGGGCGTCGCCGTCGGCCGGTACCCCGAACGCGGCGTTCGGCTGCAGGTACACGCCGACCTCGCCGTCCGCCTGCACCCGGTCCGCCAGGTACGTGGACGCGACGCCGTGGTGGGTGCGTCGGGTGTCCCCGTACCGGACGCTCGCGACGGTCAGGTGCACGCGGCCGGGGTGGGCGAGCGGGCTCGACGAGATCGAGTACTGCCGCGCCTGCAGTCCGCGGAGGTTCGGCAGCAGCTCGTCGAGCGACGGCGCCGCGGGTCCGGCGTCCACGAGCAGGTCGAGGACGTCCCGCCCCCACAGCCACCGGTCGAGCTCCTGCTTGTCGCCGTGCGCCACGACCG
Organism: Curtobacterium citreum; assembly: GCF_006715175.1. Classification (NCBI taxonomy): domain Bacteria; kingdom Bacillati; phylum Actinomycetota; class Actinomycetes; order Micrococcales; family Microbacteriaceae; genus Curtobacterium; species Curtobacterium citreum. The sequence goes on along the minus strand of NZ_VFMQ01000001.1, from coordinate 3,132,320 downwards.
CGGCGAGCTCCGACGCGGGCGCACGCTGCACCAGGTCGGCGACGAGGTCCTTCGACGGCGTCCGGATCTCGCGCTCGACGCGCAGGACCTCGGCGAGCGGTCGGCCGTCGACGTCCGCCGCACCGTCCGCGCCGAGGTGGTCGAGCAGCTGGTCGACGAGCGCCGGGTCGTTGTGCGGCACCACGGCCAGCGCGTCGCCGGCCGCGTACGTGATCCCGGAGTCGCCGAGGTCGAACTCCAGGTGCCGGATCTCCTTCGCGCTCCGCGGCGCACTGAGCACCCGGTTCACGACGAGCGGCGCCCGGTACGGGGTGCGCTTGGTCCACTGCGCACCCGGCCGGGAGGCACGACCCGCGCCCGCCCCGCCGGCTGCGGTCGCCGTCGGCGCGGTCCCGGCAGCGGCGGTCCCGCCCGCCGCGGCGACGCCGGCCTGGGCGGCGATCCGGTCGAGGACGGCGGCGCTCCACAGGGCGGCCGGGTCCTCGTAGTCGACGTCGCAGTCCACCCGGTCGTGCACGCGGGTCGCACCGAGCTGCTCGAACCGCAGGTCCAGGAGCTTCCCGGCCTGGCAGAACTCGTCGTAGCTCGTGTCGCCGAGCCCGAGCACCGCGTACTGCACGCCCTCGAGACGGGGGACCGCGGGGGACTGCAGCGCCTCCCAGAACAGGCCGGCGTTGTCGGGCATCTCGCCCTCGCCGTACGTCGAGGTGACGACGAGCACGTGCGTCATGTCAGCGAGCTGCTCCGGCGACACGGCGTCGAGCGGGGTGGCCCGACCGCCGAGGCCCCTGGCGGTCGCGCCGGCGACGAGGTCCTCGGCGAGGAGCTCCGCGTTGCCGGTCTGCGTGCCGAACAGCACGTCGATCGTCGTGGTCGGCGCTGCCGGGGCGGCCTTCTTCCCCGCGGCGGCGATGCCCGCGATGAACCCGGCGAGCCAGGACTCCTGCGCGGCCGAGAACGGGGCGTCGACGGGGATGAGCGACCCGGTCGGGGGCATGGTCGTCATGCCGTCACCGCCTCGACCGGGGCGAGCGGCGCGCGGCGGGCGATGTCCTCGAGCGCCGCGGTGGCGAGCAGCTCGTCGAACCGTGCGGCTCGGCGTCGGCCGGCGTTCTTGGCGGTCTGGTGCATCATCCACCCCGTGGTCCCCGGTGCGTCCGAGCTGCGGTTGTTCCGCTGCGCGAGCGCACGCTTGGCGTCGTCGAGCCGCTTCGTCGCGATGAGCGTCGCGAGCTCGTCGTCCGCGAAGGACTCGAGCGTGCGGCGCAGGTACTTCACGACCCGCTGCTTGACCTGGAAGTCCTCGGTCAGGACGAGGTTGCGGACCGCCTCGGTGACCCGGGGGTCGCCCGCCGCGGCACCGGGGACGCGCTCCTGCGCCACGTCCTGGGCGACGCCGAGCACCGTGTACGACGACAGGAGCGCGAACGTGTCCTCGCCCTGGTCGCCGAGCGCGGGAGCGCGGCCGTCGAGCACGGTGCGCCGGTCGCGGTAGTCCGTCTTGAACGCGCGGAGCTTGTCCGTCGCGACCGAGGTCGCGAGCTCGTCGAGGAGCTCCGGTCGGGTCGCGGCGGCGAGGATCTCGTCGGCGTCCTGGCTGAGCAGGAGCGCCCGCGGCATGCCGACGTACACGTGGTCGCGGGTGGTCTCCCACGCCGCGAGCAGCCGCTCGGCGAGCGCCGAGCCCGTCGCCTCGAGGTGCCACTCGAGCAGGAGCTTCGCGGCCGCCTCGTGGAACGCCCCGCGACCGGTCTGGGTGACGGGGAACACCAGGAGCGAGTCGGTGCTCGCGCGCTCGGTCACCTGCCCCGAGGGGTCGTACTGGTACAGGAAGCCGCCGGACATGCCGTTCCCGAGCCCCTTGCCGAAGCCGCCGAGGTTGAGCACGGCACCGCCGGTCATGTACTCGCAGCCGAAGTCGCCGAGGCCCTCGACGACCGCGGTCGCCCCGGAGTTGCGCACGGCGAAGCGGTCGCCGGCCTCGCCCTCGACGAACGTCCGGCCGCCCGTGGCGCCGAACAGCGCGAAGTTGCCGACGAGGACGTTGCCGCCGCGTTCGGCACTGCCGCCGCCCGGCGCGCGGACGACGATCCGGCCGCCGGACTGGCTCTTGCCGACGCCGTCGTTCGCGGTGCCGGTGTGGTCGAGCGTCGTGCCGTCGTTCGTGAACACCCCGTAGGACTGCCCCGCGGACCCGCTCGTGCGGATCGTCAGGGCGCCGTCGACCAGCCGACGGCGACCGCGGTCGTCCTCGGCGATCGCCGGGTGCGCGGACAGGTCGGCCCCGCGGAGCTCGTGGTTCAGGATCCGCTCGAGGTCGATGCCGAGCTGGCCGCCGACGGACTTGTCCGCGTTGCCGAGGACGACGCCGTCGACCACGAGCGTGTGCTCGTGTCCGTCGACGAGCGCCGTGCGCACCTGGGCGATGAGCGCGTCGTCGGTCCGGTAGTCCTTCTCGAGGTACTCCGGGTCTGCGACGACCTTCTCCGGCACCTGCGCCAGGAGGTCCCGCACGTCGAGCCGGCCGACGCTCGCCGGGTGGTCGAGCAGCTGCAGCAGGTCGGTGCGCCCCCGGGCCTCGCGGAGCGACCGCAGCCCGAGGCGCGCGAGGATCTGCCGAACGTCGTGCGCGATGTTGAGCAGGTACTGCGCGAGCGCACGCGGGTCGCCCTCGAACGCCTCGGCGTTCGTGGTCAGGCCGGCGGGGCACTTCACGTTGCAGTTCTTCGCCATGACGCAGCCGAGCATCATGAGCGCGGTCGTGCCGAACTCGAACGAGTCGCCGCCGAGCAGCGCGCTCGTGACGACGTCCGATCCGGTCTGGTGGGCGCCGGAGCAGCGGAGCGTGACCTTCTGCCGCAGGCCGTTCGCGACGAGGGCCTGGTGCACCTCGGCGACGCCGATCTCCGCGGAGCGGCCCGCGTACTTCAGGCTCGTGACCGCCGCGGCACCCGTCCCGCCGGTGTTCCCCGCGACGTTGATGACGTCCGCGCCGGCCTTCGCGACGCCGACGGCGATCGTCCCGATGCCCTCGGAGGACACGAGCTTCACGACGACCCGGACGCGGGCGGCCTTGCAGTCGTGGATGAGCTGCGCGAGGTCCTCGATCGAGTACGTGTCGTGGTGCGGCGGCGGCGAGATGAGCTCGACGCCGGGCGTGCCTCCGCGTGCGGCGGCGATGTCCACCGTGACCTTCGGCGCGGGCAGCTGACCGCCCTCGCCGGGCTTGGCGCCCTGGCCGATCTTGATCTCGAGCTCCTCGAGCATCGGGTCGGCCAGGTAGCCCGCCCAGATGCCGAACCGACCCGAGGCGAACTGCTTGATCTTCGAGCCGCGGATCGTCCCGTAGCGGGAGTGGTGCTCGCCGCCCTCGCCCGAGTTCGACATGCCGCCGACCATGTTCGTGCCGTGCGCGACGGCCTCGTGCGCCGTGGCGACGAGGGCGCCGTGGCTCATCGCCCCGGACGCGAGCGTGCGGGTGATCTCGTGCGCGGGCTGCACCCGGTCGAGGTCCACGCTCGCCGGGGCCGCCTGCAGCAGTGCGAGGAGCGCGGCGGCGGCGCCGGTGGCGCGGAGCGTCACCTGGTCGTCGTCGACGGCGTCGACGTCCACCTGGCCGGGGTGCAGCAGGGCGAGCCCGTCCGCGAGGGCCAGGTGGCGTGCGGAACCCGTGGGTCCCGTCGACGTGAGCTCCAGGCGGAAGCGGGTCGTGCCTCCCGGCAGTCCGTCGGGCGAGGCGGGCCGCGAGCCGGACAGGCCGCGCACCGTGATGCTGGCGTTGCCGGTCGTCGAGAACCGGCCGAGCTCGCGTGCGAAGTCCTCGGCCTCGTCGATGCCCGTGACGTCCGCGGGCAGCGCGAGCACGTCGCGGAGCGCTGCGGGGCGGCGGGACCGCTCGTCGTGGGTGGTCTGCAGGAACGACACGTAGCCGGGCGTGATGCGGTGTGCGTCGACCTCGGCGTCGCTCAGCCGGTCGTAGCCGGTGCCCCGGTACGCGCTGTCGGTGATGCCGAAGGCGTCGTCGAGCTGGCCGAGGGTGAGCAGGCGGAGCGCCTCTGAGTCGCCGGCACGCTCGAAGGCCGGGCGCTCCTCGGTCATCCCGCCGAAGCCGCGGACGCTCGCGACGCCGAACGAGTGCCCGGCGCCGTCGGAGCGCTCCTTGAACAGACCGAGCAGCGGGACCTGGGCCTCGGTCGCGACCGAGCGGGCGCGCTCGTGCCACTCCGTCGCGGCCTGCGCGATGCGGGTGAAGCCGACACCGCCGACCGGGGCCTGCATGTACGGGAACACCCGGGCGAACAGGTCGTCCCCGGTGTCCAGGTAGTTCGGCTCGAAGAACGCGCCGCCGATGTAGCTCTCCGCGGTGCACAGGCCGACGCGGCCCATCGTCTTCGCGAGGGCCTTCTCCGCCGCCTTCCGGAAGCGCCGCAGGGCCAGGTCGGTCGCGGTGACCTCGCCGGCGGGGGCGGCCTCGGCGGGGTACTGCTCCTCGGCACGGAGCCGGGCCGACAGGCTGTAGACCGCCGACGCACCGAAGCCGAGCGCCGTGGCCACGTGGTGCGACGACGGCAGCTGGCCGGACTCGGCGACGATCGACAGGCGCAGGCGCAGGCCGGTCTCGATGAGCCGCTGGTTCACGGCCGCGACCGCCAGGATCACCGGGAGCGGTGCGCGGGTCGAGGACACCGCGCGGTCGGTCAGGACCGCGATGCCGCCCGTGGTGCGCGCGAACGCCTCGACCCGGTCGCACAGGGCCTCGACGGCGGAGCGGACGGCGTCGGCGTTGGCGTGCTCGTCGTCGACGACGGGCACGTAGAGCATGTCGAAGCGCTCGAGCGGGACGACGTCCTGGTCGCGCAGGCGGACCATGTCGAGGTGGCCGAGCACGGGGGACTGCACGACGATCTGGCGGGTCGGGACGGCGGCCGTGCCGGTGTCGGCCTGCGCGCTGGTGTGTCCACCAGCAGCCGCCCGCGTGTGGGCGTCGAGCTTGGCGCCGAGGGCCACGCGCATCGACATGCCGTCGGCCTCGCGGATCGAGTCGAGCGGCGGGTTCGTCACCTGGGCGAAGCGCTGCGAGAAGTACTTCGCCATGCCGCCCTCGGTGTCGCTCAGGGCGTTGATCGCGTTGCCGTAGCCCATCGCCGAGATGCGCTCCGAGCCGTTCGCGAGCATCGGGTCGAGCATGAACCGGAAGCTCTCCTGGTTCAGCGAGTACGCGACGTAGCGCCCGGCGAGCGACAGGTCCCCGTCGTAGCCGAGCGTGCTCGTGCCGCGCTCGTACGCGGGCGCGGGCAGGGCGTCGAGCTCCACCCGGGCGGCGTCGAGCAGCGCGCCGAAGGGCCTGCGGGCGGCGAGCAGCTCGAGGGCCTCGCGCGTGCGCAGCACCGCACCGGCGCGGTGGTCGACGACGAGCATGCCGCCGGCCTCGATCCGGCCGCGGTGCACGACCTCGTCCGCGGCGAACGCCACCTGGCCGGACTCCGACGCGACCATCAGGTACTCGGCGGTCTGCACGGTGCGGAGCGGCCGGAGGCCGAGCCGGTCGAGGCGGGCGCCGACCACGTCGCCGTCGCTGAAGATGACGGCGGCGGGACCGTCGTTCTTCTCCTCGTACAGCGAGTGGTACTCGAGCATGTCGCGCACCGCCGGGGTGAGCGTGCGGTCGTTCTCCCACGCCGGGGGCATGAGCGTCACGACGGCCTCGACCAGGTCCAGGCCGTCGTCGAACACCCGGCTCTGCAGGGTCTGGTCGAGCCGGCTCGAGTCCGACTGCCCTGGCGGCCGGACGATGCTGCGCGTGCGGGCGCGGGCCGAGGCCTCGTCGGACAGCCGGTTCTTGCGGTCGGTGTTCAGCTCGCCGTTGTGCGCCATCAGGCGGAACGGCTGGGCCATCGTCGGGTGCGGCTCGGTGTTCGTCGAGAACCGGGTGTGGAAGTACAGCGTCCGGACCGAGTGCCGCGGGTCACGCAGGTCGGTGAAGTACCCGATCACCTCGCCCGAGTTCAGCCGGCCCTTCAGCACCTGGGTCCGGGCGCTGAGCGACAGCGGGTACAGGGCCGCGTGCGGTGCGTGCTCCTCTGCGGCGCGGGCGTAGGCCACCGCCTCGATCGCGAGGAGCGCGCGGTTCGCCGCGGCGTCGACGTCGGCGCGGGACCAGGACTCCGGGGCGCGGAAGACCCACTGCACGATCGGCAGCTGGTACTGCTCGGCCTCCGGACGGGCGACGCCGTGGTCGACGGGGACGTCGCGGACCAGGAGCAACTCGAACCCCTGCTCGGTCAGCTCGGCCGTCACGAGGCGTTCGGCGTCGGCACGCTCGTCGGGGTCGGTCGGCACGAAGCAGTTCGCGACGCCGAAGTGCCCGGCGCGCAGGGTCTGGCCGGTGATCGCGCTGAAGAACTCCACCGACAGGTCGATGCTCACGCCCGCGCCGTCACCGACGCCCTCGGCGGACTTGCCGCCGCGGTGGGGGATCGCGCACAGTGCCTCGTCGCCCTTCACCAGGACGTCGTGGCTCGGGGTCCCGTCGAGACGGGTGATGAAGCCGACGCCGCAGTCGCTCGATTCGCGAGCAGGGTCGTACAGGCCGAAGGGGGAGGGGTTCACGAGCGGGTCCAGTGGAGCGAGTGCCGGCAGCGGTCGGCCAGGCTGCATCGGTGGAGCGCTCGCCGCGGGCAGACCGTCGGGTAGTGGCCGGGCCCTGTGGGGGTGGTGCGGTAGGGCGATGCTACGGGTTGGTATACCGCGCACGCAACAGACCGACCGGACGGGAGGCACGGGTCGGGTCCGGCGGGCGGGCGGCGGCCGGCTGGGTGCTGCTGCCGGCCGGTGCTGGTGCCGGTTCCGCTTCCGGTTCCGCAAGACGCAACGTCGGCGGTTCCTCGCAGCGACATACCGCTGCGAGGAACCGCCGACGTTGCGTTCCGCGGGCGGGACGGTCAGTTCGTGCGTTCCTCCACGACCTGCCGCTCGTCGCCGGTTGCGGGCGCGGCTGCGGGCGCGGGCGCGGGTGCGTCGCCCGGCCGCACGAGCACGGGGCGACGCCGCGTGCGGAACACCCACGCCTTGAAGAGCACGAACCGGACCCCGGTCGCGACGAGGTTCGCCCCCGTGAGCACGAGCACCTCGGCCCCGTGCGACGCCCCGGGCGTCGTCGCGTGCAGCACCACGAGCGACCCGGACGTGATCGCCCACGCGATCCCGAACACGACGAGCCCCTGCACGTGGTGTCGACCGGCACCGGCACGGCCGCGCACACCGAACGTGAACCGCCGGTTGAGGGCGGTGTTGCCGATCGCCGTCACCAGGAGCGCCAGGAAGTCCGCGGTCTGCGCACCGATCGCCGGGCGGAACAGCGCGTACAGCAGCGCGAAGGCGAGCGTGGAGAGGACCCCGATCGTGCCGAACCGCAGCACCTGTCCCAGGATCCCGACGTGCGGCGTGCTGAACGGACGCCGGCCGATCGCGTCGTACACCGGGGCGATCGGGATGCGTCCGGTAGCCAGGCCACGCGAGACCCGCCACATGCCCTTGAGGTCCTCGGTCGCGGTCGAGGCGATGTGCACCGAGGAGTTCACGTCGTCGACCCAGTCGACCGGGACCTCGTGGATGCGCAGCCCCGCGTGCTCCGCGAGCACGAGCAGCTCGGTGTCGAAGAACCAGGCGTCGTCCTCGCAGAGCGGCAGCAGGTGCTCCGCGGCCTCGCGGGTGACGGCCTTGAACCCGCACTGCGCGTCGGAGAACGAGACCCCCATGGTGCTGCGGAGGAGCAGGTTGTACGAGCGGGAGATGAACTCGCGCTTGCCGCCCCGGACCACGCGGGAGGACCCGACCAGCCGCGTGCCGATCGCCACGTCGGAGTGGCCGGACAGCAGCGGCGCGACGAGGGGTTCGAGCGCCGCGAGGTCCGTCGACAGGTCCTCGTCCACGTACACGAGCACCGCGGCGGGGGAGTCGCCCCACACCGCCTTGAGCGCGCGCCCACGTCCCTTACGGGCCAGGTGCACCGCGTGCACCTCGGGCAGCATGGCCGCGAGGTCGTCGGCGATGCGCGCGGTGTCGTCGGTCGAGGCGTTGTCCGCGATCGTGATCCGCCACGAGTGCTGCAACGAGGTCCGGCAGAACTGGTGCAGGCGCCGGACGTGTGCGGCGAGCGTGTCCTGCTCGTCGTGGCAGGGCACCACGATGTCGATGTCGAGGGTCTGGTCCGAGTCCGTCATGCCGATCAGGCTCGGCAGCGCTCCGATGCGGACCGCAGCAGCACCCTGTGCCGCGCGTAAGAAGCGGCGCCCGGGTCACTCGCCGAGGCCGAGCAGCACCTGCACCACCGCGACGACCGCGAGCGCCGCGATCGGGACGCCCGCGATCCAGGCGCCCGCGCGCATCTGGGTCCGGCGGATGGTCGGTGGCTCGTGCGAGGCCTGCGCGAAGCGCGTCGCCGCGACGAGCTCGGGAGCGCCGGCGGGCGGCTCCGGATCGGGCTGCGGGCGGTCGTCCTCGAACGCCGGGACCTCGACGACGAGGTCCTCCGGCCGGGGGTGCTCCGGCAGGTGGCCGTACCGGTTCTCCATCGCGTCCGCCCTCCGCTCGTGCCCGCAGCGTACCCGCCGGAGCGGCGGACCGGAACGGACGACCGGACGGTCGGGGCGCCGGACGGACGACCGGATCGGTCAGGACGGGGGGCGGACCGGCAGTTCCACCGTGAACGCCGTGCGCCCCGGCTCGGAGACGACCCGCACCGTGCCGCCGTGCGCCTCGACCACCGCGCGCACGATCGCGAGCCCGAGGCCGCTCGTCCCGTGCTCCCGCGTCCGGGACGCCGACCCCCGGGTGAACCGGTCGAACAGCGTCGGCAGGACGTCCGCGTCGATCGGCGGCCCGTCGTTCGCGACCACGAGCCGGACGAGCGGGCCGCCGCCGGAGTCGTGCTGCAGCGAGTCCTGCTGCAGCGCGACCTGCTGGATCGAGACCACCACCGTCGTGCCCTCGGGGGTGTGCGTCCGCGCGTTCGACAGCAGGTTCGTCACCACGCGCCGCAGCTGCCCGGGGTCGCCGGACACCGCGACCGGGTGGTCGTCCGCGAGCTGCAGCGTCCACCGGTGTCCCGGCGCCGTGGCCCGGGCGTCCACGGTGGCCTCGACGACCGTCGCGGTCAGGTCGACGACCTCGCGCACGGGGTCAGGTCCGGCGGCCAGCGCGGTCGCGTCCAGCCGGGCGAGCAGCAGGAGCTCCTCGACGAGGTCGCCCATGCGCCGGGCCTCGCGGCCGATCCGGTCGACGTTGCGGTGCAGGTCGTCGATGTCGTCGGTGGTCCGGGACAGTTCGGCGTAGGCCCGGACGGTGGCGATCGGCGTGCGCAGCTCGTGCGAGGCGTCGGCGACGAAGGTCCGCATCCCGCGCTCGGCGTCCCGTCGGACGGTCAGTGCCCGGGCGACGTGCCCGAGCAGCCGGTTCAGGGCCGAGCCGACCTGTCCGACCTCGCGGTTCACGACGAGGTCCGCCGGCGCGACGCGGGCCGCGATGTCCGGGTCCCCGCGCTCGAGGTCCAGGTCGGTGACGCTCGACGCGACCGACGCCACGCGCTCGAGCGGGCGCAGCGACCGACGGACCGTCAGGGTCAGCGCCCAGGTGGCGACGACCAGTGCGAGGAGCGTGACGCTCCCGACCACGACGACCAGTCGCACGATGCCGGCGTCGAGGTCGCCGAGCGGCAGGGCGGTCACGAACACGTCGCCGTCGTCGCCGACCGCCTGCGCCCGGTACGAGCCGAGCGACCCGAGCGTCACCGTCACGGGCTCGCCGTCGGCCGCCACGGTGGCGAGCTGTCGTCGCTGCGCGGCGGTCAGCGAGTGCTGCCGCCCCTCGTCGTCGGTGTACCCCGCCAGCACGGCGTCCCCGTCCCGGAAGATCGCCACCACCGTGTCGGCCGCCTGCCCGGGCGCGCCGATGAAGGTGTTGTCCGGGTCGGGCCGTGCCGACGACGTCCCGTCCGACCCCGGCGGCGGTCCGCTCGGCCGCTCGCCGTCGCGGCCGCCGGGCGTCCGCCCCGCGGCCGTCGCCAGCTCGGCGTCGAGCCGCCCGACCAGGTACTCCCGGTAGGCGACGACGGTGACCGCGCCGACGACGACGTTCGTCACGACGAGCAGGAGCGCCACGGCCCCCACGATCCGCCACCGCAGCGACGGGGTGCGGACCGGCCGGGAGGCACGGGTCGGCTCCGCGGGACCGCTCACGTCGTCGGCCGAAGCACGTAGCCGGCCCCGCGGATCGTCTGCAGCATCGGCTCGCGTCCGGCGTCGAGCTTCTTCCGCAGGTACGAGACGTACATGTCGACCAGGTTCGAGGACGTGCCGAAGTCCATGCCCCAGACGCTCGCCAGGATCTGCTCGCGGGAGAGCACCCGGTTCGCGTTGCGGGCGAGGTACCGGAGCAGCTCGTACTCGGTCGGCGTGAGGTCGACCGGTTCGTCCCCGCGGCGGACGGAGCGGTCCTCCTCGTCGAGCCGGAGGTCGCCGACGACGACCGCCGACGAGCCGGGCGCCGCGACGACCTGGGGTGCGGTGCGGGCGAGGATGCGCGCCCGGACCAGCAGCTCGTCGATGCCGAAGGGCTTGGTCAGGTAGTCGTCGCCGCCGCCCGTCAGCCCGGCGAGCCGGTCCTCGGGGGCGTCCCGCGCGGTGAGGAACAGCACGCGGACCGGGTCCCGGCCGTCGCGGAGGCGCTCGAGGACCTCGAACCCGTCGATGTCCGGCAGCATCACGTCGAGCACGACCACGTCCGGCAGGAACTCCCGGGCGGCGAAGAGCACGTCGCGGCCCCGGTGCACGGTGCGCACGGCCCAGCCGTCGCCCGTGAACGCGAGGGCGACGGCCTCGGCGAGCGCGTGCTCGTCGTCGACGACGAGGACCCGGACGGGTGAGCCGTCGGTCCGCCGCAGTGCTCGGTCGGCCATGTCGGCGAGCCTATCCGGGCCCTCGTCGTGCATCACTTCGCGGTGGTCAGGTCGTAGACCGTCGACCCGCCGACGGTGGTGCTGTCGTAGTTTGCCGCCACCCACTCCTGGATCGCCGATGCGGTGGACGAGCCGCCGCCCATCCCGCCGCGGCTCCCCGAGCTGATGTAGTAGCTGACCTTGCCCTCGGCGACGAGCGCCTTGAACTCGGCGAGGGTCGGGGTCGGGTCGCTCGACCAGCCGCCGATCGCCATCACCGCGGTGTCGGAGTCGAGTTCGAGCTGCGCGGCCGACTGGGAACCGTTCACCGCGGCGGACCACGTCGTGTCCGTCGCCGCGAGGAGCTTCGTGAGCGCCGCGGAGGTCGTCGCCCCCTCGCCGCCCGTGCCGCCGCCCGTCCGGCCGTCCTCGCCGGTGGTGCCCTGGTCGCTCGTGCCCTCGCCGGTGGTGCCCTCGCCGCTGGCGCCCTGGCCGGACGTGCCCTCGCCGGTCGCGCCGCCGGGCATCGTCGGCATCGCGCCGGTCGGCGGCTGTCCACCGGGACCCTGCTGGGTGCCGGAGCTGCCCGCGCCGTCGGACCCGTCGGTCTCGGAACCGGCGGCCGATCCGCCGGGGCCTGCCGTGCCTCCCGGCATGCCGCCACCACCGGGACCGCCACCGAACCCACCGGAGCTGCTGCCCGCCGGACCGACGCTCGGGATCGACCCGGAGTGCGCGACGGTGGTCGTGACGAGGGCGTAGGCGGAGGTGCCGGTCAGGCCGAACAGCGTGCCGGCGAGGACGCCCACGGCGACCAGGCGGCGGAGGGTCGGCACGCTGCCGACCACGATCGCGGCCGCGGCGAGGAGTCCGCCGAACAGCACCACCCAGCGCAGCCAGGGGAGCCAGGTGGGGTCCTCGTTCAGCAGGCACCAGCTCCAGAACGCGGTCCCGCCGACCATCGCGGCGAGGCCGAGGCGACCGGTGACGCGCTCGCGGGCGTGCCAGAGCAGGGCGCCGCCGGTGCCGACGAGACCGGCGATCGCCGGGGCGAGGGCCACCGTGTAGTACGGGTGGATCGTGCCGGACATGAACGAGAAGACGAGCCCGGTGACGAGCAGCCAGCCACCCCACAGCACCAGGCCGGCGCGGGCGGGATCGGCGAGGTGCCGACGGCCGACGACCACCAGGCCGAGGACGAGCGCGACGAGTGCGGCGGGCAGGAGCCACGAGATCTCGAGCCCCATCTCGGACGAGAAGAGACGGTCCAGGCCGGTCGAGCCGCCGAACGACGACCCCGCGGTGCCGCCGCCCGGCCCGCCGCCGCCGTTGCCCGAGCCGCCGAAGATCCGGCCGAGGCCGTTGTACCCGAAGACGAGGTCGAGGACGGTGTTGTCCGTCGATCCGCCGATGTACGGGCGGGACTTGGCGGGCCAGAGCGCCACGGCGACGACCCACCAGCCGGCGGACACGACGAGGGACACCGCCGCGATGCCGAGGCCGATCGCGCGCTTCCCCCACGACCTGCGGGCGGCGACCAGGTACACCAGCCCGAAGGCCGGCAGGACGAGCAGGCCCTGCAGCATCTTCGTCAGGAACGCGAAGCCGAGGGCGACCCCCGCGAGGGCGATCCACCGCCAGCTGCCCCGGGGCAGGGCGCGGACCGTGCAGTACGCACCCGCGGTCATGAGCAGGACGAGCAGCGCGTCCGGGTTGTCGAAGCGGAACATCAGCGCCGCCGCCGGGGTCGCCGCGACGACGAACCCGGCGAGGAGCGCACCGACGTTCGCGGTGGTCGTGCCGAGGCGGGCGATGGTCCGTCGGACGGTTCCCCACACGAGGGCGACCGAGGCGACGGCCATGAGCGCTTGGGGCAGCAGCAGGCTCGTCGACGAGAAGCCGAACAGCCGCGCGGACAGCACCATCACCCAGAGCGAGGCCGGGGGCTTGTCGACGGTGATGAAGTTCGACGAGTCGAGCGAGCCGAAGAAGAACGCCTCCCACGACTTCGTACCGGCCTGCACGGCGGCGGCGTAGAAGCTGTTCGCGTACCCGGAGACGCTGATGTCCCAGCAGTACACGACGGCGGTCAGGACGAGGAGGGCCCAGAAGGCCGGCCGGAGCCAGCGGGCGTCCTCGCGCTCGCCGGCGAACAGGCGGACGAGCGGCGGCCGACGCCGGTCCCGCGCGGCGGTGGTCCCGCCGGGACGTGCGTGGCCCGGACGGTCGGTCACGGGGGTCGGGTACGTGGTCATGCCGGTGAGCCTCCACGGCGTTCCCCGTGCGACCCGATGCGCTGCCTTGGCGCTCCCTAAGACCCGTCGGTGGGGATCAGGCGTAGCGGCGGGCGGCGCGCAGGGCTGCGGCCGTGTACGACCCGCCGAACAGGTACACGTGGAGCAGCAGCGGTGCGAGCTGGTGCAGCTCGACCCGCTCCTGCCAGCCGTCGGCGAGCCGGGACTCCTCGTCGTACGCGGCCAGCACCGTCTCGAGCCGCGCGAGCCCGAACAGCCCCAGCAGCGCGAGGTCGGTCTCCGCGTGCCCGCCGTGCGGCGTCGCGTCGATGAGCACCGCGCCGGTCGGCTCCGAGCTGTCCGTCGGCCAGAGGACGTTCCCGGCCCACAGGTCCCCGTGCACCCGCGCGGGGCCGTCCCCGACGAGCGTGGGCTGCGGCGACCCGAGCGAACCGTCCTCCAGCCGGTCGGCGACCCGGTCGAACACCGCTGCCTCGGCACCGTCGAAGCCGCCCCGGTCGACGATCCGCTGCACGAAGTCGCGGATCCGGTACTCGGCGAAGAACGCGCCCCACGTCGCCGGTGCGTCCGCCGCGGCGGTGAACGGTGTGCGCGAGCGCCCCATCCGCAGCCCCGCGCTCGCGGGGAACCCGGGCGACGGCGCTCCCCAGTGCGCGGCACCGGCGGCGTGGGTGTGCGCGAGCGACCGGCCGAAGCGCTCGGCCTGGGCCCGGGTCGGGGCGCCGTCGCTGATGCGCTCGAGGTGCAGGACCGTGGAGGACGGGTGCGCGAGGACCCGGGCGGTGCGGGTGCCGCCGGTGTCCTCGGCCTCGGCGAGCCAGCGCAGGCCGGCGGCCTCGGCGGTCGCCTCGTCCGGGTCGGTGAAGGTCTTCACGTGGGTGTCGGGCACGTGTCCATCCTGCCGACGGCGGCTGGGCGTCACACCGAGTCCACCAGTGCCTGCGCCAACGGGTGCCACGGCCGCGACGACGGCCCGCTCAGCACCAGCGTCCGCACGTACCGCGGCTCGACCGGGGGCATCACGAGGTCGGCGGGCAGCATCACGCGCCCGAGCGACGGCGCGATCGACACCCCCTCCCCGCGCTGGATCATCCCGAACATCGTGCTCATCTCGCGGACCCGGTGCGCCCAGCGGAACGGCTGCCCGGCCAGTTCGTGCATCCGCTGGATCTGGTGCTCGCACCCACCGCCGCCCGCGACCAGCCCGTCGTCGTGCAGGTCGTCGAGCGTCAGCTGCTCGGTCCCGGCGAGCGGGTGGTCACGGCGCACGACGGCGGCCATCTCGTCCCGCGCGACCACCACGCCGCCGGCCGGCACCGGGGACGGGTCGACGAGCACCGCGGCGTCCACCGTCCCGCCCTCGAGCCACTCGGGCATCTCGTCGTCGTCCCCCTCGTAGACCTGCACGTCGACACCCGGCAGCGTCACCGCCCACAGTTCACGCAGCCGGGGGAGCAGCCCCTGGCAGACCGTCGGCACGGCGGCCAACCGGACCGTGCCGCGGTCCGTGGCGGGCCGGACCACCGCCTCCAGGGCGTCGACCGAGGCGAGCACGCTGCGGGCGTGGGCCAGCAGCCGGTCCCCGAGCGGGGTGGGCGCGGTCGCCGCGCTGCGGCGCAGCACGCTCCCGCCGACCTCGCGCTCGAGTCCCGCGACGGCGTGCGAGACGGCGGACTGCCCGACGCCGAGCGCGGTCGCGGCACCGGTGAACGACCCGGCGTCGACGGTCGCGACGAATGCACGGAGCTGCGGGATCGAGACGATCATGCGCTTCCTTCATGGGCCCATGCAGCACATTCGTTCGACACATGCGCCGCGGTGCTCGATGCTACCCCTCGTGAACGCCCTCCTCTACGTGCTCGTCGCCCTCACCTGGGGGTCCAGCTTCTTCTTCGCGAAGATCGGGCTCGAGGGGCTCGCCCCGCAGCAGGTCGCGACCGTGCGGACCGTGCTCGGCGCCCTGACGCTCGTGGTCGTGCTGCTCGTCACGCGGCGTCGGTGGCCGCGGGAACGCCGGGTGTGGGGGCACCTGCTCGTCGTCGCGGTGTTCCTCAACGCGGTGCCGTCGTCGCTGATGGCCTGGGCGGAGCAGACCGTGCCGTCGGGGCTCGCGAGCATCTACAACGCGACGACGCCGATCATGACGCTGCTCGCGCTGGCCGTCCTGGTGCCGAGCGAACGCCTGTCGCGTCGGCAGGTCGGCGGCGTCGTGCTCGGGATCGTCGGCGTGCTCGTCCTGGTCGGCCCGTGGAGCCTGGTGGGGGCCCCCGCGGTGCTCGCGACCGTCCCGGGACAGGTCGCCCTGCTCGGGATGACCGCGTCCTACGGCGTCGGCCTGGCGTGGCTCCGCCGCTTCGGCGTCGGCAGCGGGCAGGACCCGACGACCGTCGCGACGGTGCAGCTCACCCTGGCGGCGTTGCTCATGCTGCTGGTCGCGCCCGTCGTCGCGACGGGTCCGGTGCAGCTGGACTGGAGGATCGTGGCCGCGATGGTCGCGCTCGGTGCGGTCGGCACAGGGCTGGCCTACGCGTGGAACACGCGCCTGGTCGGCGCGTGGGGTGCCGGCCGGGCGTCGACCGTGACGTACCTGACCCCGGTGGTCGGGGTCGCGCTCGGCGTGCTCGTGCTCGGTGAGCCGCTGCGGTGGAACGAGCCCGTCGGCGGAGTCGTCGTGCTCGCGGGGATCGCGCTGGCGTCGGGACGGCTGGCCGTCCGGAGGCGCCCGGCGCCCGCCGTGGCCCCGGCCGGTGCCGGTCAGGGGCGCGTGTAGTCGAACTGCAGCCGCATCCGGTCGCCACGGAACACGATCGTCGAGTACTCGAACGTCGTCCCGGCCCGGTCGGCGATGACGTCGGTGAGCTGCAGCGCCGGGTCGCCCCGACGCAGGCCGAGCAGCCCGGCGTCGGCCTCGGCCACGGCGACGGCCTCGAGCCCCTCCGCGACGTCGTGCATCGCCAGGCCGAAGGCGTCCTCGAGCACGACGCAGAGCTGTTCCTCGACGACGTCCAGCGCGTCGAGGGTGGGCGCGAGGGCCGCCGGGACGAACGACCGGTGCACGCTGAGGGGCTTGCCGTCGACGGACCGCAGCCGGACGATCGCGAAGACGTCGTCGGTGCGGCCGAGGCCCAGGCGGTCCCGGATGCGGGCTGGCGCCGGGGCCCGGTCGATCGACACGAGCGTCGTGGTGATGTCGTAGCCGAGCACCTCGAGCTGCTCGCGGATGCCGCGGTACGCCGGGGAGACCGCGCTGATCTTCTCGGGCGCGACGAACGTGCCCTTGCCGGGGACCCGGTGGAGCACGCCGTCGGTGGTCAGCTTCGTCAGGACGCCGCGCACCGTCATCCGGCTGGTCCCGTAGTGCCGGTTCAACTCGTTCTCGGACGGGATCCGTTGGCTCGGCGCCCACTCGCCGCTCGCGATCTTCGCCGTGAAGATGTCCTCGAGCTGCTGGTAGATGGGCACGGCGGAGTCGCGGTCCACCTCGTCGACCACGGTCCACCTCCTGTCGGCCGGACGGTCGTCCGGTAGCCGCTCATGATACTTGTCGAGTCCGGTCTAGACAGGTACAGTCCGAGCAGTCGTCGACGCTGACGGCGACATCCCACGACGCAGCGACGCAAGAGGGGACCCAGGCATGGACGTGTCCACCAGGACGTTGACCAGGACCGCACGGGACGGCGGGTACGCCGTACCGGCCGTGAACGTGTTCGACGAGCTGAGCATGCGGGCGGTGATCGCCGCGGCGGTCCGGACCGGGGCGCCGCTCGTCGTGCAGATCTCCGTGAAGACCGTGAAGGCCTCCGGGACCGCCTTCACCACCGACCTGTTCCGCGCGCTCACCCGGGACGTCCCGGTGCCGGTCGCGCTGCACCTCGACCACTGTCCGGACCGGGCGGTGCTCGACGACGTCATCGCCGCGGGGTGGTCCAGCGTGCTCTTCGACGCGTCCGACCGCGGGTTCGACGACGCGGTCCGCGAAACCGCCGAGGTCACCGCCGCGGCGCACGCCGCCGGGGTGGACGTCGAGTCGGAGATCGAGAACATCCTCGGGGTCGAGGACGGCGTGGGCAGCGACGAGTCCCGGCACGCGTACTCGGTCGAGCAACTGGCGGAGGTCGCCGAGCGGACCGACAGCGACCTGCTCGCGCCGCAGCTGGGCACGAGCCACGGACTGTACAAGGCGGACCCGGTGCTGCTGCCCGAGCGCGCCGCCGAGCTCGCCGCCCTGACCGACCGGCCGATCGTGCTCCACGGCGGCACGGGGCTGAGCCGCGACGACTTCCGGTCGTTCATCGACGCCGGGGTGTCGAAGATCAACATCTCGACCGCGGTGAAGCACGCGTACATGCGCGCCTCGCTCGAGCACCTCGAACAGGCACGGGCGACGGACAGCTGGGACCCGCCGAAGCTCGTCACCGCGATCGAGTCCGCCGTCACCGACGTCATCGCCGAGCACGTCACGTGGTTCGGCGCGGACGGCAAGGCCGGTCGGTCGTGACCCGCGCGCTCGTCTTCGACTGCGACGGCGTGCTCGCCGACACCGAGCGCGACGGGCACCTGCCGGCGTTCAACCAGACGTTCGAGCACTTCGACCTGCCGGTCCGGTGGAGCCAGGACGACTACGCCGAGGTGCTCAGGATCGGCGGCGGGAAGGAGCGGCTGGCGTCCCTGTTGACGCCGGAGTTCGTCGAGCGCGCCGGCCTACCGACCGATCCCGAGGAACAGCGGGCCCTGGTGGCCGAGTGGCACGCCGAGAAGACCCGGCGGTACACCGCGATGGTCCGCGAGGGGGTGATGCCCGGGCGGCCCGGCATCGCCAGGATCGTGCACGAGGCACACGACGCGGGCTGGCTGCTCGCGGTGGCCTCGACCTCGGCCGAGGCGTCGGTCCGCGCGGTGCTCGAGCACGCCGTGGGCGAGGACGCCGCCGACTGGTTCGCGGTCTTCGCGGGCGACGTCGTCCCGCGCAAGAAGCCCGCGCCCGACGTGTACGAGCTGGCGCTCCGGGAGCTCGGCGTCACCGCGGCAGATGCGGTCGTCGTCGAGGACAGCGCGAACGGGCTCCGGGCAGCGCTCGGCGCCGGACTCACCACGGTCGTCACCGTCAGCAGCTACACGGCCGACGAGGACTTCACCGGCGCGGCGCTCGTGGTCGACCGGCTCGGCGACCTGCCCGACGAGCCGGCACACGTGCTCGCGGACCCCCACCACGTCGAGGTGCCCGGACGGGTGACCCTCGACACCCTCACCCAGCTCCCGACCGGAGGACGACGATGACCACCGAAGCCACCACCCACCTCGAGTCCACCGTGCGGCTCATCGCGAACACCTGCGTCGAGAACGAGCGGTACTTCTGCGACCTCGACGCGGTGGCCGGCGACGGCGACTTCGGCTACTCCCTCGCCCGCGGGTTCGAGAACGTGCTCGCCGGGTTCGACGACTACGACCGGTCGGACCCGGGGACCTTCCTGCAGCAGGTCGCGATGACGATGAGCAGCCGCATCGGCGGGACGTCGGGTCCGATCTGGGGCACCGCGTTCCTGCGGGCGGCCGGGGTCGTCAAGGGCAAGGACGACCTGACCGCAGAGGACGTCGTGGCGATGCTCCGCGCCGCGGTCGAGGGGATCAAGAAGCGCGGTGGCGCCGACCTCGGCGACAAGACGCTCCTCGACGCGATCGTCCCGATGACCGACGCGATCGAGTCCGACGCGGCGGACGGCCGGGACGGCGCCGCGATCGCCCGACACGCCGCCGAGGTCGCACGCCAGGCAGCGGACGAGACCTCGGCGCTCGAGGCCCGCCGTGGGCGTGCGTCGTACACGGGGGAGCGCAGCATCGGCTCGCCCGACCCCGGCGCGGTCGCCGTCGCGGTGCTCGCGGAGCGTATCGCCGACGAGTGGTGACGCGAGCCGACCAGATCCGATCCGCCCCCACCAGCACGACCCTTCGCAGTACCCGACCACCACGATGAAGTGAGGCAACCGCAGTGAAGAAGTTCGTCAACGACCCGAAGCAGTTCGTCCCGGACATGCTGAAGGGTCTGGCCCTCGCCAACCCCGACACCCTGACCTACGACCCGAAGGCGAACCTGATCGTCCGCGCCGACGCCCCGCGCGACGACAAGGTCTCGATCGTCCAGGGGTCCGGCTCCGGGCACGAGCCCGCGCACGTCATGGTCGTCGGCAAGGGCATGCTCGACGCGGCCTGCCCCGGGGACGTGTTCGCCGCGCCGCCGACCGACTACGTCATCGAGGCCGCCCGCCGGGTGAACAGCCCCAAGGGCGTGCTCCTGCTGGTCAACAACTACACGGGCGACAAGATGGCCTTCGAGATGGCGGAGGAGTTCGCCGAGGCCGAGGGCATCACGGTCGCGACCCTGTTCATCGACGACGACGTCGCCGTGAAGGACTCCACGTACACGATCGGCCGTCGTGGCGTCGCCGGGAACTTCTTCGTGATCAAGGCGGTCGGCGCCGCGGCCGAGGCCGGCGCCGACCTCGACGAGGTCGTCCGGGTCGGGAAGAAGGTCAACTCGGTGACCCGGACCATGGGCGTCGCCCTCACGGCGTGCACCCCGCCCGCCAAGGGCTCGCCGCTGTTCGAACTCGGCGACGACGAGATCGAGGTCGGCGTCGGCATCCACGGTGAACCCGGACGCGCACGGCAGAAGATCGTCCCGGCGGACGAGATCGTCGACATCCTGCTCGACCCGATCGTGTCCGACCTGCCCTTCTCCGACGGCGACGAGGTCGCGCTCATGGTGAACGGACTCGGCGGCACCCCGATCAGCGAGCTCTACCTGCTCTACGGGATCGCGCACGAGAAGCTCGTCGCGCAGGGCATCACCCCCGTGCGGAGCTACGTCGGCGAGTACTGCACCTCGCTCGACATGGCCGGCGCCTCGATCACGCTCGTGAAGCTCGACGACGAGGTCAAGGAGCTCCTCGCCGCCCCCGCCGAGATCCCGATCCGCACGTTCTGACCCGTCGGCGGGCACCACCCCGCCCGCCGACGGCTCCCACACAGGACGCCCGCGACCGCGGGTGTCCCGACGCCGACGATCGAGGAGGATCACATGGCGAGCAACCACGCAGTCGCGTACAAGGGGCCGGGCAAGGTCGAGGTCATCGAGACCGACTACCCGACGTTCGAGCTCAAGGACGGACCCGGTGTGAACCCGGCGAACGTCGGGCGCAAGGTCAACCACGGGGCGATCCTCCGTACGGTGGCGACGAACATCTGCGGCAGCGACCAGCACATGGTCCGCGGCCGCACCACCGCGCCGAGCGACCTCGTCCTCGGTCACGAGATCACCGGCGAGGTCGTCGAGGTGGGCTCGGACGTCGAGTTCATCAAGGTCGGCGACATCGTCTCCGTCCCGTTCAACATCGCGTGCGGTCGCTGTCGGAACTGCAAGGAGCGGAAGACCGGCATCTGCCTCAACGTCAACCCGGACCGCCCGGGGAGCGCGTACGGCTACGTCGACATGGGCGGCTGGGTCGGTGGACAGGCCGAGTACGTCCTCGTGCCGTACGCCGACTGGAACCTGCTGAAGTTCCCGGACCGCGACCAGGCGCTCGAGAAGATCCTCGACCTCGCGATGCTCTCCGACATCTTCCCGACCGGCTTCCACGGCGCGGTCACCGCCGGCGTCGAGGTCGGTTCGACCGTGTACGTCGCCGGTGCGGGGCCGGTCGGCCTCGCGGCTGCGACCGGGGCGATGCTGCTCGGCGCCAGCGTGGTGATCGTCGGCGACATGAACGCCGACCGCCTGGCCCAGGCGCGCAGCTTCGGCTGCGAGACCGTCGACCTGACGAAGGGCGACCCCGCCGAGCAGATCGACCAGATCCTCGGCGAACCGCTCGTCGACTGCGGCATCGACGCCGTCGGCTTCGAGGCCAAGGGCCACGGCGCCGGATCCGGGGAAGAGGCACCGGCGACGGTCCTCAACTCGCTCATGGACATCACGGCAGCCGGTGGCGCCCTGGGCATCCCCGGGCTCTACGTCACGGGTGACCCGGGCGGCGTCGACGAGGCCGCCAAGAAGGGTGCCCTGTCCCTCAGCCTCGGCACCGGCTGGGCGAAGTCGCTGTCCTTCACGACGGGGCAGTGCCCGGTCATGAAGTACAACCGGCAGCTGATGATGGCGATCCTGCACGACCGCACGAGCATCGCGAAGAACGTGAACGCGAAGCCGATCGGCCTCGACGAGGCCCCGCGTGGCTACGAGGAGTTCGACAAGGGCGCGGCGACGAAGTACGTCCTCAACCCGAACGGCCTCATCCCCGCGGCCTGACCCGGCGGCCCCAGCGGCCCCTGCACCGTCGACACCCGGCGGCGCAGGGGCCGTCCGTCATCCGGGCCCGACCGCGTGCAGCCGTCCGTCCGTACGCTCGCCCGTGTGGACGCACCGCACCGACCCCGGGCCAGCCGACCGTCGACCCTGCGGCTGCTGTTCGCGTCCTCGCACCCCGGGCCGACCGTCACCGTCACGGTCCTCGCCACGGTGATCGCCGTCGCGGTCGGGCACCCGCTCGGCACCGTGCTGCTCGTCGCGCTCGCCGTGGTGGCGGGGCAGCTGTCGATCGGCCTGGCGAACGACTGGATCGACGCGGACCGCGACCGGGCCGTCGGCCGCTCCGACAAGCCCGTTGCACGGGGCCTCGTCGCAGCCTCGACCGTCCGGACCGCCGCGTTCGTCACGGCCGCGGTCGCGGTGCTCGCGAGCGTGTTCCTCGGTCCGGTCGCGGCCGTCGCGCACCTCGTGCTCGTCGCCGCGGGGTGGGCCTACGACGCGGGGCTCAAGCGCACGGCCTGGTCCGTCGCACCGTTCCTGGTTGCCTTCGGACTGCTGCCGGTCGTCGCGGTCGCCGCCGGCGGCGGCGCCTGGCCTGCCTGGTGGGCGGTCGCGACCGGCGCGGTGTTCGGCATCGCGATCCACTGCACGAACGTCCTCCCCGACCTGCTCGACGACGCGGCCACGGGTGTTCGGGGCTTCCCGCACCGCCTCGGCCTGCGCGGAGCCGGCGTCCTCGCGTTCGGGTCGCTCGTCGTCGCCGCGGGGCTCGTGCTCGGCGGGCAGCTGGCCGGAGCCGACCCGGCTCGCGGCGGGGCGGCGGTCCTCGCGGTCGTCGGGGCACTCGTGGTGGTGGTGCTCGCGGTGGTCGGGATCCGGTTCGTCCTGGTGGGGCGACCGACCCGCGCCCTGTTCCGGCTCGTGATCGCGTCGTCCCTCGTCCTCGTGGTCGAGCTCGGCGTCGCCGGTGCCCGACTCGTCGCCTGAGCCGATCCGGTCAGGCCCACCCCATCGACGTACCGTCCGTGGGCAGAGTCGAGCCACCTGGCGGACGCGATCCGGTCAGGCCCACCCCATCGACGTACCGTCCGTGGGCAGAGTCGAGCCACTTGACGGACGCGATCCGGTCAGGCCCACCCCGTCGCGTACCGTCCGGAGGGCAGAGCCGAGCCACCTGGCGGACGCGGTCCGATCAGGCCCACTCCATCGCGTACGTCGAGGCGAGCCACCTGGCGGACGGGAGTGCCAGGACGGACCGGAGCAGTGCCTCCCGTCCGACCAGCAGCGCACCGCGAGCCGGGCGACCGAGTGCCGTGTTCGCCTCCGCCTGCCGCGCGGCGCGCGCCGCGGCCGCCTGCCGGGTCGCCGCGTACGCGGGCCACGGACCCGCGTCACCGGAGCGGACCGCGTCGGCCAGGAGCGGCGCGAGCGCCGCGACGTCCAGCCACCCGAGGTTCATGCCCTGCCCGCCGATCGGGCTGATCTCGTGCGCGGCGTCGCCGACCAGGACGACGCGCCCGACGCCCACCCGGTCGGCGGTGCGACGCCGGGTCCGGAACGCACTCACCATCGAGCAGGTCGCCGGGTCGGGGGACGTGCCGGTGCGCTCGCGGACGAGCGCGGCCAGCCGGGAGGCACGCCCCGCCTCCGTCCCGTCGGTGCCCGACGGTCGCGTGGCCGGGCCGGTGACGAGCGCGACGGCGCGACGGCGACCGCCGGGCAGCGGGAAGGACTCGAGGACGCCGCCGGGGCCGACGTCGACGACCGCGGTGTCCACCGGGGCGTCGCCGGTGTCCGCGAAGTCGCCCATGACGTAGTGCTCGGGGTAGGTCCGGCCGGTGGTGCGGATGCCGAGCAGGTCGCGCACGGTGCTCCTGGCGCCGTCCGCGCCGACGACGAACCGCGCGCGGACCGGCACCGGTGCGCCGTCCGGGCCGGAGCCGGAGACGGCGACGTGCCCGCGCCCCGGGTGGAGCGCGGTGACCGTGGTGCCGGTGCGGAGGGCGTGCGGTGCGAGGGCCGCGAGCCGCTCACGCAGGAGTGTCTCGGTGCGGTGCTGGTCGAGCGCGGCGACGAACGGGAACGGGTCCGAGACGTGCTCGAACGACAGCGTCCCGAGGGTGCGGCCGCGGCTCGTCGCGACCCCGCGGCGGACGGGGACCGCCTCGGCCAGGACGGGACCGGCGAGCCCGACCCGGTCGAACACCGCGAGCGAGGGCGGGTGGATGCCGATCGCCCGCGAGCCCGTCGGCGCCGTGCTCCGGCGTTCCCAGACGCGCACGTCGACGCCCTCGGCGGCGAGCAGCACGGCGGCGAGGAGGCCGACCGGGCCGCCGCCCACCACGAGGACGTCGGTCGGGTCGGAGGTCACGCGCCGAGCCTACGGACGGGCGGTCCGGTGGTTGCCAGCCGCGCGGCGGTCAGTTCGTGACGCTCGCGCGCTCGGCCCGGTCGGCGGCGACGAGGGACCGTGCTTCGCGGACGCGCTTGCGGGCCTTCTCGACCGGGACCTCGACCGCGTAGGCAGCGCCGACGGCCACGAGCAGCGCGACCGCGATGAGCCACACCGTGCCCCACGGCCCGATCGCGAAGGGGTCGAGCAGGGCGATCACGAGCGGGTGCCAGAGGTACGCCGAGTACGAGACGCGGCGGCCGAACCACGACACCGGCGTCCAGGCGAGCGCGGCGGAGAGCGGTGACCGGACCGAGACGAGCCCGGCGATGAGCACCGACGACACGACCCCGGTCAGGGGCAGGACGACGCCGAAGGTCCACGCGTGCTGCGTCCAGTCGTCGCCGATCCAGAGCAGGATGCCGACGAGGAGCGCCAGGCCCGCCCAGCTCGCGACGTGCCCGGCGACCCCGGCCGCCCACGTGCGGACGCGCACGTCGTCGAGGAGCAGGGCGAGCAGGCAGCCCGTCGCGAGCGGCACGACGCCGAGCACGGGGGAGAAGTACACGTCCGGCGTCGACCCGCCGTTGGGGGTCTGGTAGACGAGCCCGGCGGCGATCGAGCAGCCCACGATGACCGCACCGAGGCCGGCCATCAGCCACCGACGTCGAGCGCGCACCACGAAGAGCAGCACGAGCACGGGCGGCCACACCAGGTAGAACTGCTCCTCCATGGACAGGCTCCACGTGTGCGCGAAGACGCCCTGCGTGGTGTCCCAGAACGAGCGGAACAGGTTGCCCGTGTAGGTGAGGGCGATGAACGCGGCCTCACCCGGGCCGAACGACGCGCCCTTGTAGTCGCCGACCCAGTTCCACAGCAGCAGTCCGACCGCCACGAGGGCGAGGAGCGCCGGGTACAGCCGGAGCAGGCGCTTCCACCAGAACGAGCCGAGGCGGATGCGGCCGGTCTTCCGGTGCTCGCCGAGCAGCAGCGTCGTGATGAGGAACCCGGACAGGGCGAAGAACACGGTGACGCCGATGAAGCCGCCCTCGAACTGCGGGACGTGCAGGTGGTAGAGGATCACCGCGAGGATCGCGATCGTCCGGAGGCCGTCGAGTGCCGGAGCCCGGTTCGTCAGGGGCGGTGGCGGCGTCGTCCGGGCAGCACCGGTCGCTCGACCGGCCGCGGTGGCGCGGCGGGTCGTGCTGGAGTGCTCGGGGGCGAGCGTGTTCGTCGTCACGGGTCCTCCCTGCGAGGATCGGTCTTCCGGGTGACGACCAGCGTGCTCCACGCAGGTAAGAGGACCCTCAGTGACCGGGGTGCACGAGCGCGGTCAGCGCTGCGAGCCGTTCCTCGACCAGGGTGCGGAAGTCGCGTTCCTCGGGTTCGGCGATCCACTGCGTGAACGCCAGGTGGAACACGGTGACCGCCGTCTCGGCGGCGATCGTGGCGAGGGGCTCGTCGATCCCGTGCGCCCGCAGGGTGTCGCCCAGACGGACCTTCAGGTTCGCGAGCTTGCCGAGTTCGCGCTCCTCGAGGGCGGGGACGGCGTCGATCACGGCCTGGCGTGACCGGGACCACGAGCGGCGGTGCTCGGGGAAGAAGTCGGCGGCCGAGTCGAGCGCCCGCCGGACCAGGTCGAACGCGGGTGTGCCGTCCGGGGCCTGCTCGACCGGGGTGGTGAACATCGCCGTGAAGTCGGTCTGGCCGGCGAACAGGACCTCGGGCTTGTCCGCGAAGTGCCGGAAGAAGGTGCGCTCGGTGACGTCGGCGGCCGCGGCGATCTGCGCGACGGTCGTCTCGTCGAAGCCCTGCTCCGCGAAGAGCCGGAGGGCGGTCGACTGCAGGCGTTCGCGGGTGCCGGGTTGCCAACGAGCCATGGACGCAGTCTACTGATGACAGCGGCTGACATCGAGTGCTACGGTGATGTCAGTCCGTGACATCGCGCCACGGACCCTGCGAAGGGAAGCACTCATGCACGTGTTCGTCACCGGGGCCTCCGGCTGGATCGGCTCCCACACCGTCGACGAGCTCCTCGCCACCGGGCACACCGTCACCGGGCTCGCCCGGTCCGATGCGTCCGCCGCCGCACTCGAGTCCCGCGGTGCCGCCGTCCTGCGCGGCGACCTGGACGACCTCGACGCCCTGCGCCGGGGGGCCGAGGGCGCCGATGGCGTCCTGCACCTCGCGAACAAGCACGACTGGGGCAACCCGGCGGCCACGAACGCGAGCGAGCGTGCCGCGGTCGAGACGCTCGGGAGCGCCCTGGCCGGTTCCGACCGTCCGCTCGTGGTCGCCTCGGGAGTGGCCGGCCTGGCCTCGGGCTGACCGGCCACCGAGCAGGACCCCTCGCCGTTCGTCGGCCCGGACAGCATGCGCGGCGGCAGCGAGAACCGCGCGTTCGACTTCACGGCGGATGGTGTCCGGTCCGTCAGTGCGCGCTTCAGCCCGACCACGCACGGCGTCGGCTATCACGGGTTCATCGCCGCGATCGTCGCCGCAGCCGTCCGGACCGGGGTGTCCGGCTACCTGGGGGAGGGCACGAACCGGTGGGCCGCCGTGCACGTGGACGACGCCGCGCGGCTCGTGCGCCTCGGGCTCGAGGACGCCCCGGCGGGCACGCGGTTGCACGCTGTCGCCGAGACGGGTGTCCCGACCCGGGACATCGCGCAGGCGATCGGCGACGCCCTCGGGTTGCCGGTGACGAGCATCGACCCCGCGGACGCCGAGGAGCACTTCGGGTTCATCGGGCGGTTCTTCGCGCTCGAGATGTCCGCGACGGCCGATGCCACGCGGGAGCGCTTCGGCTGGACCCCGACCGGGCCGACCCTGCTCGAGGACATCGCCGCCGGGGCGTACGCGCACGTCGCGCGCTGACCCGCTCGCGGGCCCGGCGCCCGGGTGCGGGCGCCGAGTCTCGGGCCCAGCGACGAGTCTCGTACCCGCGCGCCCGAGACTCGGGCGGGCGCCCGCGACGGGTCGAGGCTACTCGGCCTTCTGCATCTGCCAGGGCTCGGGCTCGCGGTCCCCGTTCGGGCGCACCGGACGGACGTCGCCGACGATCGGGATGGACCGCTTCCGCATGAACCACAGGTAGCGGACGAAGAAGTGCGACAGGGTCGACAGCCGGTTGCCGTTGCCGAGCAGCGATGCGATGTGCACGGCCACCCAGGCGGCCCACGCGACGGGGCCGACCATCGTGATGCCACCGCGGAGCTGGGCGACCGCGGCGTTCGTGCCGATCGTCGCCATGGTGCCCTTGTCGAAGTACTTGAAGTGCTCGGTCTGCTTGCCCTCGAGCAGGCGGACGACCTGCCGGGCGACGTGCCGGCCACCCTGCAGCGCCGGCTGGGCGAGCTGGGCGAGGGCGTCGTCCTGGGCGGCGATGTCGCCGGCGGAGAAGATCCGCTCGACGCCCTTCACGCTGAGGTCGTCGTTCACCTGGATCCGCCCGCCGTGGGTCTGCGGCAGACCCCAGCCCGATACCTCCTTGTGGGCCGCGACCCCGGTCGCCCAGATCACCTGGGACGCGGGGATGAACTCGCCGTCGGCCGTGACGACGCCGTCGGGCTTGACCTCGGCGACCCCGGTGTTCAGCCGCAGCACGACGCCGCGCTTCCGCAGGACCTTGGCCGCGTACCGGCGCAGGCGCGGGGCGAACGGCTTGAGGAGTTCGCCGCTGCGGTGCACGAGCGTGATCGTGATCGCGCCCTCGTCGAGCTCGGGGTACGCGCCCTCGAGGGCCTGGTCGCGGAGCTCCGCGAGGGCACCGGCCATCTCGACGCCCGTCGCACCGCCGCCGACGATGACCACGCGGATCTCGTCGGGGCCCTGGTTCGCCGCGGCCTCCTCGAGCCGGGTGAACAGCTCGTCGCGGATCCGCAGCGCCTGCGAGCGGGAGTACATCGAGTACGCGTACTCGTACGCGCCGGGGGTGCCGAAGTAGCTCGTGTTGACGCCGTTCGCCAGGATGAGCCAGTCGTAGTGCAGGTGCTCGCCGTCGGACATCTCGGCGACGCGGTGCTCGGCGTCGATGCCGGTGAGCAGCCCGTGGCGGAAGTCGGCGTTCGACTGCTTCGCGCGCAGGCTCCGCAGGAAGTACGTCACGTCGCCGGCGTTGAGGCCGCCCGTCGCCACCTGGTACATGAGCGGCTGGAACATGTTGTAGACGTGGCGGTCGACCAGGGTCACCCGGACCGGTGCGTCCGCGAGTTCACGCATCGCCGCGATGCCGGCGAAGCCTCCGCCGACGATGACGACGTGCGGGCGGGTGTCCTCGGACATGCTGATCTCCAGGGTGGTGCGGTCGACGGCCACCCAGAAGGGTACGCCGATCGGGAGCCGTGTCCGTCCACCCGCCCGTCACCGTGCCGATGGAGCGGTCCCGCCGGCCTTGCGGCCCTGCGGCCTGCGTCAGGCGCGGCCTGCGTCAGGCGCGGCCTGCGTCAGGCCTCGAACGGCGCGTACGTGCTCAGCACGTTGCCCTTGCTCGTCACGACGCTCTGCACCAGGCGCAGCCGCGTGGGCGGATCGGTCGGCTCGAACAGCTTCCGGCCGGCGCCCGCGATCGCCGGGTGCGTCATGAGCTGCAGTTCGTCGAGCAGCCCCGCGAACAGCAGGTGCCGCACGAGCGTGACGCTCCCCGTCACCGCGACGTCGCCGCCGTCGCCGGCCTTGAGCTCGCGCACGAACGCGTCGACGTCACCCTGGATCAGGTGCGCGTTCTCCCACGTCAGGTCCGGGTCGAGCGTGGTCGAGGCGACGTGCTTCTCGATCGGGTTGATCCAGCGGCCGAACGGGTCGTCGGCGTGCGACGGCCACCACTCGGACCACTCGAGGTAGCTCTGCTTGCCGAGCAGGACCGTGTCGGTGCGGTCCATCCACGCCGTCATCGCCGTGCCGAGCTCCGCGTCGAAGGAGTCGTACTGGAACGTGTACGGGTCCTGCACGACACCGTCGACCGACGTGAAGAGCCCCGAGGTGACCTTGCGCATGCCCCGGAGCCTAGGGGCCTGGGCGTCCTGCGTCGAGGGTCAACTCCCCGTGCCGCTCCCGCCGCCCTGCACGCCACCGGGCAGCTGTCCGCCCTGACCGCTCTGCCCGCCCTGCCCGCTCTGCCCGTCCTGCCCGGGGAACCCGCCGCGCCCGCCACCCGGGACGGTCACGGAGCTCGAGTGCGACGCGCCGATGGCATGGCCGACGGCGTAGCCGACGCCACCGCCCGCGAGCAGGGCTCCGAGCCCGACCGCCACGGCCACCACGGGCCAGAACCACGGCGGCTTCGGACGCGTGCGCCCCGCGGTCCCCGACGGCTGTCCGGTCCAGGCAGCGGGACCGATCGGGGCCGCGGCCCATGAGGGCTGGCCGGTTGCGGCGGGCGGCCCGTCGAGCGTGGTGGTCGGACCGGCGGCGGGCGCCGCGCCCCAGCCGTGCGGCGGGACGGGCGCGTGGCTCGGTGCGGTGTTCGGGGAGTGGTCGCTCATGCGCGCCAGTGCACTCTGCTCGGCCAAGAGGAACCGATGACGACCCTGACCCGGCGCTGCGAACCCGCGGGTAGGTTCGGGTCGTGCGCGCACGGGTCGGGTCGTTCCAGGTCGGGGACCTCCGCGTGCGCCTCCGGACCCTGGCGCCGGCCGGCCGTCTGCACGACTCCCTGGCCCCGACCGTCGTCCTGGTCCACGGCATCGGGATGTCGCACCGGTCCTTCGCCCACACGCAGCGGGTCCTCGCTCGGACCCACCGCACGGTCGCCGTCGACCTGCCGGGGTTCGGCGGCCTCCCGCCGGCCGGACGCCGGCTGCAGGTCGAGGAGCTCGCGGACCTCGTGGTCGCGGCGGTCCGGGACGGCGGCGCGGAGACCGTCGTCGCGATCGGGCAGTCGATGGGGACGCAGGTCGTCGCGGAGGCCGCGCTCCGCCACCCCGACGTCGTCCGGGCCGTCGTCCTGGTCGGCCCCGTGTGCGACCGGTCCCGGCGCACCCTGCTCCGGCAGGCGCTCGACCTGACGCGGGACACCGTCGTCGAGACCCCGCGCATGAACGCCGTCGTCACGACCGACTACCTGCGGAGCATCCGGCAGTACGTCCGCGAACTCGGCCCGATGCTCCGGCACCGGCTCGAGGACGTGCTGCCCCGGCTCACCCAACCCGTGCTCGTCGTGCGCGGCGACCGCGACCCGATCGCGCGGCGGGAGTGGTCGGAGTCCCTCGCGCAGGCGGCCCCGCGCGGGGCGCTCGTCGAGCTGCCCGGCGGGCACCACGTGCAGGAGCGGCACCCGGAGGCGTTCGGACGACTCGTCGAGGAGTTCCGCCGCGTGCAGACCCTGGAGGACGCACGGTGACGGACCCGACCGCCCGCTCGGCCGCGGCGGCGGGACCGACGCGAGCCGTGCCTCCAGGCCGTCTGCCGGTGGACCGCGTGCCGGTGCTGCGGCGCGCGTGGTGGGCCGTCCTCGACTGGTGGTACGCGGCGCGGTGGCAGCTGCGGAGTGCCGGCCCGACGACCGCCGAGGACTACCGGACCGGCGAGGGCCAGCCGGTCGTCGTCGTGCCGGGCGTCTACGAGACCTGGCACTTCATGCGTCCCCTGATGGACGCGCTGCACGACGCCGGGCACCCCGTCCACGTGCTGCCCGTGCTGCGGCACAACATCCGGCCGGTGCCGGAGTCCGCGCGCGAGGTGCTCGCGTACCTCGAGGCGGAGGGCCTGCGCGACGTCCTCGTCGTGGCGCACAGCAAGGGCGGGCTGATCGGGAAGTACGCGATGACCCTGCCCGAGGGGGACCGCATCGACCGGATGGTCGCCGTGTCGACGCCGTTCGCCGGGTCGGCCTACGCGCGGCTCGCGCCGGTGCGGCACCTGCGGGTGTTCCGTGCCGCGGACCCGGTGCTCGCGGCGCTCGGGCGGGACCTCGCGGTGAACGCGCGGATCACGTCGGTCTGGGGGGTCTTCGACACGCTCATCCCGGCCGGGAGCGAGCTCGCGGGTGCGACGAACGTGCGCGTCCCGGTGGGCGGGCACTTCCGGATCCTGGCCGCGCGGCAGACGCGCGAGGCGGTGCTGGCCGCCGCCGCGGGGCCGGGGCCGGGTCCGGGGCAGGCCCGAGACTCGGCCTGACGGACAGATCCGTGCATCGGCGGGCCGAGTCTCGTCCGCGGAGCCGAGACTCGCTGCGGTTCGCCGTCGCGGCGCGATCCGGCCAGGAGGCACGTGGCGCGCCCGGCGCGTCGGCCCGGTCCGGCTCGGCGGGTCAGGCGCCCGGCAGGAACAGGCAGAACGGGTGGCCGTCCGGGTCGAGGAGCACCCGGACGTCGTCCTGGGGCTGGAACGCGTGCTCGGTCGCCCCGAGCTCGAGGGCGCGGGCGGTCGCCGCGGGCAGGTCCTCCACCTGGAAGTCGAGGTGCAGCTGCATGCCCTGGCGTCCGGACTCGGGCGGCCACACCGGCGGGACGTAGGCGTCGTCGTACTGCACCGACAGACCGGGACCGCCGTCGGCCGGGCGGACCCGGAGCCACGTCGGTCCGTCCTCGTGCACGGTCCACCCGGTCAGCGCGCCGTAGAAGCGGGCGAGGGCGACCGGCTCCGGGGACTGCAGCACGGTCGCGGTCAGGACGGGCATCGCGGGGTCGTCGGCGCTCATGGCGCGGACGGTACCCCCGGCCGTCGCACCACTCGTCCAGCGCGCCCGGTCAGCGCGCCCGGACGCTCGCGCGCTCGACGATCCGGTGCGGCACCACGACCGTCTCCGGTGCTGCCGAAGGGTCCGCGATCCGCCGGGTGAGGAGATCGAGCGCAGCGGTCGCGAAGGCCCGACGGTCGAACGACACGGTGGTCAGCGCGGGGATCGCGTAGGCCGCCGCGTCGACGTCGTCGAACCCGACGACGCTCACCTGCTCCGGGACCCGGACGCCCCGCGCCGCGAGCACGTGCAGCACGCCGAAGGCGATGGAGTCCGTGTAGGCGAACACCGCGTCCGGCAGCGGGTTCGTGTCCAGCCACGCGGCGAACGCCGTCGCCGCCGCACTCGTCGTCCACGCCGGCAGCGGCACGCGCAGCGCGGGGTCGACCACGAGGCCGGCGCTGCCGAGCGCGTCCGCGTGGCCCTGGTCACGGAGCTCGCTCGTGGCGGTGGCGTCCGTCGGGCGCGCTGCCCCGACGACGGCGATCCGACGGTGCCCGCGGTCGAGCAGGTGGGTCGTGACCTCGAGCGCGGCGAGACGACTGTCGACGTGCACCTGGTCGACGTGCTCCGGCTCGACCTCGCCGATCACCACGGTCGGCGGCAGCCCCTCGGTCTCGGCGAGCACGCTCGCGCTGAGCGACACCGGGTTGAGCACGAGCCCGTCCACCAGGTGCGCGCGGGCCCGCGAGACCAGTTCGCGCTCGCGGTCCGGGTCGTTGCCGGTCTGGTCGAGCTGCACCGTCCAGCCGCGCTCGCGCGCCAGCTCGACGAACCACTGGGCGAGCTCGGCGGAGTAGGCGTTCCCGAGCTCGGGCAGCGTCAGCGCGATCGCCCCGGACCGTCCGTTGCGCAGCCCCCGGGCGGACAGGTTCGGGACGTAGTCGAGCTCGGCGAGGGCACGCTCGACGCGCTCCCGGGTCGCCGGGCGCACCGCGACGCCGCCGTTGATGACGTTGGAGACGGTCTTCGGCGACACCCCGGCCATCGCCGCCACGTCCCGCACGGTCGCGCGCATCCGACGAGCGTAGCGCGGACCTCCGGCCGTCTGGTGGCCCGGAGGTCCGGTCGCGGGGACGGGCCCCGGACCGGACGACCGACGACCTGACTACGCGTCGACCAGCTCGCGCCGCGCAGCGCGTCGCGCCCGGATGCGGCTGGTGACGGTGGCCGCGACCACGACCGCCAGCACGGCGTACAGCACGATCGGGATCGGCCCGGCCACCAGCACCGAGAAGTCCCCGTCCGCGCTCAGCGCCGCGTCCCGCAGGCTCGTCTCGGCGAGCGGACCGAGCACCATGCCGATGATGAGCGGCGCGAGGGGGATGTTGAGCGCCCGCATCAGGAAGCCGACGAGCCCGATGCCGAGCAGCATGAGCAGGTCGAACACCGAGCCGCTCGTCGCGTAGATGCCGAGCCCGCAGAAGACCGCGATGCCCGCGTACAGGTACGCCCGCGGGATGCGCAGCAGCTTCGCCCACAGCATCGCGAACGGCAGGTTGATGACGAGCAGCACCACCATCGCGATGAAGAACGACGCGAGCAGCGCCCAGACCAGGTCGGGGGAGCGGTCGAACAGCAGCGGTCCCGGCTGCAGGCCGTACTGGCGGAAGGCGGCGAGCATGATCGCCGCCGTGGCCGACACCGGCAGGCCGAGCGACAGCAGCGCGCCCATCGCCATGCCGGTCGTCGAGTTGCCCGCTGCCTCCGGCGCGGCCAGACCGCGGATCGCCCCGCGGCCGAACTGCGGGTCCTTCCGGCGGGCGTCGAGTCGCTTCTCGAGCCCGAACGCCAGGAAGGTCGGGATCTCGGACCCACCCGCGGGCACGACGCCGAAGGGCAACCCGATCGCGGTGCCGCGGAGCCAGGCGGGTGCCGCCTCGCGCAGCTCCCGCTTCGACAGCCACGGACGCCCGGTGGCCTGCACCATCCGACCGTCCTTCAGGTGCCGGGCGAGGCACGCGACGTAGATGACCTCGCCGAGTGCGAGCACCGCGACCGTCACCGTGACGAGCGAGATGCCGTCGAACAGCTCCGGGACGCCCATCGTGAAGCGCGGTGCGCCGGAGATGCCGTCGACGCCGATCACGGCGATGCCGAGGCCGAGGCACAGCGACCCGAGGCCCTTCAGCGCGTCGTCGGTGACGACCGACGACGTCGTGACGAACGCGAA
The DNA here is from genome assembly GCF_006715175.1 of Curtobacterium citreum. NCBI lineage: Bacteria > Bacillati > Actinomycetota > Actinomycetes > Micrococcales > Microbacteriaceae > Curtobacterium > Curtobacterium citreum. The sequence continues at coordinate 3,098,593 of NZ_VFMQ01000001.1, read as the reverse complement.
CAGCGCGAGGGCGAAGAACTCGGCGGGTCCGAAGCTCGACGAGAAGGACGCCAGCGCCGGTGCGAGGAAGACCACCAGCACGGACGCGATCATCCCGCCGACGAACGCGCCGATCGCCGCCGTCGCCAGCGCCTGGGCAGCGCGTCCGTTGAGCGCCATCTTGTGGCCCTCGAACGTCGACGCGATCGCCGAGGCCTGGCCCGGCGTGTTCATCAGGATGCCCATGGTGGAGTCGCCGAACAGGCCGCCGAAGTAGACGCCGGCGAACATGATGAACGCCGCCGTCGGGTCGAGGGAGAACGTCACCGGCAGCAGCAGCGCGACCGCCATCGAGGAACCGAGGCCGGGGAGCACGCCGACGGCGGTGCCGAGCAGGCACCCGACGACGACCCAGAGCAGGTTGGCGGGGGTCAGGGCACCGGCGAAGCCGTCCCCGAGCAGACCGAGCACGTCCACGTCAGAACTCCCATCCGACGATGCCCGAGGGCAGCGACAGGTCGAGCAGCATGTCGAAGGCGATGTAGCTGATCGCGCTCACCGTCAGTCCGACGACGAGCGGCCGCAGCCACCCGGGGGCGCCGAGCCCCTTCGCGACACCGAGGAACAGCAGCCCGGCGCCGACGATCCACCCGAGCACGCCGAGCAGCAGCGCGAACCCGGCGAAGGACAGCACGACCCAGGCCAGGGAACGCCAGTCGACGCGGACGGAGCGTTCCTCGACCGAGGGACCCGCTGGGTCGGAGTCGACGTCGGTGGCGACGGTCGGCTCCCCTCCGGCCCGTCGCCCGCGTGCGGCCCGGACGGACCGGACGACGAGCAGGGCGGCGAGCAGCAGGAGTGCGGCGGCGACGAGCCCGGGGAAGACCGCCGGCCCGGGGAACGCGGTGCCCGCGGGGACCTCCATCGTGACGATGCCGACGACGAGGTAGACCGCGAAGGCGGTGAAGAGCGCCGGGGTGGTCAGCTCCTTGGCGACCGCGGCGACACGGCCGGGGTCGGCCCGCAGCGTGAGCCGCTGCCCGACGACCGCGGAGGACGACGTGGGGTTGCTCGGACGGGTCATCGGCCCAGCTCCTCGTACAGTGCGGTGATGCGCTCGCGTTCGGCGTCGATGAACGCGTCGAGCTCGTCGCCGGTGATGATCCGCTCGGTCCAGTGGTAGCGCTCGACGGCATCGGCCCACTCGGGGGTGTCGAGCGTGTCCAGCACGATGTCGGTGAGCTGCGCCCGTTGCTCGTCGTCGAGCCCGCCGGGTGCCGCGACCTCGCGCCAGTTCGTCAGCGTCACGTCGTGTCCCTGCTCGACGGCCGTGGGGATGTCGATGCCGTCGACCGGTTCCGCGGCGACGAGCGCGAGTGCCCGCAGGCGGCCGGACTCGATCTGGTCGATGTTGTCCGGGTAGCCTCCGGAGGCCGCGGCGGCCGTGCCGTTCAGCAGCGCCTGGATGGCCTCGCCGCCGCCGTCCGACGGGATGTAGTTCGTCTGCTTCGGATCGATCCCGGCCGACACGGCGAGGTCGGTGACGACCAGCTGGTCGAACGAGCCGCCGCCCGTCCACGGCACCGAGCCGGGCCGCTCGCGCCACGCGGCGACGAGGTCGTCGAGCGTCTCGTACGGCGAGTCGGCGGGGACGACGATGACGTCGTACTCCTCGACGGTGACCGCGAGCGGCGTGACGTCGTCGTGGGTGACCGCGGAGCCGAACTGGATCTCGGCGGCGAGGAGTCCGGTGCCGCCGATGAGCAGCGTGTCCGTCTGCCCCGACAGCCGCGCCACGTTGCCGAGTGCGATGGTGCCACCGGCGCCCGGCATGTTCACGACCTGGACCGAGTTCACGATGCCGTTCGCGCGCTGCGCCTGCTGCATCGACCGTGCGACGCCGTCCCAGCCGCCGCCGGCCGCCGCAGGGGCGACGAGCGTGACGGACCGGGTGGGGTCGCCGCCGGCCGCCGCCGACGTCACCGACCCGAACGCGGCGACCGCGATGGACACCGCCGCGACGGCGGCCCCGACCACGCGGGCGACGGGACGAGGTGCACGAGGCCCGGCCGGCGTCGACGGTACCGACTGCCCGGGCCCCGACTCCCTGGACACTGACTGCTCTGTCATGGATGGCTCCCTCCTGCGCACGTCGTCGTGCCGCAGGTCGAGAAGTACGATAGCAGCCGCCGACCGGACGAGCACCCGGCGGCGGAGTTGTGCTCATTGACGCTCACGGCGTCGCGGCCGAAGGGGGACGCCACGGTGACCAGGGCACGTTCCGGGCGGCTGCGGCGCGCCGCTCGTTCCGGACGCCTGCGGCGCACCGCGGTGCTCGCGCTGCCGAGCGTGATCGTGCTCGCGGCGACGGGCGTCACGACCGGGGTCGCCGCGGTGGTGCAGGAGCGCAGCATCCGCACGTCCGTCGTCGAGCAGGTCTCGGGCGTCGCCTCGAGCCTGGCCGACCTGCCCGAGGTGCGGGACGCGGTGGCGTCGGTCGTCGACCAGGGCGCTCCCGGCGCGCTCGCTGACGCCGAGGACCTCGCCCCGGCGACCGCGGCGCTCCAGCCGATCGCGACGCTCGTCGAGGGCGCGTCCGGCGTCTCGTACGTCGTGGTCACCGACGACGAGGGCGTGCGCATCACCCACCCGGACCCCGCGGAACGTGGCCAGCCCGTCGAGACGACCATCGCGCCCGTGCTCCGGGGTGCGGAGTTCGTCGGCACCGAGACCGGCCCGTCCGGCGAGACCCTGCGCGCGAAGGTGCCGGTCGTCGCCGCGGACGGCGAGGTCGTCGGCGCCGTGGCGGTCGGCGTGCTCGAGTCGACCATCGCGGCCGACCGGGAACGCGCTCTCGGCACCCTGCTGCCGTGGAGCACCGGCGCCCTGGTCGCGGCGACCCTGGCGAGCGTGCTGCTGTCGCTCGTCATCGCCCGTCGGCTGCGCCGGGCGGACGCGGTCGACGCGGAGAGCCGGCAGGTGCGGTGGACGACCGAGGCGCTGCGCGAGCAGGCCCACGAGTTCGGCACGCGACTGCACGTGGTCCGCGGGCTCGTCGAGCAGGGGGACGACGAGGACGCGATGGCCTACATCGACGCCGTGGCACCCGGGCTGACGAGCGGCGGCGGCGCCGGTTCGCCGCGCCGTGGTGCGGTCGCGACGGCCTCCGTCGCCGCGGTGCGCTCCGAGCTCGCCGTGGCCGGCGCCACGCTCGACCTGCGGGTCGCCGAGGACGTCGTGCTCGACGACGCCGTGCTGCTCGTCCTGACCAACCTCTGCCGGAACGCCGCCGAGGCCGGTGCGGGCACGGTCGTCGCCACCGTCGGCGCACGGGACGGCCGCGTCACGGTCACGGTCGAGGACGACGGACCGGGCATCGACCCGGCCGACGCCCACCGTGTGCTGTCCCGCGGGTGGTCGTCGAAGTCCGACGAGACCGGCCTCGGCCGCGGCATCGGGCTGGCGGTCGTCCGCCGCACGGCCACCGACCGGGACGGATCGGTGGTCGTCGGCCGTTCGGCGGCGCTCGGCGGGGCCCGTCTCGACGTCGAGATGGCGGCGGGGTCGTGACCGCGTCCGGAGCCCCGCCGCTGCGCGTGCTCGTGGTCGACGACGACGCCGGTGCCCGCGCGCTGCACACCCGGTGGGTCGCCGCGACCGAGGGCTTCACGGTCGTCGGCGCGGTCGCCTCCGGCGGTGCCGCCCTGGCCTCCTTGGACCGCGGGGTCGACCTCGTGCTCCTGGACATGCGGCTGCCCGACATCAGCGGGATCGAGGTGCTGCACCGCATGCACGTCGCCGGCGTCGACCGGACCGACGTGCTCGTCGTCAGTTCGTCCCGCGACCAGGTCACCGTCCGGCAGGCACTCGCGGCGCACCCCGTCGGGTACCTGCTCAAGCCCTTCGACCGCCAGGCGCTGCAGGACCGACTGCACGCGTACGCCGCCGAGCGACGGTCCCGCGACACCGCGCAGCGCGACGTCCCGATGGGGCAGGGCGACGTCGACCGACTGCTCACGACCGGTTCGGTCCGCGTGGTCGGGCCGGCCCACGGCGCGACGCACGCCGCGAAGGACGGCCTGCCGAAGGGCGTCAGCGCCACCACGCTCGAACGGATCATCGCGGCACTCGACCCGGTGGTGGGCCGCTCGGCGGACGAGGTCGCGGCGACGACGGGGACGTCGCGCGCCACCGCTCGGCGCTACCTCGACCACCTCGTCGCGACGGGCGCGATCGACCTCGCGCACCGGTACGGCCGCCGCGGTCGCCCCCAGGTGCTCTACCGCCTGACCCCGGCGCCCTGAGACGACGACGGCGCCCTGAGTCGACGACGGCGACCTGCGACGACCACGGAGCAGGGTCCTCAGGACCGGACGTACCGGTGCACGTGCGCGACGTAGTCGACGGGGATCGTCGGACGCCCCGCCGTCTCCGGGTCCTCGTCGACCACCCGGCGGACGGCGTCGAGCACCGCCCGCCGCTCGTCCTCCGGCAGGACGATGACGTAGCTGCGCGAGGCGATCGCGTCGAGGAACGCCCCACGGTCCTGCTCGTGCGTCCACCGCACCGTCTCGTGCACGCCCGCGTCGAAGGGCGGCCCGACGAGCGGCTGCACCTGCTGCCCCGTGCGCGCCTCCGGCTGCGCGACGATCGCGCCGACACGGGCGGCCCACGGACGCGTCTCGTCGCGCACGTTCCAGACGAGCCCGAGCGTCCCGCCCGGTCGCAGCACCCGCCAGGCCTCGGCAGCGCCCGCCGCTCGGTCGACCCAGTGCCAGGACTGCGCGAACGTCACGACGTCCGCGGCGCCGTCCCGCAGCGGGACCGCCTCGCCCGTGCCGTCGAGCGCGCGGACGGTCGGCAGCAGGTCGGCCAGTCGGGCGCGCATGGCCGGGTCCGGTTCGACCGCCACGACCTCGGCCGCGCGGCCGAGCAGGGACCGCGTGAACTTCCCGGTCCCCGCGCCGACGTCGACCACGAGCGCCGTCCCGTCCGGCACCAGCGCCGCCGCGACGGCGTCCGGGTACCCCGGGCGGCCGCGCTCGTAGGCGTCGACGGCGGATCCGAAGGAGCGGGCGAAGCGGTCGTCGGTCACGGACCCAGCCTGGTCCGTGCGGGCCGCCGCCGTCGATGCGAGACGCCACAGGCCCGGCTCACGCGGGTGCGTGGCGACGGACGGGAGGATCGTGGCGGGCCCGCCACGATCCTCCCGTCCGGTGGTGGGTGCGCCGGGCTCAGGCCGGGTGGCGGGCGGTCCACTCGCGGAACGGGGCCGTCGGGTCGTCGGCCCGTCCCTGCTCCATCCGCAGGGTGCGGTCCTCCACGGGCTTCGCGTACTCGTCGTAGAACGTGGCGAGCGTCATCAGGCGGTTGCCGTCCTCGTAGTGCTCGCCCTCCTGCTCACGGGTCGCGGCGAAGACGACGCGGTCCGGCTGCGCGTAGTAGAGCGCGCCGAGGCACATCGGGCACGGGGACGCCGTGACGAAGACCTCGTACCCGGTCAGGTCGGTGATCCCCTGCTCCGCTGCCGCCCGGATCGCGCGGATCTCGGCGTGCGCCGTGGGGTCGCCGGTCTGCGCGACGTGGTTCACCGCCTCGACGACGACCTCGCCGTCCCGGACGATCAGGCAGGCGAACGGCTTGCCGCCGTCCCGGACGTTGTCGAGGGCACGGGAGACCGCCAGGGCGGTGAGGTCGTCGTCGTTCATGCCCACCACGGTGCTCCCGACGGGTGTGCGACCGGGGGACGGGCCGGTCAGGCGAGCCAGGATGGGTCGGCGAAGAGCTCCTCGACCTCGGTGACGAAGCGTGAGGCGTGGAAGCCGTCCACCGCCGAATGGTTGATCCGGAGCGCCAGGGGCATGACCGTCCGCCCGTCCGCCTGCCGGTACCGCCCGAGCGTGATCACGGGAGCCAGGTGGTCCTCGGCGCCGGTGAGGTGCAGTGCGAACCCGGTGAAGGACGTCCGGGGGAGCGTCGAGACGTCGAAGGTGTCCGTGCGCTCCGAGCCCTGCGGGAACATCCGGTGGTCGTCGCGGTACCGCTCCGTCGTCGCGACCACGGCGTCGTGGAACGTCCGGGGGTCCGGGTCGTACTCGACCACGAGCACCGAGAAGGTCTCGGTGTCGGGGTGGAACACCGTGAAGGTCGGATGCACCACGTCCCACACCGCGGGCTGGCCGTCCTCGGTGAGCTGCATCCGGAACTCCTCGTGGCGGTTCACGACCGTCGCGAGCACCCAGATCTGAGACGGGTACGTCTTCGCCCGCGCCGTCCGGGCGGCCTCGACGAAGGCCGTGACGTCGACGTCGACGATCATCTCCCACGCGCAGGGCTCCCGCCGGTAGTGCGCGAAGTGCTCCCGACGGGGCCACGTCTCGAGGTCGATCGGTCGGAGTTCGCTCATCCGGTCAGTCTCGTACCCCGGGCTGCCGACGAGCGTGCACCCGGCCGCGGTTCACTGCGAGGATGACCGAGACGCCGTTCTCGCCCGCGCTGGCGACCTTCTTCCGCGGGCTCGCCGCGCACAACGAGAAGTCCTGGTTCGAGGACCACCGCGACGACTGGGAGCGGCACGTCCGCGACCCGATGGACGCGCTGCTGCACGAGGCCGAACGGCGGTACGGGCCCGGCCGGGTGCTCCGCCAGCACCGCGACCTGCGCTTCACGCCGGACAAGCGGCCGTACCGCGAGGACACCGGCCTGACCGCGGGCGGGATGTACCTGAGCGCCGGCACCGACGGGCTCCAGGTCGGCGGCGGCCTCTACGAGCCGTCGCGGGCGCAGCTGCACGCTGCGCGGAGGACCATCGACGAGCACCCGCAGGCCGCCGCCGCCCTGCAGCGGGAGCTCGACGACCTGACCGACGCCGGGTACGAGCTCGCCGGACCGCCGCTGAAGACCGCCCCGCGCGGGTTCGACGCCGACCACCCGCGGATCGACCTGCTCCGGATGCAGCACTACGCCGCGCTCGTGCACCTGCCGCTCGACAGCTCGCTCGACGCGATCGTCGCCGCGTGGGACCGGGTGCAGCCGCTCGTGCGGTGGACGGTGAAGTGGGCGCGGGCCGACGACCCCGAGGCGGCGGACGACCCGGCGCCGCCCGTGCCGGGGGCACGGTCGATCCACGAGCGCGCCTGAGCACTCCGCGGTGCGGCGAGCACTCCGGGCGCTCGCCTGTCAGGATGGGCACGGGGTGAGGGGGACCACGTGGGGACTGACGATCCGGTCGTCGGGCGGGCGGGAGCCGTCGGGCTCGCCGTGGCGCTGCCGGTCCTGCTCGTGGTGAGCTGGCTGGTCCAGCTCGGCGTGCTGCTGCAGGCCTCGTTCGGGGCGGACGACACCCGACCGGGGCCAGGCGGCGTCCTCGCGGGGTTGCTCGTCGGGACGTTGCTCGCGGTCGGGGTGCCGGTCGCGGTCATCGTCGTGTACGTCCTGAAGCGCCGGCGGCAGCCGCGGACCTCGCTCGCCGCGGTGATCTCGGCGATCGTCGTGCTCGTCGTCGCGGTCCCGCTGAACACGCTCGGGATCGTCGGGCAGGTCGGGACGGTCGCCGAGGACGCCCGGGTCCGCGCGCAGCCGGCGACCGCGGCCGAGCGTCACTTCGCGCACAGCGAGGGCGGCGCCGAGGCCGCGCTGAACCGGATCGGCGACCGCACCGTGGAGCTGCTCGGCTCCCGGCGGTCCGAGGGGTTCCGGTCCGACGGCTCCCCGAAGGGCGGCGCGTACTCGGAACCGTGCCTGCTCGACAACCGGCAGGAGGGCCTGGAGTGGGAGTACTGGTTCATCGCAGCCGAACTCCACGACGCCTCGGGCGCCGACCTGCTGCCCGAGGGGGCCGCGACCGTGCCGGGCGGCGCGACCGACCTGGCGGCGGTCCGAGCAGCATGGCAGGCCGAGGGCATCGGTGCGGAGCGCAGTGCCGTCGGTTCGGAGGAGCAGTACGAGCCGCGGGCGGACTGGCTCGCGTCGTCGTCCTACGCGCGCCCGGGGCCGACGGTGGTGCTCAGGACGATCTGCCTGGAGCGCTGACGGCCGCGCGTGCGGGTGTGGACCTCCGACGCCGTCGGGGGAGGACTCCCTACGGTGGGGGCATGCCGACGCTCGACCGTTCCCCTGCCCTCGTCGCCACCGGGTTCCTGGCGATCCCCGTCGCCCAGGCCCTCGTCGGGCTGCCGAGCGATTTGCTCACGCGGATCGAGGCGGCACCGATCGACCCCGAGCTCGCGGACACGGCCGCGTTCTCCGAGGCGTACGGGTACCCGCTCGACGGCGGCGCGAACTGCATCGTCGTCGCGGGACGGCGTGGAAACGAGGTCCGCTACGCAGCGTGCGTCGTGCAGGCGTCGACGAAGCTCGACGTCAACCGCGTGGTGAAGCGACTGCTCGACGTGCGCAAGGCGAGCTTCGCGCCGATGGACCAGGCGATCGAGCTGACCGGGATGGAGTACGGCGGGATCACCCCCATCGGGCTCCCCGCCGACTGGCCGGTGTACGTCGACGCGCGGGTGCTCGACGCACCCGAGGTGGTCGTGGGCGCCGGTCTCCGCGGCGCGAAGGTGTTCCTGCCCGGGGTCGTCCTGGCAGCCCTGCCGAACGTCACGGTCGTCGAAGGGCTCGCGACCGCTGTCGTCTGACAGGTCGCAGCTTGGGGAAGCTCGTCGAGAGGAGAGTCGCCCGCTGTCAGCGATTTCCAGAACGATGGCGGCAGCGGGCGACCCGTTACTCGATCGATTCCGTCCCGTCGGCCGCGGCCTGCGCGGCTGCCTCAGCTCGGTCGTCAGCGAGCCGGCCTGCAAGCTGTTGAACTGCGCTCTCGATCTGCGGCTCGAGATCGCCATTCCGGTCGATCGTGATTCCCCCAACATCGCGCGACACGTCGAAAGCCGAATAATCAACATCTGCAAGCCAGATTGGAATTACTGCGTTTTCGCCAAAGCGATCTCTGAATTGCTTCGACTCAAACCGCGTCCAGATTCGCTTCGGGTAATCTGGTCCGAGAATCACGACGATATAGCTAGCCTCGCTCTTATAGATGGGGGCCAGGTACTCCTCAACATTTGCCGCGAGAATTCGACTTTGCTCGTTCTTATCGTAGAAAACGCCAAGTTCGCGATCGGCCAACTGTTCGTACAGGGCGTTCGCGATGTCTCGGTCCGACCCGGCGAACGAAAGCGCGTAATCGTAGGTCGACGAAAAGCTCACTTCGAAGTACCCAAGACGCTCCGCAAACCGGTTCCACGGCAGGTGCTTGATGTAGAAGTAGAACTGCGGATCTTCCACCGCAAGCACGCGGCTTTCCTCGTCGTAATGCAGCAGATCCGACAGCATATCTGCTCGTTCCTCGAGAAGGTTGCGCAGGTGGCCCTTCTCTACTACTTGGCTCACGCTCGGTCGAAGGGTCGGATTTTTCCGCATCTCGCGCTGCAGTTCGATCGTCCATTCTTCGCTCTGAGACAGCCAACGCAGAATTTGCAGATAAGGCGCTCGTCCCTCCCGCCTCAGCTTCTTGCCTTTGGCAAACATCTCTGCTCGGCGCTGGAAAGTCGCTGAGAGGCGATCGAGCACTCGTTCGCGAATCAATTCGAAGGAGGAGTCAACGACTGTGTGAGTCGTCTCAGTCTCGGTTACTTCTTTCGTGAGGCAAGCGTCGTGGCAAAGAGCCTGAGCGATGTTGAAGCTGCCTTGCGAGTTTTGGGCGATCTCTGCCGCGGCGTCGAGCGATATGTTGAGCGCGTCGGCTCCCTTATTGATGAGAGTCTCGATGCGGTCAACCGGGTTCACACCGAGTTTGATCACCTCAATACGCCCGCCCAGATCAGGCGCCATGGCGATCAGTGATTCACCGGCCTTATTGATCCCAATCACGACCACCTTCGAGTCGGTACGTTCCTCATCGGCAAGTACCTTCATGAAATCAGAAATGGACTCGCGGCTCGTCTGGTCGAGACGATGAAAGTCGTCGATGATGACGACTCCGATCGATTCCATCCCGGGAAGTTCTCTAATGAGCTCGACGTCATCCGGTCGCCGAGCACTAAGTGCGAGAACGGACTCACTAGTCGTCACTGACTCCAGTGCTTTGGTGACCGCGCTCGTCTTTCCAATTTTCGACGGACCTTCAATGACTACGCCGCGCCCCGGGGTCCTTAGTGCGATTTTGAGTCGAGAATACTCGATTGGTTCGACGAAGGTGACGGTCGGTACGCCGGAGAGTTTGTAGACGTCTTCGAGCTGAAAGGTCACTGCCTGCTTGACGGTACTCATCGCCCGCCAGCCTATGAGGGATCATTGCCTTTGAAGACCCACCCGTTGTGGGGTCAGCGCGCGGCGGCCAGAGCCTTCGTGATGCGCTGCAGCGAGACCGTCTCGGCCGTCCCGAGCTCCTGCGCGAACAGGCTGAGCCGGAACTCCTCGAGCATCCACCGCGCGTGCACGAGCTCCGGGTGCGCGCCGATCGACGGCGGGAAGGTTCCACCGGCGTCGGTGTAGCGGTCCGTCGCGACGGACACCTCGCGCATCCAGCCGGCGTCGCGGCCGGGGTTCTGCAGGAGCTTCTGGACGCGGGCGTCGATGCCCTGCAGGTACACGCGGATGCGCCGGAGGCGGTCGAGGCCGGCGACGCTGACGAAGCCCGGGAAGACCAGGCGTTCCGACTGCTGGCGCATGTCACTGAGCGCCGGCAGGAGCGCCATGGAGTTCGCCTGCTTGAGGGCCTTGTCGGCGGCGCGCTGCGCGGTGAGGACCGCGGCGACCTCGGACACCGCCGTGAACATCGTGTCGACGACCGTCGCGGACACGGCGTCCCGCACGGCCTCGAACTCCGCCTTCGTGAAGACCAGGCCGTCCGGGTGCGCTCGACGGATGCCCGCGTCGACGACCGCGGCGAGCACGTCGTCGAAGAGCGCTGCGGTGGAGGGGTACGGGCTCGCGGCCAGCGCGAGCTTCTCCTGCGCGGTGAGGTGCGACTGCACGTAGGACACGGGGGACGGCACCGCGTGCATCACCAGACGCCGGACACCGGCCGGCATCCGGACGGCCCGGTCGCCCGGGGTCGCGAGCAGCTCGACGCCGACCGTCGCCTTCGGCCCGTCGCCCTCCTCGACCAGGGACGGGTACGCGCGGATCACCCCGCCGGCCTGCTTCGTGTCGAGCACCTGCGGCAGGTCCTGCGGCGGCCACGCCGTCATGCCGGACCGCTCCAGCTGCACACCGGAGGACGCCCCGGCGACGCGCGCCGCGCCTCCAGGCCGGGACGCAGCCTTCGCCGTGGCGGACGCGACGCTCTGCCGGGTCCGGTCCTTGAGCTTGGTCTGCAGGGCCGACAGGTCCTTGCCGGACTCGACCCGCCGACCGCGCTCGTCGACGACGGCCCAGGTCGGGAGCAGGTGCGCCGGGACGCGCGCGAGGTCGAAGTCGGACTCGCTGACGGTGACGTACGTCATCCGCTGGATCGCCTTGGCGAGCGTCGCGCGGAAGGACTCGGTCGGCTCCGTCGGGGCGTCGTCCGGTAGCTCCGCGACGATCTTCTCGGCCCAGTCCGCCGCGGGCACGACGTTCTTCCGGATCTGCTTCGGCAGCGACTTGATGAGCGCCGTGACGAGCTCCTTCCTGAGGCCGCGCACCTGCCAGTCGAAGCCTTCCTCGCGCATGCGGGGGAGCAGCGCGAGCGGCACCTGCACGCTCACGCCGTCGTCCTGCGCGCCGGGCTCGAAGCGGTACTTGATCGCGAGGCGCTGGTCGCCCGAGCGCCACTGCGTCGGGTACTCCTGCTGGTCCTGGGCGGCCTCGGCCGCGTCCTCGTCGAGCAGGTCGGACCGGCGCATCGTGAGGAGGTCCGGCTGGTCGCGCCGTGCCTGGCGCCACCACCCCTCGAAGTCGCGCGTCGTGGCGACGTCCGCGGGGATGCGGGCGTCGTAGAAGTCGTACACGCGCTCGTCGTCGAACAGGATGTCCCGCCGACGGGTGCGTTCCTCGAGCTGTTCGAGCTCGCGGCGGAGCTTCCGGTTGTCGCGGTCGAAGGCCTGCTGGGCGTCCCACTCGCCCTCGACCAGGGCGTGCCGGATGAAGAGCTCGCGCGAGTGCTCCGGGTCGACGCGCTTGTACTGCACGCGACGCCGCTGCACCACGGGCACCCCGAACAGGGTCACCCGCTCGTAGGCGACGGCCGCGCCCTGCTTCTTCTCCCAGTGCGGTTCCCCGTGGGTGCGCTTCAACAGGTCCCCAGCGAGCGGCTCGACCCACGCGGGGTCGATCCGCCCGACGGTCCGGGCGAACAGGCGACTCGTCTCGACGAGCTCGGCGGCCATCACGGCGTCGGGCTGCTTCTTCGCGAGGACACTGCCGGGGAACACCACGAACCGGGTGTTGCGGGAGCCGAGGTAGTCGCGCTTCTCCTTGTCGCGCAGGCCGATCTGGCTGAGGAGCCCGGCGAGCAACGACCGGTGCACCGCGTCGCCGTCCTCGCTCCGGGACTGCCCGACGCGGACGTCGACCTGCTTCGCGGCGCGCGACAGCTGGCGGTACAGGTCCTGCCACTCGCGGATGCGCAGGTGGTTGAGGAACTCGGCCTTGCACAGTCGCCGGAACGCACTCGACGACAGCGCCTCCTGCTGGTCCTCGATGTGGTTCCAGAGGTTGAGCAGGGTGAGGAAGTCGCTCGTCGGGTCGGCGAACCGCGCGTGCAGCTGGTCGGCGTGCGCGCGCTTCTCGAGCGGACGCTCGCGGGGGTCCTGGATGCTCAGGGCGCTGACGATCGCGATGACCTCGCGCCCGACGCCCTGCCGGCCCGCCTCGAGGACCATCCGGCCGAGCCGCGGGTCGATCGGGAGCCGGGTCAGCTGCCGCCCGGTCTTCGTGATGCGCCCGTCGCCGTCCACGGCCCGGAGCTCGCGGAGCAGGTCGAGCCCGTCCTTCACACCACGGGAGTCCGGCGGCTGCAGGAAGGGGAACGACTCGATGTCACCGAAGCCGAGCGAGATCATCTGCAGGATCACGGCTGCGAGGTTCGTGCGGAGGATCTCGGGGTCGGTGAACTCCGGGCGACGGTCGAAGTCGGGCTCGGAGTACAGCCGGATCGCGATGCCGGCGCTCGTCCGGCCGGCACGACCCGAGCGCTGGTTCGCGCTGGCCTGCGAGATCGCCTCGATCGGGAGCCGCTGCACCTTGGCGCGCGGGGAGTACCGGGAGATGCGCGCGGTGCCGGTGTCGACGACGTACTTGATGCCCGGCACCGTGAGGCTCGTCTCCGCCACGTTCGTCGCGAGCACCACGCGGCGGCGGATGCCCGGGGTGCTCCGCCGTTCGAAGACGCGGTGCTGGTCGGCTGCGGACAGCCGGCCGTACAGGGGCAGGACCTCGGTGCCCGGGTACTTCCGCCCCTCGATCGCGTCCTGCGCGTCGCGGATCTCGTTCTCGCCGGACAGGAACACGAGGACGTCGCCCGGGTCCTCCTGCGCCAGCTCGTCGAGCGCGTCGGTGATGCCCTGCAGGACGTCGCGGTCGTCCGCGCCCGCACCGCCGCGGCTGCCGCTGTCGTCGGTCCGCGGGTCGGTGTCGTCGTTTCGCGCGTCGGTGTCGTCGTCCGCGTCGGTGGCGTCGTCCGCCACGAGCGGGCGGTAGCGGACCTCGACCGGGTACGTCCGCCCGGACACCTCGATGATGGGCGCGCCGCCGAAGTGCTGCGAGAACGACTCCGGGTCGATCGTCGCCGACGTGATGACGACCTTCAGGTCGGGACGTCGGGGCAGCAGTCGCTTGAGGTAGCCGAGCAGGAAGTCGATCGTCAGCGAGCGCTCGTGCGCCTCGTCGATGATGATCGTGTCGTAGCGCTTCAGGTCGCGGTCGAAGTGGATCTCGTTGAGCAGGATCCCGTCGGTCATCAGCTTGATGCGGGTGTTCGCCGACACCTTGTCGGTGAAGCGCACCTGGTAGCCGACCAGGTCGCCCAGCTCGCCGCCGAGTTCCTCGGACACGCGCTCGGCGATCGTCCGCGCCGCGATCCGACGGGGCTGCGTGTGACCGATCGACTCGCGCCCGAGCTCCAGGCAGATCTTCGGCAGCTGCGTCGTCTTGCCGGAACCCGTGGCGCCCGCGACGATGACGACCTGGTGGTCGCGGATCGCGGCGGCGATGTCGTCCCGCCGCTGCGAGACGGGCAGTTCCGGCGGGTACGTGATGACGGGTGCGGCAGACATGAGCCTTCCAGGATAGCGGGCCGTCAGGCCCCGATCAGTCGGCGCCGTCGGGTCCCGGTCAGCCGGGGCCGTCGGGTCCCGGTCAGCCGGTCGCTCCGGCGGCCAGTTGCGCGGCGAGGTCCGCGGCGGACCGTGCAGGCAGGCCGCACACCCGGTCGTGGCACACGTACGCCGCGGCACCCGGCAGGTCGCGGCCCGCGAACAGTTCGAAGCCCGCCGCCGTCCAGGCAGCGGCCTGCTCCCCGGTCACCGTGCCGACCACGGTGCCCGGCCGCCGCGCGGCGACGGCGGCCGCGCGCATCGGGTCGTCGACCGGGGCCACGACGACGACCTCGCGCGACGGGCGCTGGAGCGCGAGCGCGACGCCGAGCGCGTCCGCGTGCCCCAGCGGACGCTCCGTGCCGGTGTGGGCCCGGTCCGCGACCAGGACCGCGGCAGCCTCGCGGTACCCGGCGTCGCCGGTCAGCGCCGCGAGCACGGCCGCCGCAGCGGCGAGCGCCACCGTGCCCGACCGCAGTGCCGTCTGCGGCTGTTCCCCCGTCACGGTCCCGGCCGCGGCGAGCACCGGGTCGACGGCGAAGCGTCCCGCGAGGCCGTCGTCCACCAGGGAGCGTGCGACCTGGGCGAACGCGACGTCGCCGGTGACCAGGGCGAGTTCGAGCAGCCCCTCGGCCAGGAGCCCCACGTCCTCGATCGTCGGCGGCGCACTCGAGGCTCCCCGCGGGGTGCTCGAGCGGACCGTGACGTGGCCGTCGCGCACGTGTCCCGCGACGATCGCGTCCGCGGCGCCGCGGGCGAGCGCGATCATCTCGGCGTCGCCGTGCCGTGCGCCGGCGATCACCAGGCCGCGGATCGCCAGGCCGTTCCACCCGGTGAGCACCTGGTCGTCGAGCGGCGGCGGGGCGAACCGTCCGCGCTCGTCGAGGGGGAGTCGGTACCACGCGCCCTCGACCCGCTGACCGTCCATCGTCGACTCGCTGTCCTGCGCGGCCACGAACGCGCCGTCGTCGCGCCGCAGGGTGTCGCGCAGGAAGTCCGTGATGCCTCGGGCCTGGCCCTGCTCGGCGACGGCGAGCAGCCCGGCGTTGTCGTACAGCATCCGCTCGTAGTGCGGTACGCTCCAGTCGCGCTTGGTCGCGTACCGGAAGACGCCGCCGTCGTCGTCGGTCAGCTCGGTGTCCCGGACGGCGCGCAGGCTGCGGTCCAGGAACGCGGCAGCGTCGTCGTCGCCGTCGGCCGCGACGTCGCCGAGGAACTCGAGGAGGGGCGCACTGGGGAACTTCGGCGCGCCTCCGAAGCCGCCGTACGTCGCGTCCTCGGCCGCCGCCAGCTGTCCGGTCACCGAGCGGATCGCATCGATGGACGGGAGGCGCGGCTCGCCCTGGTCGCCCGCGGCACCACCCCGGGCGGCCGCGTCCGCCTCGGCGCCCTGCCGGATCGCCGCCGCGATGGCGGTCGCGTTCGTGTCGACCTCGGACCGCCGCTCCCGCCAGGCGTCGAGCACCGCGGCGAGGACCTGCCGGAAGGAACCGACCTGTCCGACCGGGGTCGGCGGGTAGTAGGTCCCGGCGAAGAACACCCGACCCTCGGGCGTCGCGAACACCGTCAGGGGCCAGCCCAGCTGCTGGGTGAACGCGCTCGCGGCGGCCATCAGGCTCGCGTCGACGTCGGGCCGTTCCTCGCGGTCGACCTTCACGGCGACGAAGTCCCCGCGCAGGAGCTCGCCGATCTCCGGGTCGGAGAAGCTCTCCCGCGCCATCACGTGGCACCAGTGGCACGTCGCGTACCCGACCGACACCAGCACCGGGACGTCCCGCTCCCTTGCCTCGGCGAACGCGTCCGGGCCCCACTCGCGCCAGTCCACCGGGTTCGCGGCGTGCTGCCGCAGGTAGGGGCTGACCGCGGTGCCGAGTCGGTTGTCGCTCATGGGTCCAGCCTGCCCCGGCGTCGCTGGGCGCACCGGGCGGGGCGGGTGGTCTGTGGACGAGCGGCGCCGTGCACAGCTGCGGTCACACGAGCCAGCCGGCCAGGGTGGCGAGTCGACGCGCGACCTGCTGCGGGGTCAGGTCGTCGGTGTCCACCCGGGTGACGCCGTCCGCGGTGGCCGCGTCGAGCCTCCCGGCCGTCGCCGTGCTGTGTGCCAGCTGCGCCTCGGGGACCCGGCCACCTGCCCGCCGGGCGAGGCGACCTGCCGTGGTGTCGTCAGCGGCGCGCAGCAGGACGGCCGTGACCACCGGGTCGTCCCCCATCGCGGCGGCCAGGGCCGGCCACTCGAGGACGGACACCGTGTTCGTGAACACGAGCCGGTGGTGTCCGAGCTCCCGGTACGCCGCCCACAGTGCCGCGAGGTTCCGTTCGGCGAGACGCACCTCGGGGTGCTCGACGTGCGGCGCGGGGTGGGCGAGGTCGAGGAAGTCGCCCTCGACGACCGCGTGCCGGACGTCCGCGGCGACCAGCAGGTCGTGCAGTGCCTCGGCCGCGGTGGTCTTCCAGACGCCCGAGCGGCCGCCGACGAAGAGCACCTCGGACCGCGGCACCGGCTCAGTCCCGTCCGAGCGACAGCAGCAGCAGCGCGGCGTCCTCCGGGCCGTAGTCGAACATCCGCTCCCAGAACGGGTCCTCCGCCCACGGGACGTCGCCGCCCGCCGGTACCGCGTGGGCGGTCTCCAGCAACCATGCGACCTCGGGCCGGACGGCCTCGGCGTACCGCGGCGGCTGCCAGCCGAGGGCGCGCGCGGCGGTGGTGTCGAGCACGAACGGCGTCGGCGAGCTCCACGGGGTCGTCCCGACGAACGCCGGCGCGTCCTGGTCGAGCAGGACCTCGTCGAACCGGTGGTCGACCAGGCCCGCGACGGTCCGGACTATCTCGAGCACGCTCGGGGCGGTCTCGTCGGCGACGTTGAGGATGCGGCGGTCCGGGGCGTCCGCGACGATCCGGACCAGCGACGCGATGCCGGACGCCGCGGTCGTGTGGTCGACGCCTCGGCCGCCGTCGGCGAGCAGGATCCGCTCCCGACCGTCGAGCGCACGACGGACCACGAACCACTCGCGCGGGCGGCCGATGCCCACGCCGTACACCTTCGAGGGACGCAGCACCGTGACGGGGGCGCCGTGGTCGAGCAGCACCTGCTCGGCGGCGATCTTGGCGGCGCCGTAGCCCTCGCGGCTCGTGGGGTCGCCGTCCCCGGCGGGCACGGTCGGCTGCAGCTCGGTCACGGCACCGCCGAAGACCGGCCGCTCGACCGAGTTCGCGTGCCGCCCCTGCTCATCGGCGTAGACGGCCTTCGACGACACGAAGACCGTGGAGCCGACGTCGTCGAGGAACGGACGGAGCTGTAGGGCGTCGCCGCGGGTGGCGCCGACCGCGTCCACGAGCAGGTCCGCACCCGGGCGCAGGAGCTCCCGCAGCACGGCGGTGTCCCGGCGGTCCCCGGGGACGAACGTCGCTCCGGCGGCCGTCAGCGCGTCCGTGGCGGGGCCGCCGTGCCGGGCGACGACGTCGACCTGCCAGTCGTCACCCCCGTGGCCGGACGCGTCGAGGAGGTCGCGGACCACGGCCGAGCCGATGCCGCCGGTACCGCCGAGGACGACGGCGCGCCTGGTGCTCATGGCAGCAACGGTAGTGCCGCCACCGCGGTCAGGACGCCAGTCGCTCCGGCTCCCGCCGCCACCAGTCGAGCAGGGACCCGTCGTAGACCTTGACGTCGTCGTGTCCCAGGACCGTCAGTGCGAGGGCGTCGACGCAGGCCGCGTTGCCCACGCCGCAGTAGGTGACGATCTCCGACGCGTCGAGGACCGGTGCGAAGACCTCGGCCAGGGCCGGACGGCGCAGGAACGTGTTCGTGCGGGGGTCGACGACGTCGTCCGTGGTGATCGACGCGCTCCCCGGGACCACCGCGGGGTGGGTGTCGCCGAGCGACGCCGGGGGAGCGGCGAGCACGAGGGCCGCGGGTTCCTCGCCGCGGACCGCGCGCAGGACCCGGTCGTGGTCGACCCAAACCGGGCGTTCCTCACCCGCCAGGAACGGTGCACCGATCGCCGGGGCCGTCCCGTCGCGCAGGGCGCCGACGCGAACCGGTCGGCCCTCGTCCCGCCACTTGGTGAACCCGCCGTCCAGGACCGCCACGCGGTCGTGTCCGAACGCCCGGAAGATCCACCACAACCGAGCGGCCCACTCGCCGACGCTGTCGTCGTAGACCACGACGCACGACTCGTTCGTCACGCCGAGTGCCTGGACGGCGGTCTCGAACTGCTCCACCGTCGGTCGGGTGAACGGCAGGTCGGCATCGACGTCGGACAGGTCGTGCACGAGGTCCGCGTAGCGGGCACCCGGGACGTGCCCGTGCTGCTCGTACGCGTCGCGGGCGTCCTGCCACCGCATGTCCAGGCCGGCCCCCGTGGTGTGCACGGACGCGTCGAGGACGACGAGTTCGTCAGCACCGAGGTGGTCGGCGAGCCACTGCGTCGACACGAGCGGCGAGGTCAGGACGGGGGCCATGGCGCTCACGATATCCGGGGCCTCCGACGGGTCCCAGCAGGATCGACACAGTGCGCAACGCCGTCGTCCGGCAGGCGCGGTCCCCGAACTTCCGATCACCAGGACGGCCCGGGTCGCGCAGAAGTTCTGCGAGGCCCGGGCCGTCCGTGGTCGTCGCGACGCGTGGTGTGTGCGACGGGTGGTGCGTGCGAAGGGTGGTGCGTGCGGCTAGTGCGCCGCGGCCGGGATACTGCCCGTCGCGGTCGACGCTGCGTGCTCGAGCTTCGCGAGCCGCACCGACTGCCGGTTGATGAGCAGCCCGCCCGCCAGCGCCACCAGGACGAGCACGCCCGCCGAGATCGCGAACGCCGCGTGGTACCCGTCGAGCACCGCCTGCGCCTGCTGCAGCTTCGTCGGCGCCGCGGCGAGCCCGGAGAGCCGGTCTGCGACGACGTCCGCGAAGATCGTCGAGAGGAGCGCCGTGCCGATCGAGCCGCCGACCTGCTGCGCGGTGTTCACCGTCGCCGAGGCCACGCCGGCGTCGGCGCGTGCCACCCCGGTCGTCGCGGTGTTCATGGCGGAGGAGAAGATCGTGCCCATCCCGAGCCCGATGACGATCAGCGCCGGCAGGACGGTGCCCGCGTAGGTGCTGTCGACGTCGGTGCGCAGGAGCAGCAGGAGTCCGGTCGCGGCGACGAGTCCACCCGCGAAGACGAGCACCTTCGGCCCGACCCGCGGCAGCAGGCGGCCACCGATCTGCGTCGAGGACAGCATGATCGACGCCGGCATCGGCAGGAACGCCAGACCCGTCTGCAGCGAGGTGAACCCGAGGGTCTGCTCGAGGTAGTAGGTCAGGAACAGGAAGATGCCGAACATGCCGATCGCCACGAGACCGATCGCGATGAACGAGCCACCACGGTCGCGGTCGAGCACGACCCGGAGCGGGAGCAGCGGGTGCGCGACCCGGGTCTCGATGAGCACGAAGGCGGCGACCAGGACGACGCCGGCGGCGAGCATCACGATGGTGACCGGGCTGTCCCACCCGTTCGTCTCGGCGTTGGAGAAGCCGTAGACGATGCCGACCAGGCCGGCCGTGATCGTCAGGACGCCGGCGACGTCGATGCGGGGTCGGTCGACCTTCGGCGGGCGCGCCATGAACACGAGCGCACCGATGACACCGAGCACCGCGAACACGACGTTGACGTAGAGGCACCAGCGCCACGAGGCGTACTCGGTCAGCACGCCGCCGAGCAGCAGGCCGATCGCGGCACCCGAGCCCGCGATGGAGCCGAAGATGCCGAACGCGCGACCGCGCTCCTTCGGGTCGCGGAAGGTCGTCGTGAGCATGCCGAGGGCGGACGGGGCGAGGAGCGCGCCGAAGACGCCCTGCAGCGCGCGGGCCGCGACGAGGAGTCCGAACGAGTCGGCCAGGCCGCCGAGGACCGACGCCGCCGCGAAGCCGACGAGCCCGATGATGAAGGTGTTCTTGCGGCCGAAGAGGTCGCCGAGCCGCCCGCCCAGGAGGAGCAGGGAGCCGAACGCCAGGGAGTAGGCGGTCACGATCCACTGCCGCTGGTCGGTGGCGAAGCCGAGGTCGGCCTGGGCCGAGGGGAGCGCGATGTTCACGATGGTCGCGTCGAGCACGACCATGAGCTGGGCCAGTGCGATCACCGCGAGGGCGATCCACCGGTGCTGCGGGCGGTCGGGCGCTGCGCCGGTGCCGCTCGCGATGGTGGGAGCGGCGCCCGTTCGGGGCGCCGCGGTCTGTTCTGCCGTCACGGCAGCCTCCTTCGAGAAGGTGGAGGGGAGAGGTGGTCTGGTGGACCGGGAAAACGGATGCGCTGCATCCGGTTCGACCCACTGTAGCCCAAAACGGAGCAGCCGCATCCACTTGTTCCCAGAAAGTTCAACTACATTCGTCGGCGTGAGCACCACCGAGTCCGCCGCCGACGTCGAGCGGCCACTCCGCGCCGACGCCGCGCGCAACCGTGAGCTGATCCTGCAGACGGCGCGTCGCTGCTTCGCGGAACGCGGCACCTCGGTCACCCTCAACGACATCGCGCACGAGGCCGGGGTCGGCGTCGGCACCGTCTACCGACGCTTCGCCGACAAGGACTCCCTGATCGAGGCGCTCCTCGCCGCCAAGTTCGAGGCGCTCAACGACGCCGCGGCGCTCGCCGCCGACGAACCCGACCCGCGCGAGGCCCTGCGTGTCTACCTGATGGGCGTGTTCGCGTTCCGCGCCCGTGACCGCGCACTCGCCGACACCATCGTGCGCGCCGGCAAGGGTCGGCCGTCGATCGTGCGGGAGCGCGACCGCCTCGAGCAGCAGGTCGGTCGGATCATCGAGCGTGCGCGGGAGGCCGGGGTCGTCCGGGTCGGGTTCGACCACCGCGACCTGCCGATGCTCACGACGATGGTCGGTGCGGTCGCGGACGCCACACGCGAGACCGATCCGGAAGCGTGGCGGCGGTACGCGCAGGTGATCGTCGACGGGGTGCTGCCGCAGGCGCCGGTGTCGGGGCTGCCCGGCACGCCGCTCGACCGCGAGGCGCTCGAGCGCGCGCTGCACGCGTCCCCCTGACGGACGCGGCCTGCCGCGCGCCGGTCGGGGACCCGCGCCGCACGTCCGTCAGGTGACCGTCCACCGGCCGGGAGGCGCGTGGCGGGGCCGACCCGTGCCTCCAGTCCGTCCCCCGGTCGCGTCGCGACGTTCCTGCCCATCGCACGTGTGATGGGAGGACGGATCGCGCGTCGGAGGACGGAAGGAACGCCCTTCCATGCGCGGATCGGTCAACCATGCGCGGGTCGGTCGACCACGCGCGGATCGGCACCCCAGGCGCGGGACCGCCTACAACCAGCTGGGCAGCCAGTAGTGCGACCGGATGAAGTCCCACGGCATCTGCATCCCGGTCCACATCGGGTACCAGTACGCCGATGCGAGCACCACGACGCCCAGGTACACCCCGACCCAGGTGAGCGCTAGGGTCCGACGGTGCCGGGGATCGTCGCGCCGCCCGACCACCAGCCCGATCGCCGCCGCGAGCGCCATCACCATGAAGGGCTCGAACGCCACCGTGTAGAACTGGAACACCGTACGGTCGGTGTACATCAGCCACGGCAGGTACCCCGCCGCGACCCCGACGAGCACGAAGCCGTACTCCCATCGGCGCCGCAGCACGAACAGCACCAGGAGCGCCACGGTCGCGACCACCGCCGCGTACCAGACGAACGGGTTCGCGATGCCGGTGATGGCCTCGCCGCAGCGGGAGGACCCGCAGCCGCCCTGCCCGGCGTCCGTGCCGACGTAGTACATCGACGTCGGCCGTTGCATGAGCAGCCAGAGCAGCGGGTTCGCCTGGTACGAGTGCGGGGTGTGCAGGCCGATGTTGAAGCCGTAGATCTCGGACTGGTAGTGCCACCAGTTCTGCACGCTGTCCGGCACCCACGCCAGCACGCCCGTCCACCGCTCGCCGCCGGACGCGATCCAGTTCCGGTCCCAGCCGTCCTTCGACACGAACCAGCCGGTCCACGACGCCAGGTAGGTCGCGGCGGCGATCGGCACAGTGAGCAGGAACGTCACGGGTGCCTGCTGCAGGAACGCGCTCGACGACCAGAAGGCCACGCCCGCCCGGCGGCGCATCATCATGTCGGCGAGCACCGAGTACAGCGCGAAGAACGCCAGGAAGTACAGCCCGGACCACTTCACGGCCGATGCGGCCCCGAGCGCCAGGCCCATCGCCAGCAGCCAGGGCCGCCAGAGCAGCACCGGCCCCCAGAGCGTGTCCCGGTCGGCCGCGGTCCGTGCGGCCACCCAGCGGTCGAGCCGCCGCTGCGCCCACCGCCGGTCGAGCAGCAGTGCGCCGGCGCCGAGCACGACGAAGAACGTCAGGACGCCGTCGAGCAGGGACACCCGGCTCAGGACGATCGCCTGCCCGTCGACCGCGAGCAGGAAGCCGGCGAGCGTGCCGATCGCGGTGGAGCGGAACAGGGACCGGGCGATGAGGGCCGTGAGCAGGACGGTCGCGGTGCCGAGCACGGCGACCGTGATGCGCCAGCCGAACGAGCTGTCGGCGCCGAACAGCAGCATGCCGAGCCCGATCAGGTACTTCCCGAGCGGCGGGTGCGCGATGAACTCGGCGGCGCTCGAGTAGAGGTCGGTCTGCCCGCTCGCGAACCGCTGGTCGGTGGTCGGAGCGCCCTCGTCCGTGGCGTTCGCCGGCCAGGTGCCCTCGTACCCGAGGTGCACGATCGACCAGCTGTCCTTCACGTAGTACGTCTCGTCGAACACGAGCGAGTGCGGGTGCCCGAGCCCGACGAGCCGCAGCACCGCGGCGAGGAGCGTCACGGCGAGCGGACCCGTCCAGCGCCACACCGCGACCCGCCGCGACGTCGAGAGCACCCGGCCCCACCAGTCGTCCAAGCGGGAGCCGACCGGCCCGGAGGGCGTGGTCGTCGGGTCGTCGGTCAGCTCCGTGGTCATCGAGAGGTCATCCTACGGATCGCCCTCGAGCCGGACCTGCCACCACAATGGGGAGGTGATCGTCCTCGCAGCAACGCCCATCGGCAACCTCGGCGACGCGTCCCGCCGGCTGGTCGAGACCCTCTCGAACGCGAGCGTGGTGGCCGCCGAGGACACCCGGACCGCGATCCACCTGATGCGGGCGCTCGGCATCGAGAACCGCCCCCGGCTCATCGCGCTGCACGAGCACAACGAGCGGGCGAAGGCGGCCGAGGTCGTCGAACTCGCCCGCGACGAGGACGTCGTGGTCCTCACCGACGCGGGCATGCCGGCGATCAGCGACCCGGGCTTCCCGCTCGTCGAGGCCGCTGCGGCCGCCGGGGTCACCGTGACGGCGCTGCCCGGCCCGTCCGCGGTGCTCATGGCGCTCGCCGTCTCCGGACTGCCGACCGACCGCTTCACGTTCGAGGGCTTCCCGACGCGGAAGGGCGGTGAGCGACGGCGGCTGTTCGCCTCGCTCGCGGGGGAGCAGCGGACGATGGTCTTCTTCGAGTCGCCGCACCGTCTGGCGGACACGCTCACCGACATGGCATCCGGCTTCGGGGACGACCGCCGTGCGGTGGTGTGCCGGGAGCTGACGAAGCTCCACGAGGAGGTGCGCCGCGGGACGCTCGCCGAGCTCGCTGCCTGGGCGGCGGACGGGGTGCGCGGCGAGATCTGCGTCGTCGTCCAGGGCGCCGCGGGGGAGTCGGACGTCACGAGCATCGAGGACGGTGTCCGGCTCGTGCTCGAGCGGGTCGCCGCTGGTGCCCGGATGAAGGAGGCGGCGTCCGCCGTCGCGGACGCGACGGGGCTGTCGAAGCGCGACCTGTACGAGGGCGCGCTCGCCGCGCGCTGACGGGACCGGCCACCGGCCTGGAGGATCGGGGCGGGCCCGCCACGATCCTCCCGTCCGGTGCCCGGCCGGGTTCTCCACAGGCCCGCGGGGGCGCGTCTTCCGGTCCGCGCCCGCCCGTAGGATGGTCCGCATGTCCGACGGGTCCTCGTTCAGCATCACCACGCCGATCTTCTACGTGAACGACGTGCCCCACATCGGGCACGCCTACACCGAGGTCGCCGCGGACTTCATGGCGCGCTGGCACCGGCAGCGGGGTGACGACACCTGGCTGCTGACCGGCACCGACGAGCACGGCCAGAAGATCCTCCGGACGGCGTCGGCGAACGACGTGTCGCCGAAGGAGTGGGCGGACCGGCTGGTCACCGACGCGTGGAAGCCGCTGCTCGACACGGTCGACGTGGCGAACGACGACTTCATCCGCACCACCGACGAGCGGCACGAGCGCGGTGTGACGGCGTTCCTGCAGAAGCTGTACGACGACGGCTTCATCTACGCCGGCGAGTTCGAGGGCTTCTACTGCGTGGGCTGCGAGGAGTACAAGCAGCCGAGCGACCTGGTGCCCGGCACCGGGGCGTACGAGGGCCAGCAGGTCTGCGCGATCCACTCGATCCCGGTCGAGGTCCTGGCCGAGCGCAACTACTTCTTCCGCATGAGCGACTTCGAGCAGCGGCTCCTCGACCTGTACGAGTCGAACCCGCTGTTCATCCAGCCGGAGAGCGTCCGGAACGAGATCGTCTCGTTCGTCAAGCAGGGCCTCCGTGACCTCTCGATCTCGCGGTCGAGCTTCGACTGGGGCATCCAGATCCCCTGGGACCACGACCACGTCCTGTACGTGTGGTTCGACGCCCTCCTCAACTACGTCACGGCGCTCGGCTACGGCTCAGACGACGACGAGGCGTTCCGGCGCCTCTGGCCGAGCGTGCACGTCGTCGGCAAGGACATCGCCCGGTTCCACGCGGTCATCTGGCCCGCGATGCTCATGGCCGCGGGGCTGCCGGTCCCGGAGCGCGTGTTCGGCCACGGGTGGCTGCTCGTCGGCGGCGAGAAGATGTCGAAGTCGAAGCTGACGGGCATCGCGCCGTCGGAGATCACCGACACGTTCGGCTCGGACGCGTTCCGCTACTACTTCCTCCGCGCGATCACCTTCGGGCAGGACGGCAACTTCAGCTGGGAGGACATCTCCGCCCGCTACGCCGCCGACCTCGCCAACGGGTTCGGCAACCTCTCGTCTCGACTGGTCGCCATGCTCCAGAAGTACTTCGACGGTGCGGTCCCCGCCCGGGGCGAGCTGACCGACTCGGACCGGGCGATCGACGCCCTCGCGGTGTCGGTCACCGAGCGTGCCGACGCGGCAGTCCAGGCCTTCGCGCCGCACGACGCGATCGCGATCGTGTGGGAGCTCGTCGACGCCCTGAACGGGTACATCACCGAGCAGGAGCCGTGGGCCCTCGCCAAGGACGAGGCGCAGCGCGAGCGGCTCGGCACGGTGTTGGCGACGGCGCTGCGGGGGCTCGGCACCGTGAACGTGCTCGTCTCGCCGGTGATGCCGAAGGCGACCGAGAAGCTCTGGTCGGCCATCGGCGCCGGCGGCTCCGTGACGGAGCAGCGCGTCGACCGCGCGTACGAGTGGCAGGGCGCCGAGACCGTCGTGCCGCTCGAGTCAGGGCTCTTCCCGCGCATCGAGCCGCAGCACGAGCAGGGCGCCGCGTGACCGACGCGGCGGACGGCTCGCACGTCCGGGCGCGTGGCGACGGGTCGTCGGGCGGGTCGAAGCGGGACCTGAGCTACCCGCCGCTGCCCCAGGCGCTCGTGGTGCCGGTCTACGACAACCACACGCACATGGAGATCGCCGACGGCGTCGGTGAGGGCGGCGACGGTCCGCTCGACTACCGGGAGCACCTCGACCGTGCGTCGAGCGTCGGCGTGCGCGGTGTCGTGCAGGTCGGCACCGACCTCGCCACCTCGGAGTGGTCCGCGCAGATCGCCGCGCGCGAGCCCCGCGTCCTCGCCGCCGTCGCGCTGCACCCGAACGAAGCACCCGTGCTGGCGGAACAGGGGCTGCTCGACGAGCACCTCGCCGGGATCGAACGGCTCGCGGCGCTGCCCCGGGTCCGGGCGATCGGCGAGACCGGGCTCGACTTCTTCCGCACCGGCGAGGACGGCCGCGCCGCCCAGGTCCGGTCGTTCGAGGAGCACATCCGCATCGCGAAGGAGCACGACCTCGCGCTGACCATCCACGACCGCGACGCGCACGACGCCGTGGTCGAGGTGCTCGACCGTGTCGGCGCTCCCGACAAGACGGTCTTCCACTGCTTCTCCGGCGGCCCCGACCTCGCGCGCCTCTGCGCCGAGCGCGGGTGGTACATGTCGTTCGCCGGCACGGTCACGTTCAAGAACGCCCAGCTCCTGCGCGACGCGCTCCAGGTGGTGCCGCGCCACCTCGTGATGATCGAGACCGACGCACCGTTCCTGACGCCGACGCCGTACCGCGGTCGGCCGAACGCGCCGTACCTCATCCCGCTCACCCTGCGGTCGATGGCCGAGACCCTCGGCACCGACGCCTCGATGCTCGCCGCGCAGATCGCGTCGACCACGGAGCTCGTCTACGGCGCTTGGGACGCCGAGCCCGTCACGGTGGACGAGTGATGATGGGTGCCCTGCTCGGCCCGGCGGAGATCCGGGACCTCGCAGCCAAGCTCGACGTCACCCCGACGAAGAAGCTCGGCCAGAACTTCGTGCACGACGCCAACACCGTCCGCCGGATCGTCGCCGCCGGGCGGGTCACCGCGGACTCCCGCGTGCTCGAGATCGGTCCAGGGCTGGGGTCGCTCACCCTCGGGCTGACCGAGACCGGCGCCTCCGTCACTGCTGTCGAGATCGACGGCCGGCTCGCGGCGCAGCTGCCGGACACCGTCGCCGCGATGCAGCCGGACGCGCGCCTGCAGGTCGTGCACCAGGACGCCCTGACCGTCGCCGCCGACGACGTGCCCGAGCAGCCCACCCACGTCGTGGCGAACCTGCCGTACAACGTGTCCGTCCCCGTGCTCCTGCACCTGCTCGCGACCTTCCCGACCATCGAGCGCGTGCTCGTGATGGTCCAGGCCGAGGTCGGGTACCGGATCGCCGCGGGTCCGGGCAGCAAGGTCTACGGCGCGCCGAGCGTCAAGGCCGCCTGGTACGGATCGTGGTCGACCGCGGGGCAGATCAGCCGGCAGGTCTTCTGGCCGGTGCCGAACGTCGACAGCGTGCTCGTCGGGTTCGACCGGCACGACCAGCCCGGCGACGAGGCCCTGCGGGCGCAGGTGTTCGCGCTCGTCGACGGTGCGTTCCAGCAGCGGCGGAAGATGCTGCGCCAGAGCCTGTCCGGGGAGCTCGGCAGCAGCGCCCGGGCGACGGAGCTGCTCATGGCGGCCGGGATCGACCCGACGGCGCGCGGCGAGGCCCTGTCGCCGGAGGACTTCGTCCGCCTGGGTCGCACGGTCCTCGACGCGTCCTGACGCTCGGCGCCTGGCGCGGCCAGGTGTCTGACACGGCTCGGGTGCGCGGCGGTCCGGCGTGCCCAGTGCAGCCGGGAGCAGGCCACGCCGCCAATCTCCGCGGCGCGCTGTGCTCGCGATGAAGCGGGGTGCACTCGCCCCTCGAACGATCGCGGCGTCGGCAAGATACGAAATACTGGCTCGCGCCGAACCCCACGGGATACCGTCTCTCCACACGAGCGAAGGAGCACCGATGACCCCGACTGATCCTGCCGACGCAAACGCCCGAACCTCGAGATCGCGCAGCCCCCGTGTCTTCTCACGCGACGAGATCGAGGCGATCAAAGCCCGGACCCCGACGCCGGCCGGCACACCGGAGGAGCGGCGGGCACGCCTGCAACGAGCGCTCAACACCTTCGCCTCCGGCAAGGAGTTCACGCCGGCATCGCGACTCCTGCGACGAGGGTGACCGTTCGTGTCGTCGTTCGAGGAGTCAGGGACGCGCGGTGTGCTCGCGTTCGATCACTTCGCCGCGGTACCGGCGCGAGTCGTCCTCGACTCGTGGTTCCTCCGGCGGGCCATCGACACGACGGCTCGGGGGCATGACGCTGCGGCGGCGTTCCTGCAGCGGCTGGACCTCGTGAGCGCCGACTGTTTCTACAACGGCCTCACCGAGCTGGAGCTGATCGAGTCTGCGCATGCGATCGGTCGGCCCGGGCTCCTGGCCGAGTGGGGGACCATCAAGTCGACGACACGCGTGTACTGGGTCGGCGTCGACGAAGTCGCCGACGATGTCGAAGCTCTCGTGGCGCGATACGGACTGACTGCGAGCGGAGCCATCCAGGTCGCCACGACGATCGCGGTCGATGCTGACGCACTCGTGAGCGTCGATCCGGGACTCGCCGTCGTCGACGCTGCGACGCTGTCCCTGCTCGTCGACGTCGACAGTGTCGCGGCCGCGCGACGGTACCGCGGTCAGCCGAGCTGAACGACGCCTCGACGGAGCCCTAGGCTCAGAGGCGTGCACCCTTCTCGCTCCCGGACCGCCGACGCGATCACGCTCGGCTTCCTCGTGGTCGGGCTGGCGGTGATCGTCATCGCACTCGTCGCCCTCGTGCGGGACGTCCGGGACGACGCCGCGTGGGCAGCCGTGCTGCTCGGCCTGGGAGTGGGCGTGTGGGGGCTGTGGTTCCGGCGGCTCGGGACCGATGACGCCGCCGACGAAGCGACCTTGAACCGCTCCGCCACGGGCCGGATCGGCACCGTCGCGATCGTGGGGGTCATCGCGGGCGGTGCGTACTGGTTGCTCCGAGGGGCCCTCGACCGCACGGTCGCCGAGGCGGTCGTCGTCACGGGGATCACGCTCGCGCTCTGGATGGTGAACCGCGTCGTCGACGCACAGATCCGCCGTCGACGCGCCGCGGGCGAGGCCGACTGACGGGCAGCCCGGACCGCCCGCACCGGCGGGCGGAAGCGCGGCGTCGCGTGCCCCCGCACAACCGGAAGCACACCGCACCACGGACTTCAGCGGCGCGCTGCGCTTCCGGTTGTGCGGACCTCCCGGACGCGGGACCGCGGTGGCCCGCCGGACGCGCTCAGTGCCCGCGGCCGGCCATCGCCTCGAGGATCTGCTGGTGCGTCCCGTCGCGCTCGGCCCACCGGAGCGGCAGGACGTCCTCGACGAGGACCTCGGGCGCCGCACCGGAGCGCAGCAGGTCCATGACCTCGTCGGCGAACGCGTCGAGGGGCATCCCGCCGAAGTCCGCGCCGCCCATCAGGTCGGTCCGGACGGCCGGCGGCGCCAGCTCGAGCACCTGGACCGAGCTGCCGACGAGCTGCTGCCGCAGGGCCTGCGTGTAGGAGTGCACGGCGGCCTTCGTCGCGCTGTACGTCGGCGTCGCGGTGAGCGGCACGTACGCGAGCCCCGAGGTGACGGTCACCAGGGTCGATGTCGGCCGCGAGAGCAGCTGCGGCAAGAATGCGTCGATCAGGCGGATCGTGCCGAGCAGGTTCGTCTCGACGGTCGCCACGGCGTCGTCGATGTGCCCGGGGTCGCGAAGGTCCTCGTTCCGCATGATGCCGGACATCGTGACGAGGCCGTCGAGCGCGGGGTGGCGGTCGAGGACCTCGGCCGCTGCGACGCGGATCGAGGCAGGGTCGGAGACGTCGATCGCGACGGTGTCGAAGCCGTGCTCGGCGGCGAGGGTGTCGAGCAGGGAGCGGCGCCGCCCGCCGATGACGACGGTGCTGCCCGCCGCCTGCAGACGCTGGGCGAGCGCGAGTCCGATGCCGGAGGTCGCGCCGGGGATGAAGACGGTGCTGGTGGTGGTGTCCATGACGACCACGATCCGCTCCCCGCCCGCCCCGCACCAGGACGCGCGCATCGGGGGACCGGCGATCCCTGGTTCCGGGCCGCCCGTCGGAGGACGATGGGCACATGGACCGCCACGCCCTCGCCGACTTCCTGCGTCGCCGCCGCGAGCTGCTCCGGCCCGAGGACGTCGGGCTCGGTGCAGGGGCCCGGCGCCGCACGCCCGGGCTGCGACGCGAGGAGGTCGCCGCCCTCGCGGGCATGAGCGTCGACTACTACACGCGGCTCGAACAGCAGCGCGGGCCGCAGCCGTCCGAGCAGATGATGGCCGCGATCGCTCGGGCGCTCCGGTGCAGCCTCGACGAGCGTGACCACCTGTTCCACCTCGCCGGCCACACCGCGCCGGTCCGGATGCACCGGGCCGACCACGTCGACCCCGCGATCCTCCGGGTGCTCGACCGGCTCGAGGACACCCCTGCGATCGTGGTGAGCGACCTCGGTGAGACGCTCGTCGAGAACCGGCTCGCCCGGGCCCTGCTCGGCGGGTCGGTCGACCTGCCCGGCAACGAGCGCTACCAGGCGTGGCGGTGGTTCGTCACCGGCACCGAGCCGGCGAAGTACGCTCCCGAGCAGCACGAGCGCCTGGGCCGGGTGGTCGTCGCGTCGTTGCGGGCGGCCGTCGGGCTCGCCGGGCCCGGGGATCGCCGTGCGACCGAGCTCGTCGCCGAGCTGCAGCGCCGGAGCCCCGCGTTCGCCGAGGTCTGGGAGCGACACGAGGTCGCGACGCGGTGGTCGGACAACAAGACGATCCTGCAGCCCGAACTCGGACGCATCACGGTCGACTGCCAAGTGCTGCACACCGACGACCAGGCGCAGGCCCTGCTGCTGTTCACCGCGCCCCCTGGGAGCGAGGACGCCCAGAAGCTCGAGCTCCTCGGCGTCCTCGGCACGCAGCAGTTCGGCACCGAACCGGCGCGGTAGCACCGCGTCACACTCCTGGCACCTCCCGACCATCCGTGCCTAGGGTGGGGCGGTGAGCACTCCGCGCGTGTACGTCATCCACGAGAACCCCGAGTGGTTCCCACCGCTCGCCGCCGCCTTCGCTGCCGAGGGCGTCCCGGTGCAGGAGGTCCTGCTGACCGAGGGGCAGATCGACCTCGGGGCGGAGCCGGAGCCCGGCGTGTACTGGAGCCGCATGTCGGCCAGCAGCCACACCCGCGGGCACGAGCACAGCAAGGAGTACACCCGCGCCGTGCTCGGCTGGTTGGAGCGTGCCGGTCGCACGGTCGTCGGCGGCAGCCACGTGCTCGAGCTCGAGGTCTCCAAGGTCGCCCAGCACGGGCTGCTGCAGGCCGCGGGCTTCGACGTCCCCCGCACCTCCGCCGTCTTCGGCACGGCACCGCTCAAGGAGGCCGCCCGCACCTTCACCGGCGGGCAGGACGTCCCCTTCATCACGAAGCACAACCAGGGCGGCAAGGGCCTCGGCGTCCGCCGGTTCGACTCGCTCGCCGAGTTCGACGCGTACGTCGACAGCCCCGAGTTCGAGGCCCCGGTCGACGGCATCACCCTGCTGCAGGAGTACCTGACGGCCCGCGAGCCGTTCATCACGCGCGCCGAGTTCGTCGGCGGCGAGTTCGTCTACGCGGTGCGGGTCGACACGAGCGCAGGCAGCTTCGAGCTCTGCCCGGCCGACGCGTGCGAGGTCCCCCAGGTCATCGCGGGGGCGGTCTGCGACGTGCCCGGTGTCGAGGCACCCGGTGCTCCTGCGGCGTTCAGCCTGCGCGAGGAGGTCACGTCTGAGCACCCGCTCGTTCAGCGCCTCCGCACGTTCCTCGCCGACCAGGGCATCCAGATCGCGGGCGTCGAGTTCATGGAGACCACCGACGGTCGCACCGTCGTCTACGACATCAACACCAACACGAACTACAACCCCGCCGTCGAGGCGGTCGCGCCGGTCTCCGGACCGCGCGCCATCGCGCGCTTCACGGGCGCGCTCCTCGAGCGCGACCACGCGGTCGCCGCGGTCTGAGACGAACCACCCACCGGCCTGGAGGCACGGTGCGGGCCCGCCCCGTGCCTCCCGTCCGTCACTCCCCACCAGCAAGGAACCACTCGTGCGATTCGGATACTGGACCCCGCTCTTCGGCGGTTGGCTGCGCAACGTCGAGGACGAGGACATGCCCGTCACCTTCGACTACGTGAAGCGGCTCGCGCAGCGAGCCGAGCGCATCGGCTTCGACCTGACCCTCGTGCCGGAGCTCAACCTCAACGACATCAAGGGGACGGCGGCACCGAGTCTCGAGGCGTGGGCGCTCGCGGCCGCGCTCGCGGCGACGACCGAGCGCCTGGAGATCATGGCGGCGATGCGGCCGGGCTACCACCTGCCGGCCGTGACGGCGAAGCAGGCGGCGACCATCGACGAGATCTCGTGCGGCCGGTTCACGTTCAACGTGGTGAGCGCCTGGTGGGCGGAGGAGGCGCGCCAGTACGGCGGCATCTTCTCGGAGCACGATGACCGGTACGCGCGCACCGAGGAGTTCGTCCGGATCCTCAAGGGTCTGTGGTCGGAGACGCCGTACTCGTTCTCGGGCGAGTACTACGACGTGCAGAACGCGCACCTCGAGCCGAAGCCCCGGGTCACGCCGCGGATCTACGCCGGCGGCGAGAGCGAGGCCGGCAAGAGCTCGATCACGCGCTTCGCCGACGCGTACCTGACGCACGGCGGCACGGTCGACGAGCTCCGGACGAAGATCGCCGAGATGCGCCGCCGCCGCGAGGACGCCGGAGCAGCGCCGTTCGAGGCGTTCGGCATGGCCGCGTACGTCATCGTGCGCGAGACCGAGGCGGAGGCGCAGGCCGAGCTCGCGCGCATCACCGACGTGCAGCACGGCAAGGCGTACGAGTCGTACCAGGACTTCATCTCAAAGTCGCAGCTCGAGCACGTGCCGTCGCTCGAGGACTACTCGGTGTCGAACCGCGGCCTGCGCCCCGGGTTCGTCGGGACGCCGCAGCAGGTGGCGGACCGGATCCTCGAGTTCGAGGACGCCGGGGTCGACACGCTCCTGCTGCAGTTCTCGCCGCAGGCCGAGGAGATGGAGCGCTTCGGCGAGCAGGTCATCCCGCTCGTCCGTCCGACCGGTGCGTCCGTCTCCCCGTCCGCCTCCGCCGGGTCGGTCGCCTGATGGCGGTCGAGGACGACTGGGCGTTCGAGACCCGGCAGATCCGCGCCGGGTTCAAGGCCGACCCGGGCTTCGGCGGGAACGTGCCGCCGATCGCGCAGACCGCCGCGTTCGTGTACCCGTCGGGCGAGGACGCCGCGGCGCGGTTCCTGCTCGACGCGCCCGGGCACACGTACTCGCGGGTGAACAACCCCTCGGCCGCCGCGCTCGAGCGGCGGATCGCCGACCTCGAGGGCGGGATCGGTGCGCTGGCCCTGGCGTCCGGGCAGGCCGCGACGTCGCTCGCGGTGCTCGGCGTCGCCCGCGCCGGCGACCACGTCGTGTCGAGCGCCTCGCTGTACGGCGCGACGTACACGCTGTTCGCGTCGACGCTCCGCGACCTCGGCATCACCTTCACGTTCGTGCAGGACCCCACCGACCTGTCCGAGTGGGCCGCCGCGGTCCGTCCGGAGACGCGGGCGTTCTTCGGCGAGAGCATCCCGAACCCGCGCGGCGACGTGCTCGACTTCGCCGGGGTGGCCGGCGTCGCACACGAGGCCGGGGTCCCGCTCATCGTCGACAACACGATCGCGACGCCGTACCTCGTCCGGCCGATCGAGCACGGTGCGGACATCGTCGTGCACTCGGCGACGAAGTACCTCGCCGGGCACGGCAGCGCCATCGCCGGGATCATCGTCGACAGCGGGAACTTCGACTGGGCGGCACATCCGGAGAAGTACCCGCAGCTGACGACGGTCGAACAGTCCGGGTTCGCCGGCACGGCGTTCACCGAGAAGTTCGGTCGGCGGGCCTTCATCCAGCGCACCCGGTCGAAGCTGTCCGCGGACCTCGGCCCCGCGATCGCCCCGTTCAACGCGTTCCTCGTGCTGCAGGGCATCCAGACGCTCTCGCTCCGGATGGACCGGCACGTGTCCAACGCCGCGACCGTTGCGAGCTGGCTGGACGCGCACGACCAGGTCGGCGGCGTGCACTACGCGGGCCTGCCGTCGTCGCCGTGGCACCACCTGCAGCAGCGCTACGTGCCGAAGGGGCCGTCGGCGGTGCTGGCGTTCGACCTGGTCGGCGGGCTCGAGGCGGGTCGGCGGTTCGTCGCGGCCCTCGAGCTGTTCGACCACGTCTCGAACATCGGCGACGTGCGCTCGCTCGTCGTGCACCCCGCGTCGACGACCCACGTGCAGATGACCCCGTCGGAGCGGGCGGCCGCGGGCGTCGGGGAGGGGCTCATCCGACTGTCGATCGGACTCGAACACGTCGACGACGTCCTGGCCGACCTGGAGCGTGGTTTCACCGCAGCGCGCGCGGGATAGGTTGGAGCCATGACCTCGCTGGCCGCTCCGACCCGCGTACGGGTGCGCGCTCCCGGCAAGATCAACGTGTTCCTGTCCGTCGGGGCCCTGCAGGACGACGGCTACCACGACGTCGCGACGGCGTACCAGGCGGTGTCGCTGTACGAGGACGTCACCGCCGAACCCGCCGACGACTTCTCGGTGCGGTTCACCGGCCCGATCGACACGAGCGGGGTCCCGACCGACGAGTCGAACCTCGCGATCCGCGCAGCCCGCCTGGTCGCGGACGCCGCCGGGCACCGCGGCGGGGTCCGGCTGACGATCGACAAGCAGGTCCCGGTCGCCGGCGGCATGGGCGGAGGGTCCGCGGACGCCGCGGCGACCCTGCTCGCGGTGGACACTTTGTGGGGCACGGCGCTCGGCCGTGAGGGGCTGCTGGCGCTGGCCGCACGGCTCGGGGCGGACGTGCCGTTCGCCTTCGCCGGCGGCACGGCCGTCGGCACCGGACGCGGGGACGAGCTCAGCCCGGCGCTCGCCAAGGGGGAGTTCCACTGGGTGCTCGCGCTGAGCGACGCCGGACTCTCGACCCCGGCGGTGTACCGCGCGCTCGACGCGCACCGGGAGCGCTACCGGGCCGACATCCGGCCGGCGCCGACCACCCCCGTGGTCGAGACGAACGTGCTCCAGGCGCTCCGCGCGGGGGACCCGGGGCTGCTCGCGGACTGCCTGCACAACGACCTGCAGGCTCCGGCGATGCGGCTCCAGCCGGCGCTCGCGACGACGCTCGAGATCGGCGAGAAGGCGGGTGCGCTCGCGGGCATCGTGTCCGGCAGCGGACCGACCGTGGCCTTCCTGGTCGCCGACCGTGACGCCGCGCTCGAGGTGCAGGTCGAGCTGAGCGCCGCCGGGCTCGTGGCGCTCCGGGCGACCGGCCCGGTGCACGGCGCACGCGTCGTGCACTGACCGTCGGCGGTGCCGCGCGCTCCAGCCGCTGCACTGACCGGGCGTCAGCCCTTCACGAACTCCGTCATCACGACGCGGCCGGAGCGGAACTGCTGCTCGACGTGGAAGCCGTGCTCGGCCAGGACGGCGGCGGTCTCCGGCTCGATGTTCCGCGCCTTCGGGGTCCCGCCGACGAACCACACGGTGTCGATCTCGCCGAGCCGGGCCGGGATGGTGGTCGCGAGGTCACCGTTCTGGTTCCACAGCACACCGCTCTCGGCGCCGATCTTGGTCGCGCCCAGGTCGGTCATGCCGGTGAACGCCCACGGGTACGAGATCCGGATGATGTCGGCGGTGGTCCCCGGGTGGCCGTAGACGCTGCCGAACACGACGCCCTCGTTCGCACCGGCACGACCAGCACGCTCGCTGGCGATGATCGACGCGGCGTTCGCCCAGGTGGAGTCCTGCTTGGACTGCGGGCTCTTCACGTACACGGCGGAGGGGATGCCGCCGACCAGGCAGACGGCCACGGCGGCGGCGAGCAGGGCCCGCGGACGGACGAGCGTGACGGCGAGGGCGATGAGGAGCGCCACGAACGGCAGGCTCAGCGACGCGTACTTGGGAGAGTAGAGGTGCTTGCCGAGCGCGGTCGCGATGAGCAGCACGCTCGTGGGCAGCACCGCGAGGGGCAGTGCGACGCGGACCGCCTGCGCCCGGACGAGGTCGCGGACGTCGGGGACGCGGCGGCGCGCGGCGATCAGCGGGACGGCGGTGCCGAGGGCCATGAGGACCCAGGCGACCGCGGCGTACAGGGTGATCCCGCCGAACCAGGCGGTGGAGAACACCTGCGGGAGCGTGCGCTCCCCGATGCCGGAGATCCACGCGACCTGCTTCGACTGGGCCATCACCTCGAGCACGAGGGGCGAGACGAGCAGGGCGGCCCCGGCGGCTGCGACGAGCCAGCGGACGAGCGTCCGGCGGCTCACGAGCGGTGTCGCGCCACGGCCGGTCCGTTCCGCCCGACGCTGCGCGGCCACCGTCCACCCGAGGGCGACGGCGTGCGCGACCACGGCGAGCGACAGGTAGACGTTGAACGTCACCGAGACGAGCGCCACGACGCCGTACGCCACCCACCAGCGAGTGCGGTGCGTCGTCCGTGTCCGTCGGACCGCGGTCAGGCCGACGAGGGTGAGCAGCACCGCGAGCGTCGTGATGGTCGCGTAGGGGCGGCCCTCGGACCCGGCCCACTGGACGCGGGGTAGGGCGATGAACACGAGTCCGGCCGTGATGCCGAGCCGGCGACCCCCGAGCCGGCGGCCGAGCGCCACGAGGAGTCCGGCGGCCACGCCGATGGCGAGGGCGCTCGGGAAGCGGAGGGTGAAGGGCGTGTAGCCGACGAGCCAGAACCAGGCGTGGATGAGCGCGTAGTACAGGCCGTGCACCGCGTCGACGTTGTGCAGTTCGGCCCAGAGCTGCGGCCAGCTGCGCTGCGCGCTCGTGACCGTCGCGCCCTCGTCGTACCAGAGCGACGGCACCCAGGCGAAGGCGGCGCCCGTGAGCACGCCGATCGCCCCGACCGTGAGCTCGGGCGTCCGGACGACGGCCAGGCCGATCACCGAGGACGCGGAGCGCAGGCGCGATCGGACCGGCGGGACGCCGACGGTCGCGGGCACACGGATCGTGCCGGTCTGGGGTGCTGTCACGTGCACGACGGTATCCGGGCCGTCTGGACAGGTGCCCCGCGCGGCCCCGGCCGTCCGTGAGAGTTCGCGATGCCGTAGGGTGCCGTCCACCATGACGACACTCCGCATCCGTGATGCTGCGCGGTACCTCGGCGTCAGCGACGACACCGTCCGACGCCTGGTCGAGGCCGGCACCCTGCCCCGGTCCGAGGACGCCGCCGGGCGCACGGTGGTGCTCGGGAAGGACCTGGCGGCGTACGTCCGCGGACGCGACGCGGGGCTCGACGACCCGTCCGGGGTGCGGAGTTCCGCGCGGAACCGCTTCGTGGGGATCGTCACGGACCTGGTCGTCGACGGGGTCGTGGCGCAGGTCGAGCTGCAGGCCGGCCCGAACCGGGTCGTGTCGCTGATGACCTCGGAGGCGGTGCGCGACCTCGGGCTCGAGGTCGGGTCCGTCGCCGTCGCGTCGGTCAAGGCGACGATGGTGACGGTCGAGGTGCCTGACCGTCCGGAAGGCGCACGGTGACCGGCGACCCGTCCGGGATGCGCACGCCGATGCGTCCCGATCCGGCGCGCCCCGACCCGGCGGACGGCGACCCGCTGGTGGTCCGTCGGCGGATGACCTCGCGCACCGCGGCGCTCGCCGGGGCCGGGCAGCGCGCGACCGACGCCCTGGCCACGGGCCGGGTGCTCGTCGTCGGGGCCGGAGGGCTCGGCGCCCCCGTCCTCACCTACCTGGCCGGCGCCGGGCTCGGGCGGATCACGGTCGTCGACCACGACGTCGTCGACGCCTCGAACCTCGCCCGGCAGACGCTCTTCGCCCTCGCCGACGTCGGACTCCCCAAGGCCGAGGTCGCCGCGGCGCGGGTCCGGGCGGTCGACCCGGTCGCCGAGGTCGTCGCGCTCGCGGAGCCCTTCCGCCCGGAGCACGTGGCCGACCACGACGTGGTGGTCGACGCGGCCGACAGCGTCGAGGTCACCCGGGCGGTGTCGGACGCCTGCGCCGCCGCGGGCATCCCGTTCGTCTGGGGCACGGTGCTCGGGTTCGATGGACAGGTCTCGGTGTTCCACGACGCCGCGGATGATCCGGTCGACTTCCACGACCTGCACCCGGAGGCTCTGCCGGACGAGGGGTCCTGCGCGCTCGACGGCGTGCTCCCCGCGCTGTGCGGCGCCGTCGGCGCGGTGATGGCCGCCCAGGTGACGGCCCTGCTGGCCGGACCCCGACCCGGGTCGACGGCACCGGACCGACACCTGCTCGGTGCGCCCCTGCTCGGTCGGGTGCTCACGGTGGACGCCCGGCGGTGGCGGTGGACGGAGAGCCCGCTGCGGCGTGGTCCGGGCAGCGGTCGTCCGGTGCCGTCTGCCGACGTCGAGCCCGAGCGCACCTCGCCGAGCGCCCTGGCCGAGCGGCTCGCCGGCGACGGGGCACCGGTGCTCGTGGACGTCCGCACCGACGAGGAGCGTGCGACGGGGACGATCGCCGGGTCCGTCACGCCGGACGCCCTCGCGGACGACGACCCCCGCCCGGTCGTCGTGGTCTGTGCTTCGGGGCGACGCGCGACTGCATGGGCACGGACGGCGATCGCCGCGGGACGGGACGCGGTCGTCCTCGACGGCGGCATCACCGCGTGGCGGTCCGAGGGCCACCCGACGACGACCTGAACCGCGAGTGACCCGCACCTGCGGCTAGGATCACAGTGTGAAGCCGCTCCTGCGTTCCGCTGTCCTGCTCGTCGTCGCGGGTGTCGCCCTGACCGGGTGCACCACGCAAGCCGCCACCAGCGGCACGGGCACCGGGACCCCGTCGGCCTCGGCGACGCCGTCCGGCAGCATCACCGTGTTCGCCGCCGCGTCCCTCCAGAAGACCTTCACCGCGCTCGGGGAGCAGTTCGAGGCGGACCACCCCGGCACCACGGTCACGTTCTCGTTCGCGGGGTCGAGCGACCTCGTCAGCCAGGTGCAGAACGGGGCCCCGGCCGACGTGTTCGCCTCCGCCGACCAGGCCAACATGGCGAAGCTCTCGTCGTCGGACCTCGCCGCCGGCTGGCCGCGCGACTTCGCCACGAACGTCCTCGAGATCGCGGTCGCCCCGGGGAACCCGAAGGGCATCCGGAGCCTGGCCGACCTCGACCACTCGGGCGTGCAGCTCGTCACGTGCGCGTCACCCGTGCCGTGCGGTGCCGCGACGCAGGAGGTCGAGCGGGCCGCCGGCGTGCAGCTGCACCCGGTCAGCGAGGAGCAGTCCGTCACCGACGTGCTCGGCAAGGTGGAGTCCGGCCAGGCCGACGCGGGGCTCGTCTACGTCACCGACGTCCGCGGTGCGGCGGGCAAGGTCGACGGCGTCCCGTTCGACGAGTCGGCGAAGGCCGTCAACACGTACCCGATCGGCGTCCTGCAGGAGTCCTCGAACCCGACCACCGCCGCCGCGTTCGCCACGTACGTCCGCTCCGACGCCGGGCAGCAGGTGCTCGAGCGCGCCGGGTTCGGCCGTCCGAAGGGATGACCCGCACCCCCGTCCCCTGGTGGCTCCCCGCCCCCGCGGTCCTGGGCGGCCTGTTCGTCGTCGTGCCCGTCCTCGCGATGGTCGGTCGCGTCGACTGGTCCTCCTTCGTCGCCCTCGTCACCTCGCCCGCGTCGACGACCGCGCTCGCCCTGAGCCTCGGCACCGCCGCTGCGACCACGGGCATCGCGTTCGTGCTCGGCTACCCCCTGGCCGTCCTGTTCTCCCGGTCGACCGCCCGGTGGGTGGGCGTCCTCCGTGCCCTCGTGCTGCTGCCGCTCGTCCTGCCGCCCGTGGTCGGCGGCCTCGCGCTCCTCGCGGCCTTCGGGCGGCTCGGCGTGCTCGGCGCGTTCCTCGACGCGCACGGCCTGCGGATCGCGTTCACCACGACGGCGGTCGTGATGGCGCAGGTGTTCGTCTCGATGCCGTTCCTGGTGTCGAGCGTCGAGGGTGCCCTGCGCGTCGGCGGCGACCGGTACGAACGCGTCGCGGCGACCCTGGGCGCCGGACCGACCCGAACGTTCCTGACCGTCACGACCCCGCGGGTCCTGCCCGGCATCGTCTCCGGTCTGGTGCTGTGCGGTGCGCGGGCGCTCGGGGAGTTCGGCGCCACCCTGACCTTCGCGGGCAGCCTGCAGGGCGTCACGCGGACGCTCCCGCTCGAGGTCTACCTGCAGCGCGAGGTCGACCCGGACACGGCGGTCGCCCTCGCCCTGGTGCTCGTGGTCGTCGCGGTCGTCGTCATCGGGGTCACGTCGCTCCGCACCCGGACGGTCGTCGCGTGACGGCCCCCGACGCCGGTCTGCGCGTCCACGTCGTCGACCGTGACCGCGACGTCGACGTCACGATCGCGGTCGGTCCGGGGGAGTGCGTCGCGCTGGTCGGTCCGAACGGCGCCGGCAAGTCCACCGTCGTCGAGACCGTCGCGGGGCTCCTCCGCGCTCCCGACAGCACGGTCGCGCTGGACGGCCGCGACCTGGCACGGCTCCCGGCGCACCGCCGACACGTCGGGTTGGTCGCCCAGCGCGCCGATCTGTTCCCGCACCTGTCCGTCGTCGACAACGTCGCTTTCGGTCCGCGCGCGGCCGGGACGGGCGGCCGGGAGGCACGTCACCGGGCCGTCGCGGCCCTCACCACGGTCGGCGTGGCCGGGCTGGTCGACCGGGCGCCGGGGGCCCTGTCCGGCGGGCAGGCGCAGCGCGTCGCGATCGCCCGGGTGCTCGCCACCGACCCCGCGGTCCTGCTCCTCGACGAGCCCACCTCGGCGCTCGACGTCGACGCCCGCGCCGCCGTCCGCGAGGCCCTCGCCACCGCGCGCGCCGGTCGGCCGACGGTGCTCGTCACGCACGACCCGCTCGAGGCCGTCGCGCTCGCCGACCGGGTCGTGGTGCTGCAGGACGGACGCGTCGTCGAGCAGGGACCCGTCGACGCGGTGCTCCGGCACCCCCGGACGCCGTTCGCGGCGTCCTTCTCCGGACTCGCGCTCGTCCGCGGGACCGCCACCGCGGGTGGGATCGCACTCGACGGCGGCGGTGCGCTGGCGTCGACGACCGGCACCGTGCCTCCAGGCCGACCCGTCGTCGCCGCCCTGCACCCGACGGCCGTCCGCGTGACGCGGGACGGGCCGGGGCCCGCGCGCACGGTGACCTCGCTGGAGCCGCGCGACGGACTCGTGCGCGTGCGCACGGCCGACCTGGTGGCGGACGTGACGGTCGCGACGGCCGCGGGGCTCGGACTGGCGCCGGGCGTCACAGTCCGGCTGTCGGTCGCGCCGGACGAGGTCGCGGTCTACGAGCCGGGCGCCTAGCCGCCGGCGAAGGGTGGCATCACGTCGACCGTGTCGACGCCAGCGAGCGGTGTCGAGCGGTCGCGTGTGGTGACCCCGTCGACCAGGTAGGAGCAGCGCTCCTGCAGCGCCGCCCAGCGATCGGTGTCGGAGGCGGCGACGGCGCGCAGGGCGTCGTCGAGGGTCGCGGCCGACGTGGTGGTCTCGTCCTGGCCGACCGCGGCGCGGGCCGCGGCGAAGAAGCGGAGGGTCGTCACGGTCAGCCGCCGATCGCGCTCATGCCGCGGGACGGGTGCACGATGCCGTCCACGTCGTCGCCGTGGTCGCGGGGCTTCGCCCACATCGCGCGCCGCCACGTGTCGAGCAGGGCGTCGTCGTCGGCGCCGTCGCGCAGCGGGCCGAGCAGGTCGACCTCGTCGTCGGAGAACAGGCACGAGCGGACGTGGCCCTCGGCGGTCAGACGGGTGCGGGTGCAGTCGGCGCAGAAGGACTCGGTGATGCTCGCGATGACGCCGACGGTGCCGAGCGGTTCGCCGTCGTGGGTGGACACGCGGTAGCGCTCGGCCGGGGCGCCGTTCCGCGGGGCCTCGTCCGGGGTGAGCACGAAGCGCTCGCCGAGGAGCGCCCGGGTCTCCGTGGCGGTGACCATCGTCGCGCCGTCCCAGGCGTGCCCGGGGTCGAGGGGCATCTGCTCGATGAACCGGAGCTCGTGGCCGCGCTCGAGGCACCAGGCGAGCAGGTCCGCCGCGAGGTGGTCGTTCACGCCGCGGAGGAGCACCGCGTTGACCTTCACCCCGAGGCCGGCGTCGGCGGCGGCCGCGATGCCCTCGAGCACGCGGTCCAGGAACGGGCGGCGGGTGACCTCGGCGAACACGTCCGGGTCGACGGTGTCGAGCGAGACGTTGACCCGTCGGAGTCCGGCGTCCGCCAGCGCCTGCGCGCGGTTCGCGAGGCCGATGGCGTTGGTGGTCAGG
The DNA here is from genome assembly GCF_006715175.1 of Curtobacterium citreum. Taxonomy (NCBI): domain Bacteria; kingdom Bacillati; phylum Actinomycetota; class Actinomycetes; order Micrococcales; family Microbacteriaceae; genus Curtobacterium; species Curtobacterium citreum. The sequence goes on along the minus strand of NZ_VFMQ01000001.1, from coordinate 3,056,443 downwards.
GAGAGCTCGACGTCGTGCGCGGCGCACCGGCGGACGATGTCGACGAGGTCGGCGCGCAGGAGCGGTTCGCCACCCGTGAACCGGACCTTGCGCACGCCGAGGCGGGCGGCGGAGAGGCCCACGAGCCGGTCGATCTCGTCCGCGGTCATCAGGGCGTCGGACGGGATGACGGGCAGTCCCTCGGCCGGCATGCAGTACGTGCAGCGGAGGTTGCAGCGTTCGGTGAGCGAGACGCGCAGGTCGACCGCGGTGCGGCCGAAGCGGTCGAGCAGCGCCGGTTCGTCGGCAGGTCGGGGCGGCAGCTCGGCCGAGCCGCTGCGCACCCGGCGCAGGAGTGAGGCGACCGGGACGGACGCCGGTGCACCCGCCGCAGGAAGCCCCGCAGGCGCACCCGTCGTGGGCCGTTCGCCCGTCGCGGGCAGGATCCTCGCCGTCACCGGGCCGATGCTACCGGGCGCCGCCGACCCTCCGGTCCGCCGTCCGTTCCGCTGTCCGTCTGCCGCCACCGCCGCGGGTCGAGCCGTCGACCCCACCGCCGCCACTCGTCACGGTCGGTCCGGACGACCGTGACCACCACGATCACGAGCACCGCGGCGCCGAGCCACCAGCGGAAGGCGTCGGCCGAGGGCCACACACCGCGGAGGGCGATCGCGAGCCCGAGGGACAGCCACTCCCACCGGCCGGACAGCACCACGAACGGGATGAGGAGCAGTGCGTACCAGGGGTACCGCGGGGTCACCGCGAGGAACGTCACGCCGATCATCAGCACCTCGCCGGACCACGGCCGGGCGGGGTCCGCGAGGCGCCAGGCCACGACGGCCGCGAGCAACACCACGAGCCCGACGACGACCGTCGCTCCGTCACCGGGGACGAGCAGGGAGACCAGGGCGAAGCGGGAGCCGTCCTCGTAGCCCTCCTCGGAGAGGTAGCCGGGCAGGTAGCCGAGGACCTTCACGCCGGTGCTCAGGACGTACGGCACGTAGAGCAGTCCGAAGACCGCGACGCCGACGGGGATCGCCCACCAGTGTCGCCACCGGCCGAGGAGCGGCGGGTACACGATCGCCGGGATGAGCTTCGTCGCGGTCGCCGCACCGAGTGCGATGCCGCCCCATACCGGCCGGCCGAAGGCGACGAGCACCACACCGGCCGTCGCGAGCGCGGCGCCGAGCACGTCGACGTGCGAGTTCGTGACGGCCTCGGACGCGACGAGCGGCGACCACGCCCAGAGCGCGGCCCACCAGGTCGGCCGTCCGAGGCGGCGCAGGGTCACGACGAGCCCGACCGTGACGCCCAGGGAGACGAGCAGCCCGGCGACCTGGAACGGCATGTACTGCGCGGTGACGGGAACGAACGCGCGGACCGCCGCGAACCACAGCTGCGCCATCGGCGGGTAGATCGTCACGACGTCCGGTCGGTTGATCGCCACGCAGTGCCCGTCCGCGCCGTCCCCGAGCCCGCGCATCCGCGGTTCGAGGGGCTTGCACGTGCCGTCGATCTTGTCCGGGAAGAGCCACTCGGGGCGCAGGGCGGCCAACGCCCCGGACTGCGGCGTGTGCGCGTACGGTGAGACACCCGCGTGCTGCACGATGCCGTCCCAGGCGTACCTGGCAGAGTCGGTGCTGGTGTTCGGCGGGCCGACGAGCGCCGCGACCCCGACCACGACCGCCCCACCGAGGACGATCCGGGTCACCCAGGCACGGGGTACCCAGCGGAGCGCGAGGACGGCTCCGGCGAAGACCGCCCAAGCGATGAGCGTCCACGCAACGAATGGTGCACGATGACCGGCACGGAGGAACCCCAGATGCGTGATGCCGAAGGCGATGACGCCCGCGAGCGCGAGCACGCCCACGACGGCGACCACGGTCGGCAGGACGCCGGGCCTGGTGGGCAGCGGGACGGCGCGCAGTCGTTCGTTCATCGTGGCCCGAGGCTACCGATGGTGCGACGGCTGCTGCTGGACGCACGGTCCGCGGCGGCGTCGCCGAACCGGAACGCCCGCTCGGCCGTCGTCTGGGGTCGGCTGCTCGGCGTCGCGTTCCTCGTGTGCTTCGGCACCGGGGTGTACAGCCACCTGCTGCAGGACCCGCTGCCCGGGATGCGCTTCCCGACCCGGCCCGTGCAGTTCTACCAGTTCACGCAGGGCCTGCACATCACCGCAGGCATCGCGATCATCCCGCTCCTGCTCGCCAAGCTGAACGCGGTGATGCCCGCGCTCGCGCAGACGCCGCCCGTCCGCGGCGTGTTGCACCTGCTCGAACGCCTGTCGATCGCGGTGCTCGTGTCGGCCGCGATCGTCCAGGTCGGGACCGGGCTCGTGAACACGTACCAGTGGTACCCGTGGCCGTTCCCGTTCCGGCAGGTGCACAACGCGCTCGCCTACGTGATCATCGGGTCGCTCGTCGTGCACGTCGGCGTGAAGCTGCGGATCATCGCGCGGTACTGGCGCGCACGCGACGCGTACGACGCGGACGGTCGCTTCGTCGCGGACCCGACGGTGGGCAGCGAGCTGCTCCCCGACACGGGTCTGGAGGATCGTGGCGTGTCCGGCCCCTACCCCCGCGGCCTCACCGGCCGCCTGCTGCGGTGGGTGGACGGCGCGCCGGCCGCAGCCGCGCCTGACGAGTCTCGCGCTGCGCGACACGACTCGGACGCGACGTCCCGCGACTCGTCGCCCAGCGCGAGTCTGGGTTCCGGTGATCCGGACCGTGGGCCCGCAGCCGACGGGGCGGAGGCGGGGCGTGCCTCCCGTCCGGCCCGGACGGCGACCGACGGCGGACGCGAGCGGATCGCCCGACGCGGGTTCGTGGCGGGCGTGACGGCGGCGACCGTCGGCGTCGTCGCGCTCACCGCCGGGCAGTCCACGCGACTGCTCGAACCCTTCAACGTGTTCGGGGCACGGCAGCGGCACCTCGGGCCGAACGACCTGCCGGTGAACCGCACCGCGCGCGCCGCGGGTGTGCTGGCCACCGCCACCGCCGCGGACTGGACGCTCACCGTCGTCGGACCGGGGATGAGCCGGACGTTCTCGCGTGCCGAGCTCGTCGCCCTCGGCACCACGACGGCCGATCTGCCGATCGCGTGCGTCGAGGGGTGGAGCCAGACGGCGACGTGGAAGGGCGTGCGGATGCGGGACCTGCTCGAGACCGTGCAGGCCGACCCGTCGTCGCCGCTGCGGATCACGAGCCTCGAGCGGAGCGGCGGTTACCGCGTGACCGAGATGGGGCCGGAGTACGCCGCCGACCCGACGACGCTCGTCGCGCTCGAGCTGAACGGCGCGACGCTCGACCTGGACCACGGGTTCCCCGCCCGGGTCATCGCGCCGGGACGACCCGGCGTCCTGCAGACGAAGTGGATCGGGAAGATCGAGGTGATCCGATGAGGGCCGCGAGGACCGTGCTCGTCCTGGTGGGCGTGCTCGTGATGGCGTTCGGCGCGTGGACGATGGTCACGACCGTGCGGCCGGAGCGCATCTGGGGGCTCGTGACGTGGCTCGTCGCAGCGGTCCTGCTGCACGACGTCCTGCTGTCGCCGTTCGTCGTCGGCGCGGGGTTGCTGCTCCGCCGGGCCGGGCGGTCGCTGCGCGTCTGGGTGCTCGTCACGGTCCAGGCCGCCGTCGTGCTCGGGAGCGTGCTCGCGCTCGTCGTCGTGCCGGAGATCGCCGCGAAGGCGCACGGGCAGAAGAACCCGACGGTGCTGCCGTTCGACTACACGACCCGGCTGCTCGTCGTCGAGGGGGTCCTGCTCGCGGTGGTGGTCGGGGTGCTCGTCGCCGGGATCGTCGTGGCCCGACGGCGCAGGCCACTGGTTGCAGCGACAACCAATCGGTAGCATGTGGGGATGACCGACGAGACCCCGTGGCTGACGCGCGACCAGCTGCGTGCCTGGATGAAGCTCGTCGCCGTCATGGAGCTCCTGCCCGCGGCGCTCGACCAGCAGCTGCAGCGGGACGCGGACCTGACCCACTTCGACTACATGGTCGTCGCGATGCTGTCCGAGACGGAGTCCCGCACGCTGCGGATGTCGGCGCTCGCCGCGGCCACCAACGCCTCGCTCCCGCGGCTGTCGCACGTCGTGTCCCGGCTCGAGAAGCGCGGTCTCGTGACGCGGTGCCCGTCCGCCGACGACCGGCGGGCGACCGACGTCCGACTGACCGACGCCGGGTACGACACGATCGTGCAGGCCGCGCCCGAGCACGTCCGGACCGCGCGCCGCTACGTGATCGACGCCCTCGCCGACGAGCAGGTCGCGCAGCTCGACGGGATCACCCGGGCGCTCCTCGGCCGGCTCGACCCCGAGGGGCGGTTCGCCGCGCTGACGTACCCGCGGGGGGACGAGGCACTCTGTGAGGCGCGGCTGACCGGCGCGGACGCCGGCGAGGGGCTACCCGAGGTCCCCGGGGTGCTGTTCCGCGACGCCACCGCCGACGACGGACCGCTGCTGCGCCGGGCGACGCTCCGGGCGATGAACTGGCGGACCGAGACGTTCACGGACGCCGACCTCGACCGCCCCGAGTTCGCGCACTACTTCGACGGGTTCGACCCGGCCCGGGACCGCGGTGTCGTCGCCGTGGACGGGGACGGCCCGGTCGGGGTGGCGTGGGCGCGGTTCCTGCCGGAGGACGACCCCGGGTACGGGTTCGTCGCCGCGGACGTGCCCGAGCTGACGATCGCCGTCGACGCCCGGGGGCGCGGACGCGGTGTCGGGGGAGCGCTCCTCGAACGCCTGCTCGACGCCGGGCGGGCTGCGGGGTGGCCGGGGGTCAGCCTGAGCGTCGAGGACGGGAACACCGGGGCGCGGATCCTGTACGAGCGGGCCGGGTTCCGGACGGTGGGGCGGAACGGCGACTCGGACACGCTGCTCGTCCGGACCTGATGGGCACGCTGCGCGTCGGCGGGCCGGGCGCGGTCCGCGTCGGTGTGACGGGACTGGTACACCAGTAGGCTCGGAGGCATGACCGAGCGCGCCGAGCCGACCGACACCTACTCGTACCTCGGTCCCGCCGGCACCTTCACCGAGGCGGCCCTGAGGCTCGTCGACGCCGCGGCCGGCAAGCCCTGGCGCAGCGTGAACAACGTCGGCGAGGCGCTCGACGACGTCGTCACCGGCCGGTCCGTCGGCGCCGTGATCGCGATCGAGAACAGCGTCGACGGCGGGGTCAGCGCCACGCAGGACGCCCTCGCCCGGATCCCCGGCGTCCGCATCGTCGGCGAGTACCTGGTGCCGGTCGACTTCGTGCTCGTCGCCCGGCACGGCACGGCCCTCGCGGACGTCCGCACCGTGAACGCGCACCCGGTCGCCTACGCCCAGACCCACCGCTGGCTCGAGACGAACCTGCGCGGACACGGGCACATCCCGGCGTCCTCGAACGTCGCCGCAGCGACTGCCCTGCTCGACGAGCACCCCGTCGCGGACGCCGCGGTCGCCCCGCCCGGGATCACCGACCACCACGACCTGGCCGTGCTCGCGTCGTCGATCGGGGACAACGCGTCGGCGGTCACCCGGTTCGTGCTCGTGTCACGCACGCTGGCGATCCCGCCGCGGACCGGGGCGGACAAGACGAGCGTCATCGTGGAGCTGCCGGCGGACCACCCCGGTGCGCTCGTCGACATGCTCGAGCAGTTCGCGACGCGGGGCATCAACATGGGGCTGCTGTCCTCGCGGCCGATCGGTGACGAGCTCGGGCGCTACCGGTTCGTCATCGACCTGGACGGCCACGTGCACGACGAGCGGGTGGCGGACGCGCTGCTCGGCCTGCGGCGGTTCAGCCCGCGCGTGACGTTCCTCGGGTCGTACCCGCGGGCGGACGGGTTCCGGCCGGAGGTGTCGGCGCGCTACTCCGACGAGGCGTTCGTCGAGGCGCGGGACTGGCTGCGCGCGATCGTCTCCGGCGAGCCCGACGCGGACTGAACCGGGCGGCGCGGGGCCGCCGCCCGGCCCACGTCAGCTGTGCGCGTCCTCGACCCGCCGGGTGTTGCGCGTCTGGTCCTGCGGCCCGGCGACCCGGACCCGCAGCCCGCCGGCGTCGATCCTCGCCCGGAACGCGACGACCTCGCCCACCGGGTCGCCGTCGATCTCGAACTCGTCCGGCCGCTCGAGGCGTGCCACGAACTCCTCACCGCGCAGGTAGCGCAGCGGGCGCTCCTCGCGGGCCGCGGTCGCGATGCGCTTGCCGACCTGGGTCTGCCCGATCTTCGAGCGCTGGAACGAGCGCAGGATCGCGTTCTCCCAGAACACCCGGGCGCCGATCCGGACCCAGCCGAAGAAGCCGCGGGGACGCATGACCACGATGTCGAAGACGCCGTCGTCGATCTCGGCGTCCGGCAGCAGCGTCGCGCCGGCCTGCAGCATGCCGCAGTTGCCGACGATCAGCGAGTGGGCGCGCACCGACTGGTTGCTCTCGCCGTCCAGCCGGTACCGGAACTCGAACGCGTCGGCGTCCCGCACCGAGCGGAAGAGCGAGTCGACGTAGGCGAGCCAGCCGACCTTCTTCTTGAGCTCGGGCTTGGTGTTCACGAGCATGCGGGCGTCCAGGCCGAGGCCGGCCATCACGACGAACCCGAACTCCTCGCGGCTGCCGTCGGGGCGTTCGACCTGGACCTCGCCGATGTCGATCGGGCGGTCCTCGCCGCGGAATATCGTCCGGACGCTCGCGCCCAGGTCGTCGATCGGCGAGGGGATGTTGCGCGCGAGGAGGTTGCCCGTCCCGCTCGGGAGCAGGGCGAGTGCAGCCGCCGAGCCGTGCACGACCTCGGCGACGGCGCGGACGGTGCCGTCCCCGCCGGCCGCGGCGACGACGTCGGCCCCGGCCTCGAGCGCGGCCTTCGTCATGCCGCCGCCCGGGTCCTCCTCCGTGGTCTCGAACCACAGGGTCTCAGCCCAGCCGGCCTCCTGCTGGTGCTTCGCGACGGTGCTCTTCAGGGTCTCCAGGTGCACCTTGACCGGGTTGTAGACGACGGCGGCCGTCTTCTGTTCGGTCGGGAGGGCGTCCTGGTCCGCGGGCGCGGTCTCCGATGGGGTCGACATGCCCCCGACGTTACCGACCGCGCCCTGCGAGCGGACGGGCGTCAGCGTCCGTCGTGGAGCGTCACGTGGTAGCCGTCCGGGTCGGCGAACGTGAAGGTCCGACCGAAGGGGCCGTCGAACGGTGCGGTGACGATCTCGTGGCCGTCGGCGACGAGCGCGTCGTGGGTCGCCTGGACGTCGGTCGCGTGGAACCACAGCGCCACCCCGAGGCCCGGCTGCGGGGCGGCGTCCAGGTCGGTGCCGGGGACCACGTCGCGCAGTGCGAACGCGATCGGCTCGGTCTGGAACACGACGGCGTGCGGCGGGCCGGCGGGGGATCGGACGAGCCCGAGGTACCGCTCGTAGAACGCCTGTGCGGCGTCGAGGTCGCGGACCTGCAGCGAGGTGAAGTCGATCCCGGTGGCGGTCATGGTGTGCTCCTTCGTTGTGTGTCAGTTGTCTGACACGATGAATCTATGTCAGACTCCTGACATGCGTCAAGACGATCGACACGACGAGCGCATCGACCTCGACTCCTCCGTCGGGTACGTCCTCAAGGAGGCCGCGAGCGCCCTCCGAGCCGCGATGGAGGACGCCCTCCGTCCCTTCGGCATGACGATCACGCACTACTCGTGCCTCGAACTGCTCGCGCAGCGCCCCGGGATGTCGAACTCCGAGCTCGCGCGCGGCACCTTCGTCACCCGCCAGTCGATGAACACGCTCCTGCAGCAGCTCGAGCGGGACGGCGTCGTCGCGCGGGCCGCGACGCCGACCGCGGGCAAGGTGTTGCCGACGCGCCTCACGGCGGCGGGCTGGCGGCAGCGCGAGCGCGCGAGCGCCGCCGTCCGCGAGGTCGAGCTCCGCATGACCCGGGACCTCGACGAGGCGGGCCGCGCAGCGGCCTTCCGCCTGCTCCGTGGGATGGTCGCCGCCCTGCGCGACGACCCGTCGACGGACGCGACCGGATGACGGGCCGGAGGCCCGTGGCAGCGCTGCCACGGGCCTCCGGTCCGTCACCGGGTCCCCCTAGGATGAACCGGTGATCGATCTCCAGCTGCTGCGCGACCACCCGGACGTCATCAAGGCTTCGCAGGAGGCGCGCGGCGCCTCCGTGTCCGTCGTCGACGACGCGGTGGCGGCGGACGCGGCGCGCCGCGCGGCGATCACGGCGTTCGAGGCGCTCCGCGCCGAGCAGAACGCCTTCGGCAAGACCGTCGCGAAGGCCCCGAAGGACGAGAAGGCCGCCCTCGTACAGCAGGCGCAGGCGCTCGCCGCGAAGGTCAAGGAGGCGCAGGCCGAGGTCACCGCGGCCGAGGAGTCGTTCGACCGCGTCGTCCGGTCCATTCCGAACGTCGTGCTGCCGGACGCGCCCAAGGGCGGCGAGGACGACTTCGTCACGCTCCGCACGGTCGGCACGAAGCCGACGTTCTCGTTCGAGCCGAAGGACCACGCCGACCTCGGCGAGCACCTCGGCATCATCGACATCCCGCGCGGCGTCAAGGTCTCGGGCTCGCGCTTCTACTTCCTCCGCGGCCTCGGCGCCCGGCTCGAGATCGCGCTCATGAACCTCGGGCTCGACCGCGCGGTCCAGCACGGGTTCGAGCCGCTCATCACCCCGACGCTCGTGCGCCCGGAGACCATGGCGGGCACCGGGTTCCTCGGCGAGCACGCGGCCGAGGTCTACCGGCTCGAGGCCGACGACCTGTACCTGACCGGCACGAGCGAGGTCGCCCTCGCCGGGTTCCACGCCGACGAGATCCTGTCGTTCCCGGAGTCGGGCGAGGGCATCCGGTACGCCGGCTGGTCGACGTGCTACCGGCGCGAGGCCGGGTCGGCAGGCAAGGACAACCGCGGCATCCTCCGCGTGCACCAGTTCAACAAGCTCGAGATGTTCTCGTACGCCCTGCCCGAGCACGCCGAGGCGGAGCACCAGCGCCTGGTCGCGATGCAGGAGTCGATGATGCAGGACCTCGGACTGCACTACCGCGTCATCGACGTCGCCGGCGGCGACCTCGGCACGAGTGCTGCGCGGAAGTACGACATCGAGGCGTGGGTCCCGACGCAGGGCACCTTCCGCGAGCTGACCTCGACCTCGAACTGCACCACGTTCCAGGCCCGTCGCCTGGACACCCGGTACCGCACCGAGAGCGGCAAGACCGCGCCGGTCGCCACGCTCAACGGCACCCTCGCCACCACCCGGTGGATCGTCGCGATCCTCGAGACGCACCAACAAGAGGACGGTTCGGTCGTCGTGCCCGAGGTGCTCCGGCCGTACCTGGGCGGCGTCGAGGTGATCGCACCCCGATGAGCACCGCGGGGCGGTTCGTGGACGGGTCGGCGCAGGGTGGCGGCACCGCCGGCGCAGCTGGCGCTGCCGGGGGCGGCGCCGGCGCTGCTGGTGCTCCGGCTCGGACGAAGCGGTGGCTCGTGGCGCTCGACGTCGACGGCACGACGATGCGCGAGGACGGGGTCATCACCGACGCCGTCGTGGCCGCCGTGCGCGACGCCGAGGCCGCCGGGCACGAGGTCATGCTGTCCACCGGTCGCAGCGAGGGCATGACGGTGCCGCTGCTCGAGACGCTCGGCATCCGCCCGAAGTACCTCGTCTGCGCGAACGGGGCGCTGATCCTGGGGCGCCGCGAGGACGGCGGGTACGACCGCGTGCACGTCGAGCGCTTCGACCCGTCCGAGGTGTTGCAGACCATCCACGGCGCACTCGAGAACGCGGCGTTCGGCGTGGAGGACGAGACCGGCCACTTCCTGCTGTCCGGCAACTTCCCCGACGACACCATGACGGTCTCCGGCGAGCACGTCCCCTTCGAGCGGCTGCTCGGGGTCGAGGCCACGCGCGTGGTCGTCATCTCGCCCGGGCACGACACCGAGGACTTCCTGCAGGTCGTCGAGCGGATGGGCCTGCACAAGGTCTCCTACTCGGTCGGCTGGACGTCGTGGCTCGACATCGCACCAGAGGGCGTGACGAAGGCCACCGCGATGGAGCGTGTGCGCGAGTGGCTCGACATCCCGCGCTCCCGGGTCATGGCGGCCGGTGACGGGCGGAACGACATCGACATGCTCCGGTGGGCCTCGACCTCCGGGCGTGGTGTCGTCATGGGGCAGGCACCGTCCGACGTCGTCGACGCGGGCAACGAGCTGACCGGCGGGGTCACCGACGACGGTCTGGCCGCGGCGCTCGACACGCTCCCGCGCTGACGGTCGGCGGGGCCGCTAGACTCCTCGGGACGCGATCACGTCTCGCCACGTGGTCGCGTCGCTGGAGGGTTGTCCGAGCGGCCGATGGAGCCTGTCTTGAAAACAGGTGGGCAGTGATGTCTCGTGGGTTCGAATCCCACACCCTCCGCCACTGCCGAGGTCCGCTGACCCGCGAAAGCAAGCGGATCTAGCGGGACTCGTCCTTGTTTCGGGCGGCCTCTGCCCACATCTTGCCCACAACTGTCCGCGCGAGCCCGTCATCGAGCCTGCCCGCAACGACGTCGAGGTCGTCTTCGAACAGGTCCGCGTACACGTCGAGTGTCATCGCTGCCGAGGCGTGACCGAGCATCCGTTGCACCGCCTTCACGTTCGCGCCGGCACTCACCGCCAGGCTCGCAGCGGTGTGCCGAAGCCCGTGCGGGGTCGTCGACGGTATCCCTGCCTTCTTCACGGCCGCGGGGAACCAGCCGTGGTCGTTGTGCCAGCGTCGCTCGTGCGTGCCGTGCTTCGTCGCGAAGACGAGAGCGTCGCCATCCTTCCCCTGGCAGCGCTCGCGCAGCGCAGGTGCCAAGAGTGCGGGGAATGGTACGGAGCGCCGCTTGTGGGTCTTCGGCGTCCCGACCGTGATGACGTTCGCTACCTCGACCGCGTTCACCGTGACGTTGAGCCGTCGTCGGGTGAAGTCGACGTCCTTGACTCGGAGGCCGACTGCCTCTCCCCAGCGCAGACCCGTGTACGCGAGCACGAGGACGAGCGTCGACCGGTCGCCGGCCGCGAGCGCGAGGTCAGACACCTGCTCGTGCGTGAGATACACGTGCTCCTTGCGCTTCTTCCGCGGCAGGTTCACGTCACGCGCAGGGTTTGTCAGGATGCGGCGGTCCTTTACCGCGGTGTCCAGGATGCTCGCTAGGACTCCATAGTTGCGGATCACGGTCGTCGCACTCGCCGAACTCATCGAGGTCACCCACGTCTGCACAGCGCTGTGCTTCACGTCGGACACTCGCGTCTCACCCCATACGGGCTCGACGTGCAGACGCCATGCGATCTCCAGCGGACGGAACGAAGACGGCTTCAGGTGCGTTTGATTCGCGAGCCACGAGGGGCCAAGCGCACCGATAGTCTCGCGTGCGTCTTCCGGGCGGACGAACTCACCTCGAGCCTTCGACACCTCGACCGATGCGAGGAACAGCTCGGCGTCGCGCTTCGTCCTGAAGCCGCGCTTGTCTGTTTGCTTCCGGTCCGGAGTTCGGTAGCGCACCCTGTAGCGCTTGCCGCCGTTCGTTGTATAGGTCTCAATCGAACCCATCAGTCAAACGGCCCGTACTCGGTCACGTCCACTCCCAGGTCCAGAAGATCTTGACGACTGGCGGCCAGCTCTCGCTCGTTCTCCGCGTCACGCTCGCTATCCGTAGCCTTCGCGCGATCGAGGCGAGTCCGCCGCAGCTCGCTCTGGTAGCGGGACAACGCCTTCAGTGTCGCGAGCACGAGTGCCCGCCCCGGACTTGCCGGCTTCTGCTTCTCGAGCATGGCTGGGCGTTCGAGAAACCAGTCGATTAGTCGCGCCGCCGTTGTGGAGTGATAGGCGTTCTTGCCTCGGACGATCTGCACATGTCGGAATGGCTCATGTAGGGGCAGGGCGAGTGCGACCGGCGGGATGTCCAGTACCCACGCGATAGCGAGCATCTGATCGACGGTGATGTCGGTCTTGCGGCCGGACTCGATGTTGGCGATGACGGACCTCGACAGCTCCCCTCCCAAGTTGTCGCTGAGGTCTTGAGCGCTCATCCCGGCCATCTTCCGGTAGCGAGCAAGGCGGTCTCCGAGGCCTGAGCTGGGTCGAGCGGTCATGGCAACACACTAACGAGGTTTCCGACACGCTCACGACCCCCAATGGTGGACTTGTGCCAGTGACCACGGTACTGTGTAGCCAGCACACAACAACGTGGCTAGCAGCACAGAAAGGCTGACAAGTGGAATCACTGTTGACCCCGAAGCAGGTTGGCGAGATCGCGGGAGTGACTGAGCCTGCTCTCGCGCAGATGCGGTACCGCGGCACAGGCCCGGTGTACCGCCAGCTGAGCGCCCGGACCATTCGCTACCGAGAGGCGGATGTGCAGGCATGGATTGATGCGTCCGCACGCACTCAGACCGGCGATCTGCAGGAGGCGTCGTGAGCGCGACCGGCACATCACTGAAGACGTTGCGCGAGAGCTTCGGGCTCTCCCGCATGGACGTCGCGGCGCAGTTCGACCTGTCGGGCCGATGGGTCGAGATGCTCGAGAGCGGACGCATCAACCCCAACCCGGCGTTCGTCGCCAAGTACACGCGCGCCATCGTGCACGCGTTCAAGAAGAAGGCCCACGGCGAGCGGCAACTCGACGCGGGCAGTGACCGGAATCCCTACCAGGAGGAACAGATCGTGAAGAACGGTACTGCAACAACTCTAGTGCCCGCCACTGTCGCTGTTGCTTGCAGCAGGGTCGGCTGCATGAACTACGGCGGAACCCACGAGACGGATCCGAACGAGGAACCGTTCCACAGCGCGTTCGCGTGGTGGGAGAACATGCACTGCCAGGTGAACGTCGACCTCGAAGCCGGCCGCTGGTCCGTCAGCGGGGTCTTGTCTGACGACGACCGACCGTTGGCTCCTGAGCTCGTCACTGCCTGGATGGCCAACTACAACAGCGCCGTCTGCCTCGCGGCCGAGCTCAACGCGGGGGAGGCGAGCTGCTGATGGGCTCCTGGAACGTGCGCAGCAAGCACACCACCGCACGTGACCGGCTCTCGATCGAGCAGCGCGAACGTGACGTCCGTGCCGGCGTCTGGCGGGGGCAGTCCGACAACGAGATCGCCCGGAACCTCGGAGTCTGCAGCATGACCGTCCTACGCATCCGGAGGCGGCTCAACCTGCCGAACGTCTACGGCCGACGCCCGGTGCAGGACGCAGCCTGAGCCAGATCCAGCGCAGACGGAAGGAGGGGAGCGCATGACTGATGCCCGGTTCCCCGAGCGCTACCTCAGTGATCGACGCGTTCTGCGACTCACCGCGGACGAGTTCCGCGGATGGGCGTTCGCAACCATCTGGTCCGTGTCCAACCGCACTGACGGGGTGATCCTCAGCGACGAGCTGTTGCTCGTCCCGTTCATGTCCGCGAGCACTGCGCAGAAGCTCGAGGCGTCCGGCCTCTGGGCAGCAGACGGCAACGGGTGGGTGATCGCTGATTTCCCCCAGACGCAGACCAGCCGGCACGAGCTCGAAGTGCTGGACAACGCGCGTCGGCGTGAACGGGAGAAGAAGGCGCGACAGCGAGCTGCCAAGACAGGCGCTCCCGTCTCCTTCTCTGATGTCCCGGGGGACGGTCCCGGGGGAAGTTCCCGGGGGATGTCCCGGGGACATGTCCCGGAGGACAACACAGGAAGGACAGGCAGGGAAGAAGAGAAGTGGTTCGTCGACAACGAAACCGGTGAGATCACTGACCCTGCACCCTCCGTCCCTGCTGCCTGGGGTGCTCGGACGTGCCGTGTCTGTGGGACTGAGATCCCTGCGGACTCCCCGGTGCCGTGGTGCCCGAAGCAAGACGACGAACACAACAACTACCGCGCCCAAGCGGCGTGAAGGAGAAGCACATGAGTAGTGCACAGAACGAAGCGGAGCAGATCCTGCGTGACCTGCTGAAGAACGAGTCGGACGAGCAGCAGCAGCTGGTCCGGCGGATGACGAAGGGGCTGAACAGCAATGAGCTCGCGGACTTGCTGCAGATGGGCCTCGTGAGTGGCCGCATCGAGGTGGGGGAGCCGGCTCCGGCGTTCCTCGGCGATGACGGCACCGCGGCCCCAGTCGAGAAGAGCACCGCTGGTGGGTCGATGGCCCTCAACGATGATGCGGCGCTGATTCGCGCTGCTGGCGGCACCAACAACAACGAGAACTGGAAGTGACCACATGGCGATGACTGACGAGGACTTCCTCGACAACGTTGACAGGATCATCGACGCTGGCGGCACCGTCACCGACGAGTACACACGCCTCAAGGGCCGCCTCAGCGCGTTCCACAGCCTCGAGAACGCGTCTCTGGCACTGCTCAAGCAGGCGGTCGCTTCCGACGTGCCCATGGACCGTGTGGCGGAGCTGCGATCCCTGTCCTACGCGGAGCTGGCGACCCCGCCTGAGCAGGCGGTCGTCCGGAACGCCGTGCGGGGTGAGCTGATTCGGCTTCTGCGGGTGGAGTACGCGCAGACCGCGGAGGGGAACTACGAGGGGGTGGGCCTTCGCTTCAACGACACCGCCTCCCGGTACACGGATGCCCACCACACAGTGCCCGCTTCCACCGACCCGGCAACTCTGGTCAGCGCTACCGCCAAGGTGCGGAACGCGTGGACTGAGGGGCAGGCGCTTGCTGTGGAGCTCACCGCGTTGGCTGACCTGCTCGTGGTGGCTGCATCGCTCACGGGCCGGCAGGTGGGCTCCAAGGGTGCTCGTGTGGGCCTCACCGTGCTGGGTGCTGGCCTGCACCGACGTGAGCTGTGGGATGCGTACGACGCAGGCTGGTCCGCTGTCCTCGACCTTGGTGCTGAGCTCCATGCTCCTGACCTCGAGCAGTTCGAAGCGCTTGCAGAACCTCGAGCAATCGAAACACGTTACGTGCAAGGTGACATGGGCATGCGGGCCGTCGAGTGGGACCCCGAAGACGAGCACACCGCTGAAGAGGAAGCGCAGCACTTCACGCTGACGTAGCGGACGCAAGGGTGTGAGGCGGCACCAGCAGCACCTGTTGGTGCCGCCTCACACCTGACACCCGCACGACACAGAGGGGGCCGTACACCCCCACCCCGGGGTCCACGGCGGCCCCAACAGGTAAGCGCCGCTATACCTCCCCCGTTTTTTTCCAAACGCACAGTCCGCAACGATCCACTCTCTGCGGCTGATTTCGACTCTGAGTACAGGAGTAACAATGAAGGTTCACGTGGGGCCAAACTCCGAGCCCGTCGATCTGAGTCGGCCTGCAGGCCGCGACATCCACCCAACGCTTTGGGGCCTCAAATTTGGCGACCTCTACCGCGCCGATGTGCCGGCTCTCGGTTGGCGCGTGGAAGCGATCGCTTACAACGAGACCAGGGTGTTCGGCATTAGTGATTACGACGGGGTGAACTCTTCGGGCTCACCGTTCGAGGACGGGGTGGGGGTCGCTCCGATGGCCCGCTGCTTCCACCGTGAGCACTCGATGACCCCGTCGGTGTTTCATGATCGGGAAAATGCACCCTATCCAACCTGTTTCTGCGGGTACCGGATCGTGCACGATCTCGCCGACATTGCGTCCTTTCTGGAGGAGTATCGAGACGCGTTCCTAGCGCGACTGCTGGTGCCAGCTGGGTACCAGGCAACGCTCTGCATTGCGGCGGTTGTCGGGAAGGGACTCGCCAGCCAGGGAACTTGGGATGATCCCGATGGAACAGTTCGGTGCCAGTGGACTGCGCTCGATACTGACCTGTTCCTCGACCAGAGCGACGCACATGTTGCTTCTCTGCTTGCGGGTAGTTTCCACGACGTGCATCTCGTCGAGCACCTGACGGACGTCCATGAGGAGAGTCGCTGCAAGGGTCGATTTCGCCTCGCCTGCAATGAACTAAGCGCCGATCAGAAGGAGACATAGGAGAAATCCTGCGGTAGAATCACCTTGTCGATTCCAGTCGGTCGACAGCGAAACGCCCTCTTTGCCCATGGAGAGGGCGTTTTCGTGCATTATGCGGTAGAATTGCGGTAAGCATTTGCGACTAGTCCGAGCCCTAGTTGCATCAAACGGAAGGGCAATCATGGGCATTGCAGGCGCAGTCGGGAACAACTCCCCGACTGGATCGACCGAACTCCTTTTCATCGACGGCGGAGACGCTTTTACTGAGCACACCGACGTGCTCGACGGCGGCAATGCTGCAGTGGGTGAACGCTGATGGCGACGCAGCGAATCGCGGTCCGCCGAGACACCCTCGAGAACTTCGTCGCTGCTGGCGTCGTACCGCAAAACGGGGAGCCGGTCGGGGTGATCGGTCCCGACGGCAAGGCGACTGCCTACAAGATCGGTAACGGTGTCGACGCTGTAGACAAGCTGCCAGCGCTCAGTCAGGGGGAAGTCGGACCTCAGGGGGTCCCAGGCGCGAAGGGGGACCCGGGCGGTGCTTTCACCTACGCGTCCCCAGGTGTCTACAGCGCAGCGGGTGCCGTCGGCATCCCCGCCCTGACTGGCAACAGCCTCGAGTACCTGCAGCAGCAGCGCGCCCGAGCTCTGCAGTCCTGGTGGTTCGCACTTGCGAACCGCGATTACGCTCCCGCGGTCGTCCGTTTCGGCCCCGGTGACAGCATCACCGAGGGGCAAGGCGCGACGACTCGCGATCGGCGCTGGGTGCAGCGGGCACAGATGCTGCTTCGTCGTCACTTCCCGACCACCGCGCTCGGGAGCGGCGGAGGTGTCGGTTGGATCGACCCGTGGCAGATGGCGAACTCGTTCGGTCAGCCGGCCACGGTCGCCGGGAACCTTCCTGCGAACCCGGGCGGCGGTACCAGCTACACGGACACTGGATTCGGCCTGAGCCGCCGCACGTACATCCTGAAGGCGTCGACCGACACGTGGACGATCACCGTCAAGGGCACGAGCGTCGACATCCACGGCGTGCAGGTCAACGGGGCCACCGCGACCGTCACCGTCGACGGCGGGACACCGCAGACGATCTCGTTCGGCGGAAGCGGGGTGTCCGACGGGAAGGTCATTCGAGTCACCCTCGGGGCGTCCGGCAGTCACACGATCACCCTTGCTGGGGCGTCCGGGAGCTTTTACTTCTCGGGCATCTATGTCAACGACGGCGACGAGAACCAGGGCGTGCACACGTACGGCAACGGCTACTACGGGCAGTCGACCACGTTTTTCGCCAACCTGGACGCTCCGAAGCCGATCGCTGCGATCCAGCCGAGCTTGTTCGTCATCGCGCTCTCGATCAACGACTACGCGGCGAACGCGTCAGCGTCCACGGCGAAGCAGAACCTGCAGAAGATTATCGCCGCGTGCAAGGCGAACGTCACCACGCCGCCGTCGATCGTGCTCATGCCGTACTGGCTCCGCACCGGTACCTTCACCGGCGACGCCTGGTCAGCGTTCGTCGCCGCTCAGTACGAGATCGCAGCGGCCGACCCATCGGTGTGCGTCCTCGATCTGAACGCGCGCATGCCGGCCGCCAACGGGGCCGCGGCGAATCCGTACTACACGGACGGCATCCACCCCACGGACATGTCGCACGCGTTCATCGCTGACCAGCTCGTTCGCTTCCTCAGCCCCATGTGACGACACGCGGACGACCAGACCCCCTCGGGTTCCTTCGGGAGCTCGAGGGGGGTCTGCGCACTACTTGACCACGTTCTGCAGTGTCTTCAGTAGGGCTGTGATCGAAGTTATTGCCTCTGGCGTAATTGTTCCGTCTGATTCTGGTCGTCTTTCCTCATGATCGGGGATTCTCGAGAAAATGCGTTGCCCCATGATCATGCGCAGTTCGGACCGTTCAGCTTCCGGCATATCGTCGGTGAATGGCGGAAGTGCTAGTAGGTCCAGAGCGCGGTAAGTGGCGTCAACGGAATTGCGGTGTCGGAGGGTCGCCTGCTTGAAAGCGAAGGCTGTGAATCCGAAAATCGGAATCGAAAGTGCGGCTCGAGTGATTGTTACTGAGATATCAAGACCCGAGATATCTTGAAAGTGCCAAATCAGGTAGCCTACGCCCGCCAGGGCGGTAGTCGCACCTAATATATTCCAAAGTCGGTACGCATTCAGTTCAGACTTCGCGTACGTGCCGTAACCGCCAGAGACCGAACCGTCCGAAACAAAAGCGAGCAGCTTCTTAGCTGTCGCCTCGTCGGCGGTCAATTTGTCGATAATCGCCTTCGCGTCGGCCAGAAGTTGTTTACCCTGGCTTTCTGCGTCGGCCTTGATGGACACTCGCTGCGCCTCTGCAAGTATCTGCACCTCCTCCATGGCTGAGGCACGTTCGGAATCGGAGGCTGCTTTCTGCTCACGGAGAGCATCTTGGAGAGCTTCGGTAGCGGCTTGCGCCTCTGCAACGACTTGTTGCGATCTCGCCTCCACCGTGCTGGAAGTATCCTGCAGGACCCGCAAGGCTTCCCGTGCGCTTTCGACATCGCCCAGTAGGGCATCAAGAGATGCTGAAGCAACAGTGCGTTCGGCCTCGTCAGCGTCGACGTTGACGCGATCACGTTCCGCTTTTGGCAGCGCTGGCCATCGATTAACTTCCTCGAGGATTTCGTCTACATATCGATCGAGCTGCGAGACTGTCGAGTTTGTCATAGCCCCGCTTTGGTCCCAGCCCTCAATGAGGTTGGACAACTGGGAGGCGTGACTTTGTAGGCGTGTCAGAGAGTTGATGCGGTCGCGCGGCAAAAGCCTCAAATTTGACGATCGGTAACGCCGCGCATACTGAACCGCCGCGATCGCTCGACTGACAGTCTCTCGATCGGTGCTGGACCGGGGCGCGGCCGCTGACAGCAGCTCTGAGAGTTGCTCCAGGTCCAACCACGCAGCGTGGTTCCGAGCTTCCTTGAGTTCGTCTTGGGTAGTCATGGGTTCGACGCAGATTACGGGCCCCGAACAGTTTGCGCTGTCCCTCCTACAGGGGGCTTTCGCGTACGGCGTCTCGCCACACCCACGCGCACTCGGCTCCCTGCCCGAACCCCCACTCGACGAGCACGTCCCGTTCCGTGTAGGCGATGACGCGGCCCTCGAGCTCGCGT
Organism: Curtobacterium citreum; assembly: GCF_006715175.1. NCBI lineage: Bacteria > Bacillati > Actinomycetota > Actinomycetes > Micrococcales > Microbacteriaceae > Curtobacterium > Curtobacterium citreum. Next base: position 3,037,452 of record NZ_VFMQ01000001.1, on the reverse strand, counting down.
GTGCCGTCGGTGCGAGCGTCGGCACCAGCCCCCGCTTGGGGGCGTCGATATCTCGGGGGCGGTCGCTGTACGTTCCCAGAGGTGGGAATCGCTCACTGATGATCGACCAGGAGACCCGACATGACCAGCACTGCTCCGGCACCCCAGCCCACCTATACGAACGCCCGCCCTCAGAAGCACATCGGCACCGCCTACAAGTGGCTGATTTTCTTCGGCGGTTTCGGGGCTCACCGCTACTACATGGGCAAGATCGGCACCGGCATCCTCTACACGTGCACTGGTGGTCTCGTGGGTATCGGTGTCCTCGTCGACATCTTCACGCTCGATAGTCAGGTCGTTGACGTGAACGAGAAGAACTCCGTCGCGCCGACGCTTCGCTGACCCAACTCACACCTAACCGGAGGAAGGCCCCATGGCAGACCTGTTCTACAACGGCCAGCAGATCCAGAGCACCGCAAGTCAGGACGAGCTTGCGACCGCTATCGGGAAAGCGCTTACGCTGACTCAGCAGCTCGGGCGACCGGTGTTTGCTGACGTTCCGGTGCCAGCTGGAGTGCAGAAGATTCTGGTCGGACACAGCACTTCGATCGTTTTGCGGGCCGACGCCCCGGCCTAATCCGGACTAGTACGGGTGAGACTGTCCTGTCGACGGTGCAGGGCAGCGACCCCCGGGTGGCCCTGCACGGCAGTCCCAAAGGTTAAGTGCCCTCATCCCTCCCCGCCGAAAAAAAGAGGTCAGCCGGCGGGCCGCTCGTCAGGGAGGGCGGTGAACCAACGTTCGGCCTCGGTCCTGCTGATCAGCGGCTTCCGTCCCAGGTACCTCGGTCGCAGCTTGCCCGTGGCGATGTCGTCTCGCAGGTAGGAGACGCTGACCTCGTACGCCTCTGACATGCTCTGTACTGAGAAGGCCCGCTTGCCGTCGAGCTCGGGTTCGGCTTCTGGCTTCGCTCTGGTGAGCTCTTCACGGATGATCCGACGGATGATGCTCTCAATGTCCCCTGTCATGACGTCACGGTACGGCCGTCTGTCGAAGACATGCGCGCGCTCTGCGACATCCACCAACTGTCGCCGCCCAGCGCCTAGCGTCCAGACATGAATGGTGCACCTGACGACAGCGAAGCCCTCGACGTGGCCAGACTCGCAGCATGGCTTCGCATCAGCGAATGGAAGGCGCGCGATCTCGGCAACGACCCGCAGTTTCCGTCGATCCGAGTTGGTCGTCAGCACCGCTTCTGGCCATCCGAAGTTCGTGCGTACCTATCGCAGCCGCGCGACCCGTGGAAGCAGTCCCCGCAGTCGCTTGGACGGAAGCGCAAGCGAGACGGTGACGGCCCGTCGCAGCTGCGTAGGATGCGGAAGCGTTAGGTGTTCGCCGTGCCCACATTTTGCCCACACTCCGTCGCGATTGAGACTCAAAGTTGTTAGCCAGTGACGCCCCAGATGGCGGTAACTCCGGACTTCCTGGGCCAAAGCCCGCCAACAGCGGGTTGTGGGGAGCGTTCGAATCCCACACCCTCCGCGCATGAGCACCGGGACCCGCCTCCGACCGGTCGAGCTGGCCGACGCCGCCGAGCTCGCCGCGATCGTGAGCGCGAGCGCCGACCACCTGCGGCCGTTCGAGCCGACGCGGCCGGAGCACTACTACACCGAGGCCGGTCAGCGCGCGACGATCGGCGGGCTGCTCGCGGCGGCCCGGACCGGCGGTTCGGTGCCCTTCGTGATCGTGGGGGACGACGACGAGTTGCTCGGCCGGATCACTCTGAGCGGCGTGACCCGCGGTGCCCTGCAGTCGTGCGCACTCGGGTACTGGGTGCGTGCGGACCGGGTGCGCCAGGGGCACGCGACGCGGGCGATCGGGCTCGCGGTGGCGCACGCGTTCGGTGCGCTCGGGCTGCACCGGGTGCAGGCCGAGACCCTGCCGGAGAACACCGCGTCGCAGCGGGCGCTCGAGCGGAACGGGTTCACCCGGTACGGGCTCGCGCCGCAGTACATCCGCATCGCGGGCGAGTGGCGCGACCACGTCATGTTCCAGGTGCTGGCGCCGGGCGACGCCGCGGACCTCACGCGCTGAGCGACACCTCACGCGCTCGCGCTCCCGTGAGGTGTCGCTCAGCGCGAGAGGTCGTCCGTCAGGGCCGCGCGCCGAGGGCGGCGAGCTCCGCGCGGGTCCTGGCGCCGTGCTTCCGGAGCAGGTTCGCCACGTGGTACTTCACCGTGTTCGGGCTGATGCCGAGGCCGTCGGCGATCTCGCGGTTGCCCACGCCGGTGACGACGAGCCGGAGCACGTCGCGCTCCCGCGAGGTCAGGTCGGCGTCCGCGGGCAGGTCGACCGTGCCCGGCGCCGGGTCGAGGGGGAGCGTGATGTCGAGCGTCGAACCCCACCCGGGCGTCGAGTCGACCTGCAGGGTCCCGTCGAGGGCGACGACCCGCTCGGCGATCGGCCGGACGGCGTCGTCGTGGGCGTCGAGCGTGCCGGCGCCGTCGTCGCGGAGCTGCACGAGCAGGTTCCGGCCGTCGCAGTCCCACTGGATCCGCACCCGCCGGGCGACGCCGTCGTCGACGAGCGCGAGCACCGCCGTCCGGACGATCGCGCGGGCACCGTGCGCGACGGCTCCGGGGAGCGCGCGTCCGGTGGCGGGCGGTTCGACGAACTGCACGTCCAGGTCGCCGAACCGGACGAGCGGGCGCAGGTCGGCCCGCAGCCGGGAGAACGCCCCCGTGACGGGCTCGAGCAACGTGCTGCGCTGCCGGTCCGTCACCGTCCGGAGCTCGACGAGCGCGGCCGAGGCGATCTCGACGGCCTCGGCGCGGGCCGCGGTGTCGGACGACCGGGGGGAGCGGAGCACCGCGAGGACGGACTCGAGCGTCAGGGCGTGCCGGTCGGCCTGCTCGGCGACCGTGCGGGCGTGCTCCGACGCGGCTGATCGACTTGCAGGGGTGTCCGTCACGGCGACTGAACCTACCCGCCCCACCCTGCCGGTCGCTGCACGCCCACCCGATCGGATGGGATGACCGCCCGGCCGGGCAGCGGCGCTCCCACCGACGCCGGAGCAGCATCGTCGTCATGCACAACAGCAGCACGCCCGACGGCGGCAGCACCGCCGACGGCAGCAGCACCGCCGACGCCCTCGGACTCGTCGCCGACGAGCTCCGCGCCCTCGTCGACACCGTCCGCGCCGCCGACCAGGCCCCGTTCGAGCGCGCGCTGACCCTGCTCACCGACGCCGACCGCGTCTTCGTGCACGGTGCCGGCCGCTCGGGACTCGCGCTCCGGATGACCGCGATGCGACTCATGCACCTCGGACTGCGCGTGCACGTCGTCGGCGAGGCCACGACCCCGGCGATCGGACGCGGCGACGTGCTCCTCGTCGCGAGCGGCTCCGGCACGACCGGCGGCATCGTGCAGGCCGCACGGACCGCGGCCGACGTCGGCGCCCGGGTGCTCGCGGTGAGCACGACCGACGACTCGCCGCTCGCGGCGGTCGCCGAGGCCACGCTCGTGCTCCCCGCCGCGACGAAGACCGACCGCTCCGGCACCGCGTCGGCACAGTACGCCGGGAGTCTCTTCGAGCAGGGTGTCGCCCTCCTCGGGGACGCCCTGTTCCACGCGCTCTGGCAGCGCAGCGGCCGCTCCGCCGACGAGCTGTGGCCCCGCCACGCGAACCTCGAGTGACGCCGCGCATGACCGGCACCGCGACCCCCACGAACCACCACCGGAAGGACACCACCATGCAGCTCCAGTTCGCCATGGACACCCTGACCACCGAGGACGCCCTCGACCTCGCCGGCAAGGCCGCGCCGTACGTCGACGTCATCGAGCTCGGCACGCCCCTGATCAAGAGCGCGGGCCTGTCGGCGATCACCGCGATCAAGCAGGCGCACCCCGACAAGACCGTGTTCGCGGACCTCAAGACGATGGACGCCGGTGAGCTCGAGGCGGGCATCGCGTTCGACGCCGGCGCCGACCTCGTCACCGTGCTCGGCGTCGCGGGCGACAGCACCATCGCCGGCGCCGTCAAGGCAGCCGAGGCGCACGGCAAGGGCGTCGTCGTCGACCTGATCGGCGTCGAGGACAAGGCCGCCCGCGCGAAGGAGGTCGTCGCGCTCGGCGCCACGTTCGTCGAGATGCACGCCGGCCTCGACGAGCAGGCCGAGGAGGGCTTCACGTTCGAGACGCTCCTGCACGACGGTGAGGCCTCCGGTGTGCCGTTCTCGGTCGCCGGTGGCATCACGACCGACACGATCGGCGCCGTCCAGGCGTCCGGCGCCCGCATCGCGGTCGCCGGCAGCGCGATCTACAGCGCCGACGACGTGGCCGCGGCCGCGAAGGCGCTCCGCGACGCGATCACGGAGCAGTCGGCCGCCTGATCGGCACCGCCTGACGGACGGGAGGATCGTGGCGGGGTCGCCACGATCCTCCCGTCCGTCACCGGGTCGCCCCGGGACGCGACCGGAACGCGGTGACCAGCGCGTCGACCAGCAGGAACCCGAGCAGGGTGACCCCGACGACGGGCAGCAGCAGCGCGAGCCCGATCGCGACGGCGACGACGGCGATCGCACCCCACCACGGTGCGCGTGCGAGCGCGCCGTCGGCGGGCGCGCGGCCGACGCGCGTGCCGGGCGTCCGTCGCTGCCACCACATCACGTACCCGAGGACGACCATCGCGGCGATGCCGAGCGCCGCCGCGAGCAGCACGAGCTGGTTCGGCAGCCCGAACAGCGCGCCCATGTGGGTGTTGATGCCGAGCTTCGCGGCCTTCGCCATGAGCGGGTAGTCGTCCCAGGTGACCTGCGACACCGCGGTCATCGACGTCGGGTCGACCGCGACGGCGTTCATCGCGACCGGCCAGCTGAGCTTGATCTCCTCGACGGTCCACGCCTGGTCGGTCGTCGCCGCGGGCCGGATGCGGACCTCGGCGGCGTGCACGTCGGCCGACCGGGCGACGGCCAGGACCTCGTCGAACTGCTCGGGTGTGACGGTCGCGGGGGAGCCCACCGGTGCCGCGGCGGACCCGTGGTGCCCGGCGTGCTCGCCGGCCGTCATGCCCATCGCCGCCGCGCCGCCCAGCGCGGTGTCCACGGTCGGCGCCTGCCAGCTGAGCGCCGAACGGAGCGCGGTCACGTTGTCGCCCGCGAAGTGCGACCACGTGATGCCCGTCGCCGACAGGAAGAGCGCGCCGAGGAGCACCCACGCGCCGGTCGCCGCGTGCCACGAGAAGGTGCGGCGGTACCCACGCAGGCGGGTGTCCGGGACGACGAGCTCGCGCTTCCGTCGGGCCGTGCGGAGCCGGAACGCCCAGAGCCCGATGCCGGCGAGCGACACGATCCCGAGCCACGACGCGGCGGTCTCGCTGTACAGCCGACCGACGTCGCCGAGGAACAGGCTGCGGTGCACCGTGCTGATCCACGTCCGGAACGGCAGGGAGCCGGAGGTGCCGTACACGGGCAGGTCGCCCCGGACGGATGCGTCGCCCGGGTCGACGAACACGGCGCGGGTCTGCGACTCGAGCAGTCCCGCCTCGGTGAACATCACGCGGGTGGTGTCGCCGGGCGCGGGCGCCGGACGGACCTCGACGACGGTGTCGTCGGGGTGGTTGGCGGCGACGTACCGCTGCGCGGCGGCGACCTGGTCGGCGAGGGGGCGTGCCGCGGCGGTGGACGGCGCGGTGAGCTCGTGCCGGTACACGACCTGCTCGATCGACGGGGCGACGGCGTAGACCGCTCCGGACAGCGCGGCGACCAGGACGAACGGGCCGACGAACAGGCCAGCGAGGAAGTGCAGGCGGAGGAGGAGCTGGGCGAACCAGCCACGGGAGGGCGGCGGAGCGGTGCTGGGCATCGGGGCGCGGGTCCTGTCGGGCGGAGCGTCCGGCACCGTGCCGGACGACCCGAGAACTCTACAACATGTAGAACGACGGCGCGGCCGGACGTGGGCGGCGTGTCCGTCCGCACACCGCACTCCGATGCGGTGTGCGGACGACCGCGTTGACCGACCGCAGGAGCACGACACAGACTGGCGCCGATGACCACCCTCACCTCGCTCGTGTACATGTCCGTCGCCGTCGACGACCTCACCGACGACCAGCTCGTCGCCATGCTCCGGGAGGCCCGCCTGCGCAACGAGGCGCTCGGGGTCTCCGGCCTGCTGCTCGCGAAGGGCGGCCGGTTCATGCAGGTCCTCGAGGGCCCCGCGTGGAGTGTCGAGGACCGCTTCGCCGCGATCGAGCGAGACCCGCGGCACCACGACGTGAAGTCCCTGTCCCGCGAGACGATCGACGCCCGTCGCTTCGACGGCTGGTCGATGGCGTTCGGCAACCCGAGCGACGTCGAGGTCCGCGACGAGCCGGGGTTCAACACCTTCCTCACCGAGCGCAGCGGACTGCCGACCGGTCTGGCCGGCACGCCGGCCGACTGGCTGCTCCGCTGGTTCCGCGGGCGGGACCTGCAGGACGTCCCGGAGGAGCGCATCACCCTGGCGCGGCACGCGGCGTAGCCGAGGGGCGCACCACCGCGACGACACCCGGACGGGAGGCGCGGTGCGGCTCCGCCACGCGCCTGGCGTCCGGGAGACTGGCACCGTGGAACGACGCGAGCAGATCCTGGTGGCGGCGGCCGAGGAGTTCGACCGCGTCGGCTTCGCCGCCACGGCGGTCGCCGCCGTCGCGCGCGGCGCCGGCGTCCCGCAGGGCACGCTCCACTTCCACTTCCCGACGAAGCTCGCGCTCGCCCTCGCCGTGATCGACGAGCAGAACGCCCGGACGTTCGCCGTCGTCGAGCACACCGACGCCTCGCCGACCGCGGCGCTCGTGCGGGCCTCGAAGGCGATCGCGGACCTGCTCCGCACCGACCCGATCGTCCGGGCCGGCATCCGGCTGTCGCTCGAGCGCGGCGAGTTCGCGGGTGCGACGTCGTCCTTCTACGAGCAGTGGATCGGTGGGATCGTCGACGTGTTCCGCCTGGCGCTCGCGAGCGGGGAGCTGCGGACCGACCTGAGCGCCGAAGAGCTCGGCGGCACGGTCGTCCCGTACTTCACGGGGGTGCAGCTCGTCGCGGAGGTCCGGAGCGGCCGCGCGGACCTCGACCCCGCCGTCGCGGTGATGTGGCGCGTGGTGGTGCAGGCCACCGCGGCGCCCGCGCACCGGGCACGGCTGCTCGCGGTCGTCGACGAGACCTTCGTCAGCGGTCGGTGAGCTCGCGGTCGCGGAACCACTTGAGCAGCCACGCGGCGCTCGTCCGGTCGAACTCCGGCGCGAAGTCCATCGTCCCGGACAGGAAGGGGCTGAAGCCCTCCTCGTCGCGGACGTCCCGCTCGTCGAGCGACCGGTAGGCCATCGACCAGCCGTCGAACCGTCGGCGCTCGATGTCCTCACGGATGAGCGACTTCACCTCGTCGTGCCGGCGGTCGCGGGAGATCGCCGCGAAGCGGTCGTCGACGCTCCACGCCGGCCCCTCGAGCAGCTGCATGAAGCGGCCGCCCTTCGCCACGAGCAGCCCGGAGACGCCGAGTGCCTCGTTGCGGAGCCGCGACTCCCGGAGCAGCTCGGCGAGCGCGTCGTCGTCGAAGGGCGTGACGGACCGGCTCATGTAGACGATGGAGACGAGCACCGGACCATCCTGGTGCATGGTCCTGGGCGCGCCGACCACTGTCCGCGAGCCGCACGCAGCGATCACCGCAGCACGCCGAGCGCCCGGGCCTCGGACACCGCCGCGGTGCGCGAGGCGACCCCGAGCTTCGAGAAGACGTGCACCAGGTGCGACTTCACGGTCGCCTCGCTGATGTGCAACCGCCGGGCGACCTCGCCGTTCGACGCCCCGTCGGCGACGAGTCGCAGCACCTCGATCTCCCGCGCCGACAGGCTCACCCGCGGGGCCCGCATCCGGGCCATCAACCGTCCGGCGATCGCGGGTGCGAGGGCGCTCTGCCCCGAGGCCGCCGCGCGGACGGCCGCCACGAGCTCCTCGGGCGGGGCGTCCTTGAGCAGGTACCCGCTCGCGCCGGCCTCGACCGCGCCGAGGATGTCGCCGTCGGAGTCGTAGTTCGTCAGCACGAGCACGTACGGCGGCGCGTCGAGCGACCGGATCCGGCGGGTGGCGTCGGCGCCCGTGGTCTCCTGCCCGAACTGCAGGTCCATCAGCACGAGTTCGGGCGCCGTCTGCTCGGCCATCGCGGTCGCGGCGTCGGGGGTGGCGGCCTCGCCGACGACCACGATGTCGTCCTCGGCGTCGAGCAGCGCTCGGAGTCCCGCGCGGACGACGGGGTGGTCGTCGGCGATGACGATGCGGATCACGGGACCTCCAGGACGGCGGTGATCGTGGTGCCGCGGCCGGGGGCACTGTCGACTGTCAGTCGGCCGCCGAACTGCTCGACGCGCTCGGCCATCGCGCGGAGGCCGAAGGAGTCCGTCGCCGCCGCCCGGTCGCCGGTGGTGACCGGGTCGAACCCGACGCCGTCGTCGACGACCGTCAGTCGTGCCTCCCGGCCGTCCACGGCGACCACGACGTCGACGTGCGCCGCCCGCGCGTGCTGCATCGCGTTCGCGACCGCGCCCTGCGCCAGGCGGAGCAGCGCGGTCTCGACGTCCATCGGCAGGGCGGCGTCCGGGACGGTGACGCCGACCGTGAGCCCGTGGCGGGTCCACTGCTGCTCGGCGAGCCGGCGGAGCGCGGCGCCGAGCCCCTGGTCGAGCGTCGGGGGCGCGAGCTCCCGGATGAAGCGACGGGTGTCGGCGAGTCCGTCCGCGGCGGTCTCGCGCGCGAGCCGGATGTGCTCGGTCCCCGGACGGTCGCCGTCCGCGCGCTCGGCCGCGTGCAGCAGCATCTGGATGCTCGACAGGCCCTGCGCGACGGTGTCGTGTATCTCCCGCGCGAGCCGTGCGCGCTCGGCGAGCACCCCCTGCTCCCGCTCGGTCGCGGCGAGCCGGTCCCGGGTGGCGAGGAGTTCGGCGACGAGGGCCTCGCGCTCGGCGGCCTCGCGGGCGAGCGCCCGGTACCCGAGGCCGATGAGGAGCGCGACGCCCGCGCCGACGAGCGGACCGACCACCCCGCCGACCGTGAAGCCGCCGTGCAGGCCGAGCGCCACGACCGCGACGAGCGTCGCGGCGACCACGGCCGCGGGTCCGACGACGCGGGGCAGGACGTGCAGGTACAGGAAGAAGAGCGGGAAGACCAGGTACGCCGCCTCGGGGACCACGACGAGCAGCCCGACCCAGACGACGCTCAGACCGACGACCCAGAGCGCGCCGGCGAGGACGCGGCGGGGCCCGGCCGTGCGGGCGACGACCGCCCCGAGCAGGTAGACGACCGCGAACGCTCCGGCGAGCACGCCCGCGAGCGGCGCGGTCGGGCCGCCGACGACGACGATCCGGACGACGACGAGCGCCAGGAGCGCGGCGGACAGCACGTGCAGGCCGGTGCGGAGACCGACGAAGACCGGGGTGAGCGTGCTGTGGGCCATGTCACGGACAGCGTACGGACGGCCGGGTCGCGGCGGATCAACCGGAAGTTCGATCCCGGGACCGATCGACCCGGCGATGACCGTCGGGAGCACGGACGCGACGCTGGGACGGAGGTCGTGGAGGGTCCACGACCGGGAAGGAACGACCGTGTTCGTCGCCTGGCGCGATCTCCGGTTCGCCCGCGGACGCTTCGTGCTCATCGGCTCCGTCGTGGCCCTCATCACCCTGCTCGTGGGGTTCCTCGCCGGACTGACCGGCGGGTTGGCGTCGCAGAACGTCTCCGCCGTGCTCGGCCTGCCCGGCGACCGACTCGTGCTGCAGCAGCCGTCCGACGGGCAGCCGTCGTTCGGCGAGTCCGAGATCGGACGGGAGGCACGGGCCGGTTGGCAGACGTCGGCCGGCGTCGACCGGGTGGTCCCGGTGGGCATCGTGCAGGGGCGGGCCGCCACCGGCGCCGGCGGGACGACCGGTGGTTCCTCCGCCGCTGCGGTCGGGGTGGCGCTGTTCGGGCTGCCGCACGGCGGCGACGGCGTCGTCGCGGCGCTCGCGCCGGACCGGGACGACGCCGTCGGCCTGTCGGCCGCCGCAGCCGCCGAACTCGGCGTGTGGGTCGGGGACCGCATCAGCATCACCGGTACGGCGTACCGCGTCGCGTCGGTCGGCGGGGACGCCTGGTACAGCCACACCCCGGTCGTCGCGATGACGCCCGACGCGTGGGCCGCGGCCGACCGTCGGCTCGGGGGCAGCGGGGCACCGACGCTCCTGGCCGTCAGCGGGTCGCCGGACTGGGACGCCGTCGCCGCGGCCACGCACACCTCGGCCGCGACGCCGCTCGGGTCGCTGACGGCACTCGAGACGTTCCGGTCCGAGGTCGGCTCGCTCGCGCTCATGATCGCGATGCTGTTCGGGGTCTCCGCCCTGGTCGTCGGCGCGTTCTTCACCGTCTGGACCATGCAGCGCGCCGGCGACGTCGCGGTGCTCAAGGCCCTCGGTGCGAGCACGGCGTCGCTCGTCCGGGACGCCCTCGGGCAGGCGCTCGTCGTGCTCGTCCTCGGGATCGGCACGGGCACCGCCCTCGTCGCGGTGCTCGGGGCGGTCGCCGGCGGCACGCTCCCGTTCCTCCTCAGCCCGCTCACCACCCTGGTGCCCGGCGTCGCGATGGCCCTGCTCGGGCTCGCGGGCGCCGCGATCGCCCTCCGTACCGTCACCGCAGCCGACCCCCTCACCGCACTCGGGAGCAACCGATGATCACCCTCGACGACGTCACCCTGACCTTCCCCGACGGCGACCGCCGTGTCACCGCGGTCGACCACGTGACCCTGACCGCGCCGGCCGGGACGGTGACCGGCGTCACCGGGCCGTCCGGCTCCGGGAAGTCCTCGCTGCTCGCGGTCGCGGCGACCCTGATCCGGCCGGACGCCGGGCGGGTGCTCGTCGGGAGCGGGGTCGACGCGGTCGACGTCGCGGTACTCCCGCGGGACGCGGCCACCGCCTTCCGCCGGGAGCGCATCGGCATCGTGTTCCAGCAGTCGAACCTGCTGCCGTCGCTGACCGCACGGGAGCAGCTGCTCGTGATGGGGCACCTCGGCGGCGCGCGCGGCCGACGGGTCACCCGGGAGCGCACGGACGGCCTGCTCGACGCCGTGGGGCTCGGCGGGCACGCGGACAAGCGGCCCGCGCAGTTGTCCGGCGGACAGCGGCAGCGCGTCGCGATCGCCCGGGCGCTCGTGCACGACCCCGCGGTCCTGCTGGTCGATGAACCGACCAGCGCGCTCGACCAGGAGCGGGGCGGGGCCGTGATGGACCTCATCGCACGGCTGACGCACGAGCGGGGGACGGCGACGCTGCTCGTCACGCACGACCTGGTGCACCGTGGGGCGCTCGACGCGCTGGTGACCGTGGTGGACGGGCGGGTCGCGGGGTCGGCCGCGGGGGCGGCGTCGGTCGCGGCCTAGGATCGAGCGCATGGCGACCGTCCTCCTCCTCCGGCACGGGCGCACCACGGCGAACGCGACCGGCGTGCTCGCCGGCCGGACCGCCGGGGTCGCGCTCGACCGCGTCGGCCGCGAGCAGGCCGACCGTGCCGCCGCCCGCATCGCGCCCATCCCACTCGCCGCCCTCGTCACGAGCCCGCTCGAACGGTGCCGGCAGACCGCCCGTGCGGTCCTCGCCCAGCAGCAGAGCAGCCCGGACGTCCGCGTCGAGCGCGCCATCACCGAGGCGGACTACGGGCTGTGGCAGGGGCGGAAGCTCGCCGACCTGGCGAAGGAACCGCTGTGGCGCACCGTGCAGGCGAACCCGAGCGCGGTCGTGTTCCCCGGCGGGGAGTCCATGCAGACCATGCAGTCCCGCGCGGTCGCGGCGATCCGGCGCATCGACGCCGAGGTCGAGGCGGCGCACGGCCCGACCGCCGTCTGGGTCGCGGTGAGCCACGGCGACATCGTGAAGTCCGTCCTCGCCGACGCCCTCGGCATGCACCTCGACCTGTTCCAGCGCATCGCGGTCGGACCGGCGTCGGTGTCCGTCGTGCGCTACGGCGAGCACCGTCCCGAGGTCGTCGCGACGAACACCGACTCGGGGGACCTGTCGTGGCTCGCCGCGGCCCCGGCGCCCTCCGGTGACGCAGCCGTCGGCGGGGGAGCGGGCCACGACCGTCCGGGGACCGCCGGAGCCTGAACGGGCGTCGGCGGGCCCTCCTACAATCGGGGCATGCCCACCATCGTGCACGGCTTCGACTGGCCGGAACGTCTCGTCGTCGGGACGGTCGGCCGCCCGGGCGAGCGCGCCTTCTACCTGCAGGCACGCGACGGCCGCCGGGTCACCAGCGTCGCGCTCGAGAAGGAGCAGTCCGCGGTCCTCGCCGAGAAGGTCTCCGAACTCCTGGACGAGGTCGCGACCGTCGACGACAACCGCTTCAGCGTCCCCGCGTCCGCGCCGACCGAACTCCGCGACGCGGCTCCGCTCGACCAACCCGTCGAGCCCGAGTTCCGCGCCGGTGCGCTCAGCCTGGGCTTCGACCCCGCGACGGCGCAGGTGGTGATCGAGGCGTACCCGATCGACGAGGAGCTCGAGATCGTCACCGAGACGGACGAGGACGGCGACGAGGTCGACGCCGTCGTCGAGATCCCCGAGCCCGCCGAGGTCTTCCAGGTCAAGATCCCCGTCGGCAGCGCACGCGCCTTCGTCGAGCGCACGCGCGAGGTCGTCGCCGCCGGACGCCGGCCCGGCGACGCATGAGCGACGGCTCGCCCATTCCGGACGGTCCGCGCCCCGCCGACGGCTCGTTCGCGATCCGAGCGCGCATCCGCGAGGCCTCGAACGCCACGTTCCTCGCCGAGCTCGACGGGCAGTCCGTCGTCTACAAGCCCGTGCAGGGCGAACGCCCCCTCTGGGACTTCCCGGACGGCACCCTCGCCGGGCGCGAGGTCGCGGCGCACCTCGTGTCCCAGGCGTTCGGCTGGGACGTCGTGCCGCCCACCTGGCTCGTGGACGACGGGCCGTTCGGCCCCGGCATGGTGCAGCGGTGGCAGGACGTCGACCCCGAGCAGGACGCCGTCGACCTCGTCCCGACCGCAGAGGCCGACGCCGAGGGGTCGCCGTGGCTCCCCGTGCTCGAGGCGATCGACGAGCGCGACCGCCCGGTGACCCTCGTGCACGAGGACACCGCGGCCCTCCGGCGGATGGCGGTGTTCGACGTCGTCGTGAACAACGCCGACCGCAAGGGCGGGCACGTGCTCGCGATGCCGGACGGGCACCGGTACGGCGTCGACCACGGCCTGACCTTCCACGTCGAGCACAAGCTCCGCACCGTGCTCTGGGGGTGGATCGGGGAACCGCTCGACCCGGACGAGCTCGAGGGACTCGACCGGGTGGCCGAGGCACTCCGAGGGGACCTCGGGGCGGCGCTCGCCGAGCACCTGACGCCGGCCGAGATCGACAACACCCGGGCCCGGTGCGCGGCGCTCCGCGCCGTCGGGATGTTCCCGCCGCCGCCGGGGCACGGATCGGCGGTGCCCTGGCCGCTGTTCTGACCGGACCTCATCAGCCGAGGCCCGACGGATCGTGGGTCAGGGTCGGCCGTGGTCCGACGGACCGGGGTCCCGGTCAGCCGCCCCACTCGTCGCGACCCCAGCCGCCGAACAGCGGCGTGCCACCCTGTCGTGCACCGAGGTACGAGCCGACGACCGCGACCCCGAGGTCGTCGTTCTCCGGCGCGACCACGGACCCGTCCACGCGTCGGGCCATCGCGTCGATGAAGCGCGCGAGCCCCGGGTCGTCGCCGAGCCGGAAGAACGTCGTCTGCGCGCCGAGGCGTCCGGCGTTCTCGAGCTCCCGGACGGAGAGCGCGATCGTCACCGGGTCGGGCGGGTAGCCGAACCACACCTGCCCGTTCGGCTCGAGGTGCGACGTCGGCTCGCCGTCCGTGACGATGAGCAGCACGGGCTGCGCCGTCGGGTGCTTCCGGAAGTGCCGGTTCGCCAACAGCAGCGCGTGGTGCAGGTTCGTGCCCTTGTCCCACTGGGCGTCGAGCCCGACGAGCTGCTCGATGTCCATCACCTCGGCTTCGCGGCCGAACGCGATGAGCTGCAGGTCGTCCTCGCGGAACCGGATGCTGACGAGGGTGTGCAGCGCGAGGGCGGTGCGCTTCATCGGGACCCAGCGGTCCTCCATCGCCATCGAGAACGACGTGTCGACGAGGAGCGCCACGCACGCCTGCGTCCGCGCCTCGGTCTCCTGCACCTCGACGTCGTCGATCGTCAGCCGCACGCCGGCTCCGTCGCGACCATCGGCCGCGGTGCGCACGAGGGCGTTCGTGATCGACCGGGGGAGGTCCCACGGCTCCGTGTCGCCGAAGGCCCAGGGGCGCGTCGCACCCGAGGGCTCGCCGAACGCCCCCGAGCGGCGGAGGTCCCGCGCGCCCTGGCGTCCGGACATCCGCTCGGCGACGTCCTTGAGCAGGCTCTTGCCGAGCTGCCGCATGGCCTTCGGGGTCAGCCGGAGCTGCCCGTCCGCGCCGCGCTGCACGGCACCGGAGTTCCGCAGGGCCTGCTCGAGCCGCTGCAGGGTCCGCGCGTCGACGCCGGCCTGCTCGCCGAGCTGGCGCTGCAGGGCGTCGAGGTCGAGGTCGGCGAGGTCCGAACCGGGCCCGGACTGCGCGAGTTGGTCGGCCAGGGCGTCGAGGTCGGCGATGTCCTGGAACACGCCGGTGCCGTCGCCGAGCCCGAGGCCCTGCTCGCCGTCCATCCGCTCGGCGCCGCCCCAGTCCTCGCCGGGGCGGAGGGATCGGAGGGTGTCGTCGAGCTGGCCGAGCTGGCTCATCAGGTCGGGGGAGCCGAACGCCTGCTGCGCCAGGGCGTCGAGCTCGTCCCGCTGCTCCTGGGTCATCGAGTTGCGCATGCGCTGCGCGGCGGCGGCCCGGGCGGCCAGGTCGTCGAGGAGCTCCTCGACGTTCGCCGGGTTCGACGGGAAGTACTGCCCGTGCTGCGCCATGAACGCGTCGAACTGCTCCGGGGTGTCCGTCCCCGCGCGGTGGTCCTCGAGCAGCTGGTTGAGGTCGCGCATCATCTCGGAGACCGCGGCACGGTCCTCGTCGGTCGCGTCCTCGAGCGCCTGCTTCATCCCGGCGAACCGCTGGTCGAGCACCTCGCGCCCGAGCAGGTCCTTGATCTGCTCGTACTTCTGGCGTGCCTGCGGGCTCGTCCAGTCGTAGCCGTTCAGTTCCTGCACGGCGGCAGCGGGCGACGGCGGCAGGCTGTCGAGCTGCAACTCGGCCAGGGCCCGGTCGCCGTCGTCGAGGTCGACGTTGCGGGCGAGTTCGCCCCGCTCGGCCAGCACGGCGTCGTCGAGGAGCTGCCGCACCTGCTGCAGGGTCCCGTCGAGGTTGTTCCGGCTGGTCAGCTCCCGGCGACGCTCGGCGACCCGGCGCATCAGGTCGTCGAGGCCCCGTTGCGTCTCGCCGCCGCGCCGGAGGAACTCGCGGATGGCACGCTCGGGCGAGGTGCCGCCCATGACGTCCTCACCGATGGCGTCGAGCGCCTCGGACAGGTCGACCGGCGGCGCGAGCGGATCGGGTCCGCCCTCGTACTTCCCGTAGCGGGCGTCGCGGGACAGGCGGCGGTTCTGCCTAGCCATAGACGGCCTCGCCGCCCCCGGACTCCTTGCTGATGCGGCGGGCGAGGAAGAGCCCTTCGAGCGCCAGTTCGATCGCGCCGGCCCGTTCGCCGTCGTCCGTGGCACCGAGTCGCTCGCACACCTGGTCGTACAGGTCGGACTCGCCGATAGACGGCAGGCCCTCGAGGAACGCCCGGGCGCTGACCTGCTCGCCGGTGGTGACCATCGTCCCGCCGTCGAGCGCCTCGATGAGGACGTCGAAGTCGATGCCCCGGAAGCGTGCCCGGACGGTCTCGGCGGTCGCGGTCCGGAGCAGGTGCTCGAGGACCTCGTCCGCCCGGTCCTCTTCTCCGTTCTCGAACTCGATCTTGCCGCCGAGCACGTCGACCGCGGTCTCGAGGTCGATCGGCCGCGCCACGGCGTGCTCCTCGCCCTGGCGGGCCGCGCGGTGGACGGCCGCGGCCGAGATCGTCTCGGCGCCGGCGATCGCGAAGCGGGCGCTCACGCCGCTGCGCTGGTCGACCGCGCTGGACTGTCGGAGCGCCCGGGTGAAGCGCGCGAGGATCTCGACCAGGGCGTCCGGCACGTCGGCGGTCAGGTGCGCCTCTTGCCGGATGACGGCGATCTCGTCGTCGAGCTCGATCGGGTAGTGCGTGCGGATCTCGGCGCCGAAGCGGTCCTTGAGCGGCGTGATGATCCGGCCGCGGTTCGTGTAGTCCTCGGGGTTCGCGCTCGCGACGACGAGCACGTCGAGCGGCAGGCGCAGCACGTAGCCGCGGATCTGGACGTCGCGTTCCTCCATCACGTTGAGCATCGCGACCTGGATGCGCTCGGCGAGGTCCGGGAGCTCGTTGATCGCGACGATGCCGCGGTGCCCCCGGGGGATCAGGCCGAAGTGGATCGTCTCGGGGTCGCCGAGGCTGCGTCCCTCGGCCACCTTCATCGGGTCGACGTCGCCGATCAGGTCCGCGACGCTCGTGTCCGGTGTCGCGAGCTTCTCGACGTAGCGCTCGTCGCGGTGCCGCCACTCGATCGGCATCGCGTCCCCGAGGTCGGCGGCGCGGCGGATGCTCGCCGTCGTGATCGGCTCGAACGGGTGCTCGCCGAGCTCGGAGCCGGCGATCACGGGGGTCCACTCGTCGAGCAGGCCCTGCAGGGTGCGCAGCAGGCGGGTCTTGCCCTGCCCGCGCTCGCCGAGCAGCACGACGTCGTGCCCGGCGATGAGGGCGCGTTCGAGCTGCGGGACGACGGTGGTGGCGAAGCCGTGCAGGCCGGGCCACGGGTCGCGGCCCTCGCGGAGGGCCTGGAGGAGGTTGTCGCGGATCTCGGCGCGGACCGACTTCTGGACGTGCCCAGCAGCGCGGAGCTCGCCGACCGTTCTCATGGTGGGTCGGGTCACGTGTCTGACGCTACGCCCGCGCACCGACAGTGTCGACGGTGGCCGCGTGGCGGACCCGGCCGCGATCCTCCCGGCCGTCCCGTCCCCACGTACGGGGCGTGCGCCGCCTCGCCCGCCGTCAGCCGAACAGGCGGCGCGACGCGATCTCGGCGCCCTCGACGAGCGCGCGGAGCTTCGCCCACGCCACGTCCGACGCCACGAACTCGTAGCTCGCGAACGTCGCGAGCCCGCAGTCCGTCCCGGCGACGACGCGCGTGGGGTCGCCGACGGCCTCGGCGGCCTCGACGATCCGGTTGGCGACGAGCTGCGGGTGCTCGAGGTAGTTCGTCGTGACGTCGATCACGCCGGGGACGAGCACCGCGTCCTCGGGCAGCGGCAGGTCACGGAACGCCGGGAACTCGTGCGCGTGCCGCGGGTTGCCGAACGGGATGCTGAACGCCCCGACCTCGGCCCGGTACAGGTGCGGGAGCAGCACGTCCACGGGGACGTCGTCCTGGTGCGGCCCCTGCCAGTTGCCGTAGCAGACGTGCAGTCGGGTCTGCTCCTTCGGGATGTTGCGGAGCGCGTGGTTGAGCGCGTCGACGTGCAGGTCCACGGCGGCCAGGAACTCGTCGAGCGACGCGTCGCCGAAGTGGATCACCCGCTCCATCGCCAGGTCCGGCGCGTCGAGCTGCAGGACGTGCCCGCGCGCGGCGATCTCCTCGTACTCGACGCGGAGCTGCTCGGCGAGCGCGAAGACGTACTCGCGGTGGTCCCGGTAGTGCGGGTTCTGCTCGTCGAGCAGGAGCGTCGTCGCGACGATGCCGGGGGTCGCCGCGGACAGGAAGGTGCCGGCTGGCGTGCGGCCGGCCGCGGCGTTGCGGTCGAGTTCGCGGGCGAAGCCGTCCAGGTCCTCCCGGATGCCGGCGCGCTCCGGGTCGTACTCCAGGAACCCCTGCGCGACCGGAGTGTCCCAGACCCGCGCGAACGTCGCGCCCTCGTCGATCTGGCGGGCCTGGAACGCCGCGTACTCCGGGAACTTGACCGAGTCGAGCGTCGGCTTGCGGTGCCCCGTCCCACCGAAGCCGGACAGGCGCTCGCGGATGTAGGTGGAGAAGCCGACGCGCGGCACCTCGCCGTCGTTGACGACGTCCAGGCCGACGTCGAGCTGGGCGTCGACGGTCCGGGCCAGGACGGCGGCGGTCTCCTCGCGGAGCGCCCGCTCGTCGTACGCGGCGCCCTGGTCGCGGGCGACCAGGAGCGCGGTCAGCTCGGGCGTCCGGGGCAGCGACCCGGTGTGGGTGGTCAGGATGCGGTCGGTCGAGTTCTGCAGCGGCACCTCGCCACCGTACCGACGGGAGGCACGGGGCTGGTCGGACGTGACGGCTCGCGTCTGCAGCACCGCACCTCCCTGATTCTGTGAGGACGCAAAGCTGCACTCCCACTGGGAACCAGCCTGGAATCTCCGGAGTACGGTCCGCTCTCGTGAGCAGTACGACGAACGGGGCGATCAAGAGCCTGGTGCCCGCCAGGATGGACCGGCTGCCGTGGACGCGGTTCCACTGGAGCGTGGTGGTGGGGTTGGGGGTGTCCTGGATCCTCGACGGCCTCGAGATCCAGATCGTCTCGAACGCCGGCTTCCAGGCCGACCTGCACCTCTCCACGCAGCAGGTGACGTACCTCGGCACCATCTACCTGTTCGGACAGGTGATCGGTGCGCTCGTGTTCGGCCGGATGTCCGACCGGCTCGGGCGGCGGAAGCTCTTCATCCTGACGCTCGCGATCTACCTGATCGGCTCCGGCATCGCGGGACTCGCACAGGACTTCTGGTTCCTCGCGGCCTTCCGGTTCATCGCCGGGCTCGGCATCGGCGGCGAGTACGCGGCGATCAACTCGGCGATCGACGAGCTCATCCCGTCGAAGTACCGCGGCCACGTCGACATCGCCATCAACGGCACGTACTGGGGCGGTGCGGCGCTCGGTGCGTTCGCGAACATCTACCTGCTCGACACCTCGATCTTCGCCGAGAACATCGGCTGGCGGATCGGCTTCTTCCTCGGCCCGGTGCTCGGCATCGCGATCATCTTCCTGCGTCGGCACATCCCGGAGAGTCCGCGGTGGTTGATGACGCACGGCCGCGAGGAGGAGGCTGAACGGACGGTCTCGGAGATCGAGGACTCGGTCGAGAAGTCGACCGGTCAGCGCCTGCCCGACGTCGACGACTCGAAGGCGCTCACGGTCACGCCGCTCGACAAGGTCGGGTTCCTCACGATCGCGCGCGTGCTGCTCCGGCAGTACCCGACCCGCACGCTCGTCGGGGCGACGATGATGATCACGCAGGCGTTCCTCTACAACGCGATCTTCTTCACCTACGCGCTCGTCCTCACGAACTTCTTCGGGCTGAAGACCTCGCAGACGTCGATCTACTTCTTCCCGTTCGCGATCGGCAACCTGCTCGGCCCGATCATCCTCGGCCGGTTCTTCGACACCTGGGGTCGTCGGCAGATGATCTTCCTGACCTACCTGGTGTCGGGCCTGGTGCTCGCGACGTCGGCCTTCCTGTTCCGGGCGGACGCGATCAGCGCCACCGTGCAGGTCGTGTTCTGGTGCGTGTCGTTCTTTTTCGCGTCGGCCGGTGCGTCGAGTGCCTACCTGACCGTCAGCGAGATCTTCCCGCTCGAGCTGCGGTCGCAGGCGATCTCGTACTTCTTCGCCCTGGCCCAGATCTTCGGTGCGATCGCGCCGACGATCTACGGTGCGTTCATCGGTGACGGGTCGTCGCGCGACCCGCTCTTCTGGGGCTACCTGCTCGGTTCGGGGGTGATGATCGTCGGCGGTGTCGTCGCACTGATCTTCGGGGTCGACTCTGCGCGGAAGGGCCTCGAGGACATCACGCAACCGCTGTCCGTCCTGACGGAGTCGTCGAAGAAGTAGTATTTCGTATCCGGAGTGTTTAGCGCGGCGATCGTCGCGCTGCAACCCTCGTGGGATGCTCCTCCACACGGCGTGCTCGTCCGACTCCATCCACGGCTCCACGGCGACCGGCGAACCCGGCGGTCGCCGTGGCTGACCATGACTGGATGGAACGCGCATCGGCCTCCGCCGGCGGTGTCCCGGACCCGTCTGCCATCCGCCGCAGTCTGCTCCGGGACGCGGTCTTCCTCAAGCTGCTCGAGAACGTCCTGCGCGGGGTCTACCGGCGCGGGCAGCGGCTCCGGCTCGACGACATCGCGAACGACATGCAGGTGTCGCGGACCCCGGTGCGCGAAGCCCTCGTCCCGCTCGAGGCACTGCGGCTCGTCAGCGTGCAGCGGTACATCGGCGTGGTGGTCGCCCAGTGGACGGTGGGGCAGATGGTCGAGCGGCTCCGGATCACGCGCAGCCTGGTCGGGGAACCCCCTGTGGCGGCGCCCGCGACGGTCGAACGCTTCCGTCCGGAGTGGCTCGACGACTGTGCGACCGAGGCCGGGGCACTCGTCGAGCTCGGGTCCTGGACCCTCCGACGGCGTGGGGCGCTCATCAGTGCCGACTGGCTGGTCGCGCAGCGGGCCGTGCTCGACATGTTCTTCACGGACGACGTCGCCGCAGCGAACGGCATCGACGCGGTCGTCGGGCGGCGTGAGCGCCTGCGGCAGGTCGAACGGGCGCTCGCCGCGGCGGAACGCGACCAGGTCGACGAATGTGCGGCGGTGCTGGTCGGCCTGTCCCGCGACCTCATCGCACTCCCCGAGCGGTTCCGTTCGGCGGCGTGACGGGGTCCCGTCGCTCGGTCGCCCGACGACGAGGGCTTCGCACGGGATCGCCAGGATCGGTGTTGCAGTCTGGTTCGCCGGTGATGTCCGCGCACGACAGGGAGCACGATGAACGACGTCCGGGACCGGTCCCACCGGCTGAACCGAGCGACCGGCATCGCACGCCACGGACGCCTCGGCCGACGCCACCCGCTGCGGTCGGTCACGAAGGTCCTGTCAGGTGTCGCTGCCGTGGCCCTCGTGAGCACCGCGTCGGTCGCCGCCATCGCCGCGAAGCAGGTCACCGACGACTTCGGTGACGGCGTCGCGATCCAGGGGCAGCCAGCAGCGAAGGCACACGACACCGAGCTGAGCTCGTACCAGGGCGGCTTCAACGTGCTCGTCGTCGGCACGGACAACGACCCAGCGCAGGGGACCGACTACGGCGAACGGGACGCCACGCTCAACGACGTCACCATCCTGCTGCACGTCTCGGCCGACCACTCGAACGCGACCGCGGTCAGCATCCCGCGCGACCTCGTCACGCCGATCCCGGCGTGCCAGAAGCCGGACGGCAGCGGATCGACGCCCGCGATGGCGGCGCAGCCGATCAACTCCGCGTGGGGTGACGGGGGGCTGAACTGCGTCGTCCAGACCGTGCAGGGCCTGACCGGTCTGCCGATCCAGTACTCCGCCGCCGTGTCGTTCAAGGGCGTCATCGAGATGTCGAACGCCATCGGCGGCGTTCCGGTGTGCGTCGCCCAGCCGATCCACGACCGCTACACCGGGCTCGACCTGCCCGCCGGGACGAACACGTTGCAGGGGGACCAGGCCCTGGCCTTCCTGCGGACCCGGCACGGTGTCGGTGACGGCTCCGACCTCGGGCGGATCTCGAGCCAGCAGGTGTTCCTGTCCTCGTTGCTGCGGACGGTGCAGTCGAACGACACACTGACCTCGCCCCCGACGCTCTACAAGCTCGCGCGGGCCGCCGCCTCGAACATGCAGTTGTCCCAGAGCCTGAACGACGTCGGGACGATGGTGCAGATGGGTCGGGCGCTCCAGGACCTGCCGCTGTCGCAGGTGAACTTCGTGCAGTACCCGGGCACCACCGGCGGGACCGGTGTCTACGCGGGCAAGGTCCAGCCGACGACCGCTCTCGCCGACCAACTGTTCGCCAAGATCGAGGCGGACCAGTCGTTCTCGCTCGGGGCGGACAGCACCGGCATCGGGTCGGAGCAGGCGCCGGCGACGGCGGCACCCGCCGCCCCGGCGGCACCGTCCACGCCGTCGGCCCCGGCCCCGTCCGCGTCGGCTCCGTCGGCGTCGGCTCCGCCCGCATCATCAGCGCCCGCGGTGCCGTCGTCGGCCGACACGATCGACGGCCTGCAGGGGCAGTCCGCCGATCAGCAGACCTGCTCGCGCGCGTTCGGCTCCTGACCGGCCTCGCGAACGGCCCGGTAGCAGGCGCCGGGGTGCCGGACGCAGCGTCGCAGGGGTCGCAGAACCAGAGCGGGGGCGCGGACCTGGTCCGCGCCCCCTGTCCGTTCCCCTCCGAGCGCCGCGCGATCGGGCGCGCCGGGCTCGGATCGAGTGGGAACGGCGTCCGGTGCTGTGTCGCGACTGCGAGGGAGAACCCCGGAATGTGATCGTCGCGTCCCGATGATGCTATTGACCGGGGTACGTCCCGACAACCCCCTGGTGTCCCCACTTCAGGGGACCGGCAGGTTCGCGCCGTCTCGCGCCGCGTTCGTGGGGGTGCTCGTCCTCCTGTATGGTGGTCGCAGCACTCGCGAGAGTGCGTGGAGACGTCGCATAGTCAGGCCGAGTGCACCACCCTGCTAAGGTGGAGTCCCCCTTAGGGGACCGAGGGTTCAAATCCCTCCGTCTCCGCACCGGGGATGTTAACGGTCTCGACCCGTCCATGTTGATGGGTCGAGGCCGTGCATCTCAATGTTGGTGCGGATCGAAGAGCTGGCTTTCGGAAGCACGCGGCGCTCCGTGCGACATCAACTCTGGCCCATGCGACCTCGGCTCCCGTGCCGTCAGTGGTATCGAGGTTGTGCCTGCGGTGCGACCTGCGTTCGGTCTGCATCCAGATCGCGCCGTAGCGGAGGGAACAGACGAGCCGCTGCTAGCGTTTGATTTTGCGACGCACGTGTGGAGGGAGGTCTGACCATGGCACTTGTCAAAGACGTAGCTCGGTCCGCGGCCCTCCGTGCCCTACAGCAGCACTGGGACGGGCAGATCCCAGTCGACCCGGCACGTATCGCGATGAAGCTCGGCATGCGCGTGTACCGTGCCTACCTCGACGATGACGAGTCGGGGAGGATCAGCAAGCGTGCTGGGGAACCGGCCGAGATTGTCATCAATGCAAACGAGCCGCTACTGCGGCAGAACTTCACGTGCGCCCACGAACTCGGCCACTGGTTCGAGAGAGAGCGCCAAGACGACGGTGAGTATTCGTTCGTCGACCATCGCAATGCCAAGCCCAACGACGCGCGCGAGTGGTTCGCAGAGCATTTCGCGGCTAATCTGTTAATGCCGACGCGCGAGTTCATCGCTGCAGCGGACGAGGGCCTCAGCGTCGCGTCGCTGTCGGATCGCTTCGTCGTCTCGCAGCCGGCAGTCCGCAGCCGTCTCCGCGCTCTCGGACTTCTCGATGGCGGGCATTGACGACAACTTGGGTCTTCAGAACGATTCGGAGCCGGATGTTGATCCTCCATTCAACTTTGGTGAAGAGCCAGCAGAAGATCTGAGCGGAGACGTTCCCTACCGGCTTCAGCCGAACTGGCAAGAGGCAATCGTCCGCATGCAGACGGCGTCGACACCGGTCGACGACTACGAAGCGGCGCGGAACAAGCAGGCCGAGGAGGTCGCGAACCAGGCTGGCCAAAACACGAAGTGGAGGCCGGTCCTGTTCTGGACTGTGTACGGGATCGTGCTCGCGTTCGCTACCGTGAGCGTCCTCGGGATCGTGGCTTACATGATCTACTTCGGCAAGGAAGCAAGCCCCGTGGTTCTCAGCACTTGGGCGGGGGGTAGCGTGGCGCAGGTAGTCGGCCTGATGCTCGTCATCACTCGTCATTTGTTTCCCCAAACGCACGATCCGATGATCCCGGAGAAGTAGCCAGCACGGTCCCGCGAATGAACGCGGTGTGGCAAATTCAACTTACGTGCGCGCCGTGCCTGAATCCCACTGAACGAGCAACGCGCGCTCCGTGAACGAGGCGACCCGTTCTCCACTTCAAGCGACCAGGTCGATGATGAACGAGCACGGAGTTCCTAGTGCCTCCGACCGCGGCCACCGGACGTCGCGATTAGCGACGGGGACTGATGCCGTGCTTTGCGGCTTGGTGCTCACGCCGTGGCTCTCTGGGACGCAGTGGTTCATGTATCGCCGAACGGTGAACTGATGCGACTCCGGAACGCCGCCGACTTCCTCGGCCTCACCCGCCGCAAAGGGCGACGATCGTGGCGATCATCCGCCAGCGACACCGGTACGATCCTCATGGTGTTCGCGTTCGGCGGTTTCATCACTGCCTTCGCATTCTTGCTGAAGGAACGGTTGGCTAGCGCTGGGCTCTTCGCGATTGCCGGCGTGATTTGCCTACTCCTTGGAGGACTCTGCTTGCTCCTCGGTCGCGCTAGACGACCTCGCCAGAAGTGAGCGCAGCCGTCAACTGACGCAGTGGTGGCAAGCCGGACGCATCTGTGCGTTGGGTAGCCGCGTGGCTACCCGATCATTCGAGGGGATGACGCGACCCGCGTCGCAGCTGCGGTAGAAGGGATCACACGGCACTCGGCCGTACGAGGGGAGCACCATGCGAATCACATCGAAGCGCTCGGCACTGTGGGCATTGCCACTGGGGGCCGTCCTTCTTTCACTCACTCTTGCGGCGCCGGCGCATGCCGACGCCACCACGGCTGACACTGATCAGCCTGTTCTCTCAAGCACGCTGACGATCACCAACAGCGACGGAACATCCAGCACGACATCCTCGACCGGGACCTTGCAGTCCGTCCGAGACGTCACTCCTGCCGATGACGTCAACGCGGATCAGCCGGCGCAGGTCGCGAGTCGGGCAGCGGCAAGCCCCGCAGTCGCCGGGCCACAGGGGACGAAGCTTCTCTGCAACAAGTTCTACAAGTTCTCGGACGCAAACCTCAGCTACACCGTGCAGCACCAGTGCGGAGGGAACACCGTCCCGTGGGGCATCAAGCTCTCGCCAGCCGCCTGCGCGACAGCTACGGGCCTCGTCACCGAAGCCCCGCAGCACTGGACGAAGAACGGGAAGTCGCAGCAGGCTCAGTCGGGACACACGGTGAACTGCTCGTACCAGTTCCACGGTAACTACAGCGGCTCGCCCGACGGAACGCACATCGCCTACTCGGGCGTGTACACCTGGCGTGTGAAGGGCAACGGTACTGCGACCCTTCAGGTGTACGGATCGTTCACCGCAACGGGCAACCGCTGCGGGTCGGCTACCTCCTGCTAGGGATCTCCGATGCCAGTGCCAGGGGTCGTCCGCAGCTGGGATGGCGACGAAGGTTGGGGTGTTGTCGACGTCGATGAGGTTGACGGCGGCGTCTGGGTGCACTTCAGCGCGATCGAAGGCCGAACCTTCGGCTACCTCGCCGTCGGCGAACCCGTCGGGGTGGAGTGGGAAATGACTCCTCACCCTCCCTATCAGGCTCAGGCAACACGAGTCCTCGTTGATGAGAGCGAGGGTCTTCCGGCCGGGGCTGCCGCCTCCGGTGTCCTCAACTCCCAGTTGACAATCGAGTGGGACACGAAGAACGACGACCAGTCAAAGAACTGACGTTTCGACGAGGGCGCCACGGGCTTCCGGTTCAACCGGAAGACCGTGGCGCCCTTTTGTTCCCCGTAGACAGCTAGCCGCGCACCTCGCTGCTGAATCGGTTTGAGCTTGCTCCTGCTCCTGGACCGTGCGGGTGCTGGGGTGCCGGAGTCGATGTCGGAGCGGGAGTACGGCGTCAGTCGGGAGACGGTCCACACCTACCTCCGTTACGAGCAGTTGGAACCGTAAGCAGTCTCAGGTCGTTGCCTCCCGGGGTCGGGGCGTGTCCGGTTGTGGTCGGTACGGTGACGGCATGCCGCTCATTACGGACACCCGCCGTGGGGACTGGTTGCGTGCTCGTGTTGGGGGGTGGGCGACGCCGGGTGGCGTCGTCGGTACGGGTTTCGCGGCGTACGCCCGAGTGCTGCACCCCTTGTATGCCTACCGGCACAGCTTCGCTACCGTCGACGGCTCAGACGGTGATGGGGACTGCTGCAGGTTCGGTTGACTCATTCGTTTAGGCCGCGAGTGCGACCTGTGGGTTGATGATCGTCTCGTACTCGATCGGGGTCAACTTGCCGAGACCTCGTTGCCGTCGTTTCCGGTGGTAGGTCGCTTCGATCCAGGTGATGATCGCGAGCCGGAGCTCTTCCCGGGTGGCCCATCGTGTCCGGTTGAGGACGTTCTTCTGCAGGAGCGCGAAAAAGGATTCCATCGCCGCGTTGTCCGCGCACGCCCCGACCCGCCCCATCGACCCAAGCAGCCCGGCGTCCTCGATCGCACGGACGAAGCGCTTGGAACGAAACTGGCTGCCGCGGTCCGAGTGCACGACCGTCCCGGCCGGGTTCCGGCGCTGCACTGCCATCTGCAGGGCCGCGACGGCGAGCGAGGAACGCATCCGGTCACTGATCGAGTAGCCGACGATGCGCCGCGAGCACGCGTCCTTGATCGCGCAGAGGTAGAGCTTGCCCTCACCGGTCCGATGCTCCGTGATGTCCGTCAACCACAACCGGTCCAGATCCGGTGCCGTGAACGCCCGTCGGACCCGGTCGTCGTGCACTGGTGGTCCCGCCTTGCGGTGCAGGCCGCGTTTCTTCGCGTGCAATGACCAGAGCCGCTGCTGGGAGCACAACCGCCACACCCGCCGTTCCGAAACCCGGTGGCCGGCCGCTTGGAGGTCGTCGGCGATGAACCGGTACCCGAACGTCGGGTCATCCCGGTGCGCGTCAATCGCAGCGTTGGTCAGGTGCGCGTCGTCCCAGTCGCGGTTCGACACGGGGCTCGCACGCCACCGATAGAACGCCTGCTTCGAGAATCCCAGCACCCGGCAGGCCACCGCGACCGGGATCCGGTCTGCGGCGAGTTCGAGGACCAGCGGGTAGATCATTTTGGGAGCTGCGACTGGGCGAAGTACGCCGCCGCCCGGCGGAGGATCTCGTTCTCCTGCTCGAGCAACCGGATCCGTTTCTGCGCGTCCCGCAGCTCCGCCTGCTCGACCGCTCTCCCCGACGGAGCCGCTGCAGCGCTGATGCCGTCGTCGCGGTCCGCGAGGCGCAGCCAGCGGGCCAGGCAGGACTCGGACACTCCGAAGTCCTTCGCGACCTGCCGCACCGACGCCTCACCCTTCCGAGCGACCGCGATCACATCACGGCGGAACTCTTCCGGATACGCCTTCACCATGGCGCACATCCTTCCAGCAGGAACCAGTGCCCCTACCTGTCAGGAGTCAACCAAACCTGCAGCAGTCCCGTAGCCACGGTTTGAGTCTCGACCGTGGCTTAGTCACGACCGAGGCCCTGCCGCCGATCGGATGCCCGTGAGAGCTGCGTGGCTGGGCCGTGACGCTGACTCGGCCATTCGCGCCCCGTCCCACGAGACGCCCCGGATCTGCCGAGACGCCGCCGATGTGGCGACACGGTGTCGAACAGGGCGGCGTCTCGCTCGCCTG